>JAODNO010000060.1 GCA_025465235.1 Pseudonocardia sp.
ACCGCGCCTCGGACCGACTTCACAACGCTCGGCGACCGCGTCGGGCGCTGCAACTTCTCCCGCCACGGCCTGATCATCCCACCGCGGATCTCGGCCACGAGCGGATCAGGCGTCGACCGATCCTCGGAGGCCTGATCAACGAGTACGAACGGGCAGCCTAAACCTCAGGTCAACCCCGACAGCCGAGTTCTGGAACCCGACAGGACAATCCCGACAACCCGATCATGTCGCTCGGAGCCCGACGCAAGTCCGCAGGCCGCAGCCGTGACGAAGTTTCTGGCACCCACAGCCTTGATCACAGCTGGCACACCCGTGACTTGCCGGCTCGCGCGCCCAGACGGTAACGTATCCGATCAGATACCTTGGGAGGGCCGATGGAACCGGGTCGGATGCTGGCCGAAGCACGCCGCGCGGCCGGGCTCAGCCAGGACGAGCTCGCCGAGCGCGCTGGCACGTCACGACCGACGCTGTCGTCCTACGAACACGACCATCGCTCCCCCACCCTGCAGACCGCCACCCGGATCCTCGCCGCCGCCGGCTTCGAACTGACCGCCACACCGACAATCACGTTCACCGAGAAGACGACAGCGCGAGGTCGTTCCGTGCTCGTGCCGTCGCACCTACCGCGTCTTGATCCGGTCCGCGCGCTCGCCACCGTCACATTGCCGTTGCACCTGAACTGGTCAGAACCGGCCCGCACGTTCAACCTGCGCGACCGCCGGCAGCGCGCCCGCGTCTACGAGATCGTGCTCCGCGAAGGCACCGCCGAGGACCTTCTCGCCTACATCGACGGAGTCCTGCTCGTCGAGTTATGGAACGACCTCGTTCTGCCCCGAGACGTTCGCACCGCGTGGGCGCCCCTGATCGAGCAGACGGCGACCGCCGCCGCATAGTGGAACAAACTTCAGCCGGTCTCACGCCGTTCCAGGTCGCCGTCGCCGAGCTGTTCTTCTCGCTGCCCGAAAGCGATGGGTTCCTCCTCGCCGGCGGAGCCGCGTTAGCCGCCCAGCACCTGACATCCCGACCGACACAGGACCTCGACCTCTTCACCCGCGCCGGATGCAGCACCGTTCCTTCCGCCCGCGACGCCTTCGATGTCTACACCCTCGCCGAGCGCTACGACACCGACCTCCTCCTCCACCGCGCCATGCAGATTGACCCGGGATTCGACCCGGCCGTCCTCGCCACCATGATCGGATCCCTCAGCCGATTCGACGACGACGAGATCCCGATAGCCCCGTGCGATGTCGCCGTCCTCCGCGACTTCTTCCGCCGCTGGCAACTACGCTTGCAATCCGGTCACGCGGCCGAACCAGATTGAGGATCAGCCTGCTCAACGCCCATCTATTCTACCCATCCCCCCACCTACAGCGTGCCCAGAGCGTCGATGGACGCGTCCAACGCCCCAAGACGGGGAACGTCGATAACCAAGTCGGCTGAGTCGTGCAGATCAACCACGTTGATCGCATTTGAGTCGGATTTCAGCGGATCACGCAGGGACGCTCACGCTGCGGGTACGTCGCGTCGGCTACGGCAACACGTGGCGAAGCCTACGCGGATCGGGAAAGCCCAGGCTGATATAGCCGGGGGCACGTTTGGCAAGCGAGGAGGCCAGCACCCCGGTGTCGACGTCGTGGTAGTCGTGCACCTCGACGAATTCCTTGCCCGGGGACGGCCTCAGGATGCGGCCGACGTACTGGACGAGCCGACCCTTGAAAGCGATCGGCGCGGCGAGGAACACGGTGTCGAGCGCCGCGCAGTCGAACCCCTCACCGACGTACGGACCAGTAGCGACCGCCAGGAGCGGCCCACTCTCCGGTCTCATCCGTTCGAGGGCGGCCACCCGTGCGCGAGTACCCATGCCACCACGTAGCACGATCGGATCACGCCCGGCTTCGCGCAGCGTCTCGGCAAGCGCGTCGACGTGTGCCGTCCACTGGGTCAGCACCATGCAGTGGCGGCCACGGTCGAGGGCGGCCAGGACGTCGGTGACCAGTTGCGTGTTGCGGCCCTCGTCGGCAACGAGATCCCGGTAGATCGCGGCAATTCCGCCAGGCGCCGATGGATCGGCGTCACCGCGGTAGTCGAATGCGGTCGCATGGACCGTGAGCAGCCGTTCCGGGATCCCACCGGCGGCCGCGGAGGCAAGGGTGCCCGGTGACGGCGCCGACATCGTGTGGCGCACCGGTCCGAGCTGCAGCGCGATCAGATCATCCAGCTCGTCACGCCGGTAGGGAGTCGCGGTCAGACCCAGCCACCGCTTCGCCGAGATCTGGCGCACCGCGTTCTCGAACGCCGCGGCCGGGATGTGATGACACTCGTCCACCACGACGAGACCGTATCCCGCGGTCAACTCGGCCAGGTCGTCGTGCCGCGCCAGAGTCTGGAGCATCGCGACGTCCACCGTGCCTCGCATCTTCATGCGGCCGCCGCCGAGCTGTCCCGCAGTGACCCCGAGATGTTCCTGCACGCGCGCCCGCCATTTGATCGGCCAACGTCTTGCGGTCCACCAGGACCAGCGTCGACGTTGCGTGGCGGGCAATCAGGGCACAGGCGATCACCGTCTTCCCCGCGCCCGGCGGCGCGACGAGGACCCGCGATCTTGGATCTCATGTCGCGGTGGACGCAGGGGCCTATTCATAAGCCCGAACCGTAACGATGCCAGACGGTCTGCGGGGCTAACGACACCTGCGACACAGCCATCCGGCTCGTGTAGCCCGGTACCCGGGAGCGAGGTGAGGTTACTCGTCTGCTTCCGATACCCGCCGCGCCGCGGCTTGCTGTGGGCTGGTTCGACGGCGAACGGCAGCGCGTCTACCTGCAGGTTACGGTTCGCACAATGCCAAGTTGGATGCGCATAACATCAGCTCAGCAGCTTGCCGCGGCTGACCAGCGACGATCCGCCCCACGTTTACCCCGGCGCATTGCGCCGCAGCCCCGAGGAGAGCCCGATGGGAAGCGACTGTCTAGGCGCGCTGCGCGCGGCATGCTCGGCGCTGGTCATCGCCTCGACGGCGAGCATCACCATCGGATGCTCAACGGCTCTGCCACCGGTAGGCCAGCCGCCCGCACCTCCACCGACGACGATATCTGCGCCCGCTGACGGGTGCCCGGAGGTCACCACCTCGACAGGAACGACGCCACGGCTGGTCATCATCGACTACGTGGACTTCATCCGCCTCGACGGCCGGGAATACCTGACCGGCTTTACACCGACGCCACCGATCAGTCCCGCTGATCTGGGCGAGGTGGTCGCCGAGTCGCTATGCTCGCTGAGCGCCTTGAACGACCGCACCGGCACAGACCCGGGATTGCCGAGAGACGGCGACACCGGCTTCCTGCCTCCCGGGACCGACATCCACGCCGTGCGCGGTTGGGACCCGGCGTGTCGGCTGGCTGCCGAGCACGACGGCGAGCTGCACGTGTACCTCGCACAGGAAACGGGTGCCGACCGCGCTCGCCCTGCCGCGTGTGCCGTCGGCTGAACCACGCACCACGCCGGTCACGTCGGTGAAGTGAACTGTTCCAACGCGGCTGCGGGGCGTCATTCTCGACTTCGCCGGTGGGCCCAGACGCGGCGGGGTTTCAGGCGACGACGATGACCGTCTTGCCGAGCAGCTTGCCGTTGCTCGCGTCCTGGTGCACGGTCGGCAGCTCCTCCAGTGGGCGGCGGTCGACGATGTGCAGCTTGAGTCGGCCGTCGTCCACGCGGGAGACGAGGTCGGCCAGGTGGGAACCGTTGGGGGCGACCCACACGCTCGCCGTGCGTACCGAACGTGCCTCGTCGGCCGGCACCGGACCTGCGGAGCTGACGACGATCCCGCCGTCGGCCACGTAGGGGGTCAGCTTCGCCAGCTCCTCCGGAGCCAGGCGCACGTGGTTCACCACCACGTCGAAGGGGCCACCAACAGCAGCCGGACCCGCATCAAGGTCCAGCGGGCCGGCGACCTTCTCCGCGCTGTAGCCCCTCAGGCGGTCGGCGTGCTGGGGGCCGTCGACAGCGGTCACCTTCGCGCCGGCGTCAGCAGCGAGCTGGACCACGATGCTGCCCACAGCACCGCCTGCCCCATTGACCAGAACGGTCTGGCCCGCCTTGACCTCCGCGAGCTCGACGGTCGCCTGGTGAGCGGCCAGGCCGGTCAGGGGTAGTGATGCGGCGTCGATCAGAGCGATGCTGCGGGGAGCGGCGGTCACCAGGTCGGCCGCCACGACCGCGTACTCAGCGGCGCCACCGTGCGCGTCCAACGGGAACATGGCGATGACCTGGTCCCCTACCTGCAGCCCGCTGACCCCTGCACCGAGCTCGGCAACGGTGCCTGCGACGTCGAGCCCGGGGGTGATCGGCAGCTCCGTGGGGATCATTTCAGCGAGCACACCCAGTCGGATGTGGTCGTCGACGGGGTTGAACGAGGTGGCGGCCACCTTCACCAGCACCTGGCCGGCACCGGGAACCGGACGCTCCACCTCCTCCCGGCGCAGGACCTCGATGCTGCCGAACTCGTGGTATCGAATCGCCTTCACGGCACTCTCCTGATGGTGTTTTCGTGGTGTCGGATCTGCGGCGAAGGGGCTGAAATCTCCGGACCAGTGGTCGCCACATCCACCTGCCCTGTTACCGAGGCCGTCAACGCATCGGCATACCGTGCGGCGCACGAGGCCGCTCAGTTCATCTGCACCAACCGGGTCGAGTTGCCCAGAACCATCCGGTCGATGGCGCTCACCGCGCTGCTCGGTTCAGACGCGGCCCCACGGTGAACAACAGGGGGAGGTGGTGGTCGGACGTCGGGTGCGCGACGTCGACGCCGGGAGCCTTGGCACGGAAGTCGGCGAGTGCGTCGACATCGCCTCGGGCGAGCGCATCGCTGGCCCATTCACCGAATGCCGCGGTGTGTGCGCCGAGTGCAGGGTTCCGAAAGACGGCAAAGCTGTGCGTCATGAATCCGGAGCCGAGCACGAGGACACCTTCCTCGCGCAGGGGCCGCAGGCGTGAGCCGAGGTCGAGCAGTGCGCCAGGGTCGAGCTGGGCAGTGACAGCTGCACGACCGGGATGTCGGCCGCCGGATACATCGCCATCAACGGGATGAAGGCCCCGTGATCGAGACCACGCTCGGTGAACTCGTGCACTGGCGTCTGCCGGGAAACGTCCTCACCATGCGCTGGGCCAGGGTGGTGGCGTCCGGGCTGACATAGGGCAGGGTCTTGTAGCGCGGATGGAAACCGCTGAAATCGTAGTAGAGCGGTGTGCCGGCCGCGGTCCGGGAAATTGCCACCGATGCCTTTTCCCAGTGCGCCGAGACGACCACGATGGCCCGGGGTTTCGGGATCGACTGCGCCCAGCGGAAGAGTTCGGCGATCCACTGCGGGTCGTCAAGGGTGAACGGGGCCCCATGACTGACGAAGAGGCTGGGCAGGGGCCCGTCGGACGGGATCCATGCCGGCTGCTCCCTCGCCAGCGGCAACACCTGTTCCAGATGCTTGTGTAGGCCCCGGCGGGCTGTTCCGACGGGAGGAAGGACATCGGGTTGCTTGTGATCATCATCGGTCTCGATCTCTTCAGTGCTGGGCGTCATAGCATCGACTAACTTGCCTGGGCAACCGTGAACGAGACTGCATGACTTGCCTGGGCAAGTCAACATGCACGGCTTCGTAGAGCCCGTACGGGCCGGACTTGCTCCTGGCCGGCGGAGACCCCACTCCCGACCCTCCGGTCGATGGCAGGATCAGTAGACGACGGGGCTGCAAGGTTGCTCAGCCAGTAAGCTGCGCGCCATGGTCGGCTCCCCCCGTTGGCTGGACGACGAGCAGCAGCAGCTGTGGCAGGACCTGCTCACCGTGGTCATCGCGCTGCCCACGCTGCTGGATCGCCAGTTGCAGCGGGACGAGGGCATCTCGAACTTCGAGTACAGCGTGATGGCCCGGCTGTCCATGACCGAGACGCGCACGAAGCGGCTCAGCGACCTGGCCTCGGAATGCAACAGCACGCAACCACGGTTGTCGAAGGTGATGGTCCGTTTCGAGCAGCACGGGTGGGTCACCCGGTGCCCCGACCCGGACAATGGCCGGTACACCCTCGCGACACTGACCGGCGCCGGTCTGCGGAAGGTTGCGGACAGCGCCCCGGCTCATGTCGAGCGGGTCAGACAAATGGTGTTCGACCCGCTCACCACCGCACAGCAACGCCACCTCGGTGCCGCGCTCGCCCGCATCGCCGCCCAGGTGCGCGAGCAACTCGACGGCCGGTGAGCGAGGCCTGTCGAACCGAGCTCGACCCGTGGCCCCACGCGTCTACGTGCTGCTACTCACTGGAGCCGAGCACCCCGCAGGGCTGACCGCATGTCGCGCGTCGTCCCGCTCACGAACGACTGCCATCACGCTGTGGGTGCCCGAAAGTCGGCCGTGACCGTGACCTGCAGGTTCGCGACCGACAAACGGCTCAGCATGATCACCTTATCGAACTCAGACTGACGTACTTGATCCTCGCGCGGCTCATGGGCGCCGAGACCGTTCAGCACGGCGCCCCATGCACGCCTGGTAACCCGATTTCGAGTTCTCGGACGTCGTCCCGCATCCACGCGGGGCGACGTCCGACGCATGGTGGCCCGGCCTGGTGTCGTGTCTGGATGACCGGATCGTGCGTACCACCCCCTGCCCACAGCCACGCTCGCGGGTCATCGATTCGACAGCGTCCCCTTACGGTGTGCGTGCCAGAAACCCCATCACATTTGTGAGCTGCTGGTTCGTGGCGGGCGCGATCGTCGGCATGATCGGGTTGGTGGCGTTGCGGCCTGGGATCCCTGATCGTCGGCTGCGGGTGGACGGTTCTGCTCGTCTTGACCCGGCTGTTGCCGGCCCGGCGAACCCAGCGGATACCGGGTCGTCGGGCTCAGTGGAACGGTCGCGCGGGGCATCTGCGCGCTCGAGGCCCGGTCCGCCCTCCGGGACGAGGAGCCCGGGCGCGCGCGGGCGCTGCTGGAGGTGTTCTGCGCCGACAACTCCCGGTCGAGCCCGTGGAGTCGCTGGACAACGCGTGGGCGGTGTGAGCCAGCACCCTGCAGAGCGTCGGAATCCTTCCCGCCGGCAGCCCGTACCACACCGCGGTCTCGGGCCAATACGGAAACTTCCGTGTGGGGTGGTTACTCACGCCCAGAAGACCCGTCCCCTCGAGCCGAGACGTACCTGCCACGACCGTGGGACACTGCACCAGCTGACGCAGCCACGCGTCTGAGCCGGTACCGCGGTCGCCACTCGCCGAGGAGAGGTGGGCCATGAATCTGGGGCGTACGAAGACCATCGAGCAGTCCATAACGGACACCGAGGAACCCACGCATCAGCTCCGTAAACGGCTCGGTCCGATCGACCTCACCGTCTTTGGGGTGGGGGTGATCATCGGTACCGGCATTTTCGTGCTCACCGGCAAGGCCGCCGGGGTCCAAGCCGGCCCGGCCGTCGCGCTCTCGTTCGTCGTCGCCGGCATCGCCTGCGCGCTCGCAGCGCTGTGTTACGCGGAGTTCGCCAGCACGGTGCCGGTGGCCGGCTCCGCGTACACCTTCTCCTACGCCAGTCTCGGCGAGCTGGTGGCATGGATCATCGGCTGGGACCTCATCCTCGAGCTCGCTCTCGGCGCGAGCACCGTAGCGGTCGGCTGGTCAACCTACTTCGCCGACGTGATGAAGCAGGTGGGCGTCACCATCCCGGACTGGGCCTACGGCGATGGGCACAACCTGGTCGCCGCGGTGATCGTCCTGATCCTCAGCGGCGTCATCTGCCTGGGGATCAAGGTCTCCTCGCGGGTGAACATGGCGATCGTCGCCATCAAGATCGCGGTCGTGCTGTTCGTCATCGTGGCCGGCTTGTTCTACATCAAGGCCAGCAACTACTCGCCGTTCATCCCGCCGGCAGGTTCCCCGCCCGCCGGGGGCGCGGAGAGCACCCCGTCGTTGCTGCAGGATCTCGGCGTCGCCCCAGGCTCCTTCGGTGTCACGGGCATCATCACCGGCGCCGCGCTGGTGTTCTTCGCATTCATCGGCTTCGACATCGTCGCGACCGCAGCGGAGGAGACCAGGAAACCGCAGCGGGACATGCCGATCGGTATTCTCGGGTCGCTGGGCATCTGCACTTTGCTCTACGTCGCGGTGTCACTGGTGGTCACCGGGATGGTGAAGTACACCGATATCAAGGTCAAGGCGCCGCTCGCGGAGGCGTTCCGCTCGGTCGGCCAACCGGCCTTCGCGACGGTGATCTCGGTGGGGGCGCTGCTCGGCCTGACGACGGTCATGATGATCCTGCTGCTGGGTCAGAGCCGGGTCTTCTTCGCGATGGGCCGCGACCGGCTGCTGCCGGCCGGGTTCGCCACCGTGAGCGAGCGGTTCGGCACCCCGATCCGTACCACGATGACGACCGGTGTCGTGGTGGCCGTCATCTCGACGTTCGTGCCGCTGAGCGAGCTGGCGGAGCTGGTCAACATCGGTACCTTGTTCGCCTTCATCCTCGTCGCCATCGGCGTCCTGGCGCTGCGCCGCACCCGTCCCGACCTGCCCCGCGCGTTCCGATGCCCCGGCGTCCCGGTCGTCCCCATCCTCGCGGCGCTGGCATCGTTCTACCTGATGCTCAACCTGCCAGCGGGCACGTGGATCCGGTTCGTCGTGTGGATGGCCGCCGGGCTCATCGTGTACTTCGTCTACGGCGCCAGGCATAGTCGGCTCCGCACCGACCCGGACTACACCCGAACCGCCGACAAGACCGCGAGCGGCAGCCGGCCGGCCTAGTAGTACTTTGTTAGGTGTGTCGCTACCGCTGATCCGGTCGCTCGTGTGATCTTGTCGGGTTCGTGACTCCGGAGGAGATGGATCAGGTCAGGCCGCGTCTGGAGGCGTTCGCGGCCGAGATGCTCGGTGGGTTGGCGCGGTCGGACCAGCGGGCCAAGGGCGAGCTCTACCTGCGCGGGTTGATGTTGGACGGCAAGCGGAAGTCGATGCAGCCGATGGCGGCTCGGCTGGGTGTGGATCATCAGCAGCTCCAGCAGTTCGTCAGTTCGTCGACCTGGGATCACGTCGAGGTGGCGCGGCGGGTCGCCCGATGGGCCGACGGCTTTGTTCGCCCGGACGCCTATGTCATCGACGATACTGGTTTCCCGAAGGACGGAGCCGATTCGCCCGGGGTCGCGCGCATGTATTCCGGGTCGTTGGGGAAGGTCGGGAACTGCCAGATCGGGGTCAGCGTGCACGCGGTCACCGACTGGGCGTCCGCGGCGATCAACTGGCGGCTGTTCATGCCGAAGTCGTGGGACCCCGCCGCGACCACAGATCCTGTTGCTATCGCCGAGATTCGGCGGCGGCGGGCGCGGTGCAGGATTCCCGAGGAGGTGGCGCATCGGGAGAAATGGCGGCTGGCCTTGGACATGCTCGACCAGATCACCGCGGATCAGGAGACCGGCGAGGACACCGGCGATGAGGACACCGGTGGCTGGGGTCTGCCGGACCGGCCGGTTGTCGCGGACGCCGGCTACGGCGACATCACCGAGTTCCGTCTCGGTCTCGCCGAGCGTGGCCTGCCCTACGTGGTCGCGGTGAAGGGCACCACGAGCGCCTATCCGGCCGATGCCGTCCCGGTCACGCCGCCCTACAGCGGCCGCGGTCGACCCCCGGTGCCGCGCTACCGCGACGACCCCAGCAACCTCGCCGCCCTGGCGCTGGCCGCGGGCCGCCGCGAGCTGCGCCGCGTCACCTGGCGTCACGGCTCCCGGAAGAATGCGCGCAACCCGACCGCTGCGATGGCGTCCCGATTCCTCGCGTTGCGCGTTCGCCCGGCGAACCGCGACATCCCCCGCACCGCCGACGACACGCTACCCGAATGCTGGCTGATCGCTGAATGGCCACCCGGGAAACCCGAGCCCACTGACTACTGGCTCTCCACCATGCCCGCCGAAACACCACTACGGGAACTCGTGCGACTCGCGAAGATCCGCTGGCGCATCGAGCACGACTACCGTGAACTCAAAGACGGACTCGGGCTCGACCATTTCGAAGGCCGCAGCTATGCCGGCTGGCACCGCCACGTCACACTCACCGCTCTCGCACAGGCATTCTGCACGCAATTACGCTACGACCCAAAAGCCCTTGCGCCGGCCTGACTCTCTACGCCGTCCTCCGCGAACTCCAGACGCTCCTGGCTATCTGGACCGGCGCCTGCCGCACCTGCCAACGCCCCTACCCCGATTCAACCTAACAAAGTACTACTAGGAGACTCCTGAAATACGGGGCCTCGTGCGGGACGTGACAGGGTTCTCGGCACCCACACGTACCCGCCAAAAGGCTGGGAATCGCAGTCATCGCGGCAGTCACTGTGTCCACAGTGGAGTTTGTCGCGGCGTGATCGCCGAGTGATCACCCGGATGCCGGGCCGAAGAACCCGTCCGCTCGGCTGATGCCTTGACCGCGGGGTCGCTACCGAGCACGGTGTGATGGCGCTCATATCGACTCGGAGAGGGGCGTGTGATGTCGGAGACGATGATGGCGCAGGGTCGCGCGGAGGTGGACGAGGTCAACCGCCGGTTCATGGAGGCGTTCGAGCGTGGGGACGCCGCGAGCGTCGCCGCCCTCTACGCCGAGGATGCGGTGGTCCTCCCGCCGGACGCCCCCATGATCTCCGGGCGGGCGATGATCGAGGAGTTCTGGCGGGGACTGATGGCAGCGGGTGCTCGGGGCATCAACCTGGTGACACTGAGGCTGGCCGGCTCCGGGGACGTGCTGCACGAGGTCGGTCGCGCAACCATCACGATCCAGCCGGAGGGTGGTGAGACGAACACCCCGACCGTGAAGTACGTCGTCGTCTGGGAGCGAGACCCGGTCGGTGGCCTGGCGCTCGCCGTGGACATGTGGAACGGCGAATCCGCCGGGTGAGCTTGCTGCTCCGAGGGCTCCTCGAGCATGAGGGTTCCCGAAACGCAGCCGTCCCCGCGACCTGCAGGTTCGCCACGCTCACGCCGATGCCGGCGGCGTCGTCAGCTGTTCGGCGCGCAAGCGCTGGTACCCCAACATCCTCCGCGAGGCCGCGCCTGCAGTCGTGTTCGTTCACCTGCATGGCAGCCCCGAGGTGATCGCCCGCCGGGTCGCCGGGCGGCCCGGGCACTTCAAGCCCGCTGCCCTGGTCACCTCGCAGTTCGCCACCCTGGTGCCGCTCCAACCCGACGAGAACGGGCTGACCCTCGATCTTGATCTGCCCGTCGACGCGCTCGTCGAGAGGTACCTCACCGCGACCGCGCGCCACAGCAGCCTGGGAGCCTGACGATGACCACCGCGACCGCCGCGCTCGTGCTCGCCCAATCCGCCGGGACCGCCTCCGGCCCCCGGCTGATCGCCGCGGCCTTGATCGGCATCGTGCTGATCGTCGTGCTCATCACCCGGTTCAAAGTGCACCCATTTTTGGGTCTGACCATCGGCTCCCTCGTCGTCGGCGCCATCGCCGGCCTGCCGATCGCCAAGACCATCGACAGTTTCGGCAAGGGCTTCGGTGACACGGCCGCAAGCATCGGCACCCTGATCGCACTCGGCGCGATGTTCGGCAAACTGCTCGCCGACTCCGGGGGCGCCGACGAGATCGTCGACACCATCGTCGGGCACTCCAGCACCCGCACCTTGCCCTGGGCCATGGCTCTGGTCGGTGCTCTGATCGGGCTGCCGATGTTCTTCGAGATCGGGCTCGTCCTGCTGATGCCGGTGATCTTCCTCGTGGCGCGGCGGTCCGGGCTCTCCCTCATTCGGGTGGGTGCGGAACCGGGTGAAGTCCCCGACCGCCGCCACGATCGACAACCCCACGGTCGCGTCGATCCCGGGCACCGTCATCAACCGCAACACTTCCGGCCGCGCGAGCGCGACCTGCCCGAGATCGGTGTCGATCAACCGGAGCTCCTGGCCGTGGAAGTCCAGCTGACGCAGCAGCGCCGTCGCGGCGACAGCTCGTCGGGCGGCAGCTGCTGCGCCGCCAGCCAGGCTCGGCCCTTGTGACCGAACAGGTCCGCCGCCGGGCAGCGCGCGATCAGGTTGCGGTGCAAGATCGCGTGCACCTGGTTCTTCAACCGG
>JAODNO010000105.1 GCA_025465235.1 Pseudonocardia sp.
CCTGCGGCGCCGCCTGGGCGTCCGTCTGGGGCTCGGGGGCGTCGGCGTCGGGGCCGTTTTCGGGCGCAGTCGACTCGGGGGTGTCGCTCATGGGTTGGCCTCCGGGGCCTCGACGCCGCCGGCCGCCCGGGCCTGACGCGACGTGGTGTGCTCACCCCGTACCTGCCGGCCACCAGGGCCTGCGCTGGTTGGGGCGCTACCGGCCGTGGTGGCCGGAAGTCTTAGGGGTGTCCGCTGCGCTCAGTTCTTGGTCATGCGCCACACAGCGGAGGCGCAGGCGAGGCCGAGGGCGGCGAGGACGGGGAGCATCCACACGGTGCTCACCCCCGGGCGTTAACGCAGGCCTGCTGGGCCCTGGAAGTTCTGGCCGCGCACGGCGAGGACTGGCCCCAACTCGTCGTGGTGGTGGACGATCATGACCTTGCGGTAATCCATCGGGCCACGGGCGCCGCGGTCTACGTACTGCTCCCCGAGGTCGCGGGCGACAGCGTCGTGGATCGCTTCGAGCAGGTAGCCCTCGTTAGTCACGTCGCCCGGGTGGTAGATCTGCACGCCGGCGGCGGTGACGCTCGAGGCTTTGGCTCCTTCGGCGACCTGGCCAGTGTCGATGACCTGGCCGGGGTCGCTGCTGGAGAAGACCGGGGAGATTCCGCAGTCGCACGCGGGATGGATGGGTAGCAGCTCTTGCTTGCGGTAGCGCTGCGTTGAGGCGATGAGGCAGAGCGCGCAGTTCTTCGCACCGGTGAGGACGCGGCGATACCCAAACACCCGGCCGGAGCTTTTCATCACCTGGCGCGCGGTGTGGGTCTTCGCGAGCTGCAGGTCTGTTGATGCGGTCTTCTGCAGCCGCTGTCCCGCGGAGGTGACGGCCTGGTCGAGGGGCTTGCCCTGCGACAGGTCGTACCAAATCTGCTTGAACGGCCGCTGGTACACCTCGAGCGCCGGGACCCCGCGCAGCGCGGCGTCGTCGACGGCCCCGATCGGGACCGACGTCGGCGGGACTCCCCCACCCAACGCGACCACCTGCGACAGATACGCCGCGGTCAGGGAGGCGGTGTGCTGCTGCGCCCCGGTGACGATCGGCGCGACCTGCGCGGCGAAGGATTCAGCGTCCGGGGTCCGGTAGGACGTGAGCCGGGCCCACAACGCGGCAAGGTAGGCGAGGACGTTCGCCCTCGACGCGGCCTGCTGGGCCGCGTACCCGGCCGTGACCACCGCAGGGTCTACGACCGGGGCGGTCACTGCTTAGCCGGCGGCGGTTCGGGTGGTGGGGCCTTCGCCGCGGTCGGGATGATCGGGGCCTGCTGCTTGTCCCCGAGCGCCGACAGCGACGCCCCCGCGAACGTGGCGCCGCGGGTACCGATCTGGCCGCCCTCGGCCACGGACAGCGGCGCGAGAGTCGACGACAGCAGAGCATCGGCGATGCGTTCCGCGGACATGCGGTCGATCTCCGTCGGCGTGTAGTCGAGCTTCTGCATCCGGGTCCGCCACGGCACACCCGCCGTCATCAGCTGCACGGATGCGCCGGCGAGCTCCGACAGGCTGCGGAACTGCGGATCCGACCACAGCACCTCGCAGTCGGGGGTGACGTTGTTGCCGGTGACCTTCGACATCAGCCGGTACACGTTCTCCCACGCGTCCCCGAACTCGATGGAGCGTTCGCGGCACTTCGACACCAGGCCGACCTCAGCCGCCGCCAAAGCATCACCGGAAGCGTTCACGATCGCCGCCAGCAGATAGCTCGGCGGGGTCCTCGAGATCGCCCCCAGATAGGAGACGTCCGATTCGATGGCCTTCACGATCGGCGTC
This sequence comes from Pseudonocardia sp., assembly GCA_025465235.1. Lineage (GTDB taxonomy): Bacteria > Actinomycetota > Actinomycetes > Mycobacteriales > Pseudonocardiaceae > Pseudonocardia. The sequence continues at coordinate 1,810 of JAODNO010000105.1, forward strand.
AAATCGGTCACGTTGAACTCGCCGAAATGGGCCTTCTCGTCCGGGACCACCCACATCAGGTCCGCACCCGGATCGAACTCCGCGGTGGCGTTGCCGTCCTCATCCTCGACCTCGACACCAGTGGCATACCGCTGCCGGTAAGCCTGCATCGCGCCGACAACCATCCGGTCCAGGATTCCGGTGTTGATGCGGTCGAGGATGTCGGTGACATCCTCGAACTCGCCGAGGCCCTCGCCATCGATCCCGGGCCGGTTCACGAACGGCACGACCGGGACCTTCCCGAGCGTGTTCGCGGCGACGCCACCAGGGAACTCGGACTCGTCGATCTCCCACGAGCCGGCCTGCCACACCTCGGCGGCGGTCGATCCGTCGTTGAGGGAGGACGTCGCCCAGTAGTAGTGCACCGTGTCAGGCAAATAGACGACGGCGACCTGACGGCCTGCGACGTCGTCCTTCCATGTCTTGAGCGCCGCGATCACCTTGCGGCGGTTCGTCGGGGACGCCTCGTGGATGACCTGACGCGGATCCTCCACCGTCACCAAAGGCTGACCGGGAGTGTCCTCGTCCTCGCCGACGATCACATACGACCGGGACATGATCAGGGCGGCCCGGTGGACCAGCGTGGCGTCGGCGTCCAAGCTGTTCGCCTGCCACTGCCGCCACGCCTCCTTGTCCGCGGACTCGGTCTCCTCAGACCCAGCCCGGAACCCGACCACCGAGAGGCGCTCGACGACGGACTCGACGAGGAGCAGGCCGAAGTTAGTGCGGGCCATCCGCTGCAAACGGCGGTAGGCCTCCCGCATCCTTTGGTTCCCGAACGGGACCGGCGGGTTGCCGTTCCAATACGACTCGAGGCGGTCAAACCGCTTCTGGTCGTCGGACAGGCGCTTACCCAGTCGGAGCAGCCACCACCCAGGGGTGCCGGATTCGGAGGCGTCGGAAAGCACATGACCTCCGTAGACGGCTATTTAGATGGGCTGTGGTGGCTGCTCCGCTGTCACACGGCCGCAGCCTCGGGGGTTCTGCGCGGTGTGAGTCCTAGGCGGCGGGCGGGGTGTTCGGGTCGAACGCTGCCGGGGTCTCCGACGATGAGGCGTCCGCCGGGGTGGTCTCGGTCGCCGGCGCGGG
>JAODNO010000151.1 GCA_025465235.1 Pseudonocardia sp.
GTCTTGGTACCTCAGGGCGAGCGAGAAGGCGACGCAGGCCCCGATGTCGTGGGCGACGAGCCAGTACTTCGGCACGTTGAGCGCGGTCAGCGCGGCTTGGACGCGCGAAGCGAGGGTGTGAGTGTCGTAGCTCCCTTGGGGACGATCGGAGTGGCCCTGTCCCGGCAGGTCGATCGCGATCACGTGGAAGCGCTCGGCAAGGCGCGGCATCGCCTTGTGCCAGGCCCACCAGGTCTGCGGGAATCCGGCGAGCAGCACGACGGTGGGGCCGCTCGACCGACCGCCTTCCACGGCGTGCAGTCGGATTCCTTCCGCGTCGACCCAGCGGTGGGTGAAGCCCGCGAGGTCGCGCAGCGGCAGCCCGGGGACGTGGTTCTGGCCGGGAGAGCTCGGGGCGATGGCGGCGTCGGTCATGCCTCGAGCCTAACTCAACTTGGACTGATCGGTTCAAGATAGGATGGGCGCAAGGCCACGACGGACTGGCTCGAGATCGGGGTGCATGCGGGATGGCCGGGAAGAAGCAGTTCGACGTGGACATCGCGCTCGACGCGGCGATGGTCCAGTTCTGGCGGGCCGGGTACGCCGACACCTCGCTCGACGACCTCTCCAGGGCGACCGGACTAAACCGAAGTTCCATCTACTCCTCGTTCGGCGACAAAGACTCGCTCTACCTGCGCTGCCTGGACCGCTACGCCATCCGGTACGGAGACAGGTACGAGCAGGCGCTTTCCTCCGGTGCGTCCGGGGAACCGCTGCGGGCGATACGGGCATTTTTCGAGGTCACCCTCCAACGCATCGCCGACCCCGACGTGCCGGACGGATGTCTGGTCGCTCAGACCGCGATGGCGACACCGGTACTCAGCCCCGCTATCGCCACGCGTGCGATCGAAGCTGTGGGGCTCCAGCGTGCACGGCTGCGGACCGCCTTGAACACCGCGGAGTTGGCCGAGGGCGACGCCGAGAACTACGCCACTCACATCACGGCGGTCAACCAGTCGCTGGCCGTGATGAGCAGGGCCCGGGCGAGCCAGAAGCAGCTCCGCACGATCGTCGACATCAGCATGAGCGCGCTCTCACAGGCTTTGCACAGCCGGGGCTAGAGCCTGTCTCTTGGACCGTTCTCAGCGGCACACCCGGGTCAACGATCAAATAGGTACCCAAGGCCCGCCCCGGGTTGCTACCCCAGGTAGATGGGCGCCTGCGGGTGAGCCGCGAGGAAGCTCTCGTCGATCGGGTCGCCCCGGTCGCGGAGTTCCGAGTCGTTGCCGGGGGCGGGAGAACGATTCGTCAGCCGCTCGGCGAGATCGGCTCGAACCCAGACCCATGTCCGTCCGGAGACGACCGGCATGTAGCCGTGCACGAAGGTGGCAGACGAGTAGATGCCCGACACCCACGACCAGAGGCCGTGAGTTTCGATGACGTCCGGTCGGACCTCGGCGAGGTACGCGTCGAAGTCCGCGTAACCGTCGCCGGCCAATCGGGGGTTGGCCAACAGGGCGAGGTCGACTATTCCCAGCCTCGGGCAGCAGAGGCTGGAACCGCCGACGTCCGGCGTCATGAAGCTGATCGTGTCGGCTCCGAGGGCTTCGCGGATCCGATCCACCGCCTCGCCGGTCTCGCGGTAGCTGTCGGGCGTAATGGTGACGGCAGGCCGGCGCTCAGAGGTGGCAAGCGCGTAGCCGACATTTTGCGTCTGCATGACGGGAAACGATCCGACAAACAAGGCCACTGCCGTGGCTGCGATCCGGACGGTGTTCCAGCGTGCGCCAGCGGTGTGGAACACGGCGATGGTGGCGAGCACCAGCAGCGGGAGCGCGGAGAGCTGCATGCGGCTCTGGTAGCCCCAGTTCTGGCCGATCGCGACGTTGAACCCGAACACGATCAGGAAGTACGCGGCGGCGAACACCACGACAGCCCCGAGGGCGCCCAGCGTGATACGGCGCCGGTCGAGCTGACGCCTGCCGAGAATCGCCAGCAGCGCACCAACCAGCAAGGCGCCCACCAAGGGCACGAACGGGTCCACGGCAGCGTCCAGGTGCACCCGCAGGCCGGGCACCGCGTACGGCTCCCACTCCTTGGCAGCGATCGTGTTCGGCAACAGCGTGCCCAGCAGCATCCAGCGCAGCGCGGCCACCACTCCGAACCCGACGATCGCGCCGATCGCGAGCGAGGACGCCTCGCGCTTTCGCCCGGTCAACAGCCACACCGCGGCTGCGGCAAAGCCCAGGTAGCCGACCGCCTCGAACCGGACGGTCGCGCCGACGAACCCCAGCGCCGTGATGGCTGCGAAGCGGTGCGGATGGTCGGCAACGACCGAGCGGGCGATACCCAGCACAACCAGCGTCAGCAACGACATTTCCATGCCGTTCATCGACTCGTTGAGGAACGGGGCAGACGAGAACAGCGCGACCGCGACCAACCCGGCCGGCAAGCCTGCCAGCCACCGGCGGGCCGTCACGTAGAACAACGCCGCCGACGCCGCAGCACAGATGGCTGCGGTGACCTGCGAGGCCAGCAGCAGCGCGCCGAAGTCGCTCAGGCCGACCTTCGCCACGGCGGCCATGAGCACGAACCACGCCACCGAGGAGATGCCCTCCACCTGCTCGGAGACAGGGGTCAAGGCGATCCGGCCGGTCTCGGCGAAGGTGCGGGAGAAGGCCAACGTGATCGACCCGTCGTCCCATCCATTCCCCCGGACGATCAGCACAATGACGGCATGTACGGCGAAAACGGTCAGTGCGACGACTACGACTGGAAGGTGCCGAGTCCGCTGCACGGCCGGGTGCTCCGTCGCGCTGATCGGGAGCGGCCCGGATGTGTCCGGTGCAGCGGTCACGACAACCCGTCGCCGGCGGTCCAAGGCTCGTTACACGCGCTCGATCGCCGAGATGACACCGAGCCGGTAACGGCAGTGCCCGACCTGCTCCCGCGGCTCCCCCGCCTTTCCCGCACATTGCGGCCAAGCAGTGCACTGACGGCCGAGGGAAAATCGTCGTCGACGCGCATGACAAGCGAATTCGACGGTGCGAAGGCGGCTCATTCAACGGAGCGTCGTACCCGGATCGGATCGGCGCTGCACAGTTGGGTGTGGCGGCTCGAGCCCTCAGCCGACGGGGCGGGTGGTGGCGATGCGGAGCAGGTCCCGGGCCGGCCCGGCGGGAACCGGTCCCTCGGGCCAGATGCCGCGCAGCTGACGGCGTAGGGGCAGGTCGTGCAGCCTGACGCGAACCAGGCGGCCTGCCGCGATGTCGTCACCGACGGCGAGGAGGGAGAGGACAGCGGGCCCGGCGCCGGCGAGTACCGCATGACGGATAGCGGTGGTCGCCGATAGTTCGAGGGCGGGAGCGGCCCGGTGTTCACCGGGCGCCGCGGCGGCGAAGGCGTCGTCGAGTACCTGCCGGGTGCCCGACCCGCGCTCGCGGGTGACCAGCGGGACGGCGGCCAGCTCTTCCACGGTGATGGGGCGGCGACGCCGGGTCCAGGGGTGCCCGGGCGGCACGACGACGACGAGCTCATCGGAGCCGACAGCGGTCATGTCGAGACCAGCCGGTACATCGGGCCCCTCGACGAAGCCGAGCGCGGCGGCACCGTCGAGGACGAGCGCGGCCACCTGCTCGCTGTTGCGGACGACGAGGTTGACCCCGGTCGCCGGCCCGAGCTCGTTGCGCAACCGGGCCAGCCATCGTGGCAGCAGGTACTCGGCGACGGTGTAGCTGGCGGCGACGTCGAGGTGGTCGTCGCGCTCGGTGCGTAGGGCGCTCATGGCGACGTCGAGCTCGTGGGCGGCGTCGATCACGCGCGTAGCCCAGTCCGCGAGGAGGGCGCCGGCCTCGGTGAGGGTGCTGCCGCGTGTGCTGCGGTTGATCACCCGGACCCCGACGAGCTTCTCGATGGTGCGCACCCGTGCGGAGACCGCCTGCTGGGTCAGGCCGAGCTCACGTCCGGCGGTGCCGAAGCTGCCCGTCCGCGCGACCGTCAGCAACAGCTGCAGGGAGTCCAGATCGGGGACGCGTGCGGACAGCATCACGTCTCAAGCCTAGGCCCGTCACAAACAACGTTTGTGGATCCACCAGCTCACGCCACGTACCGGAACGACGCGCGCGCCGCGACCGTGGAGCGATGTCCACATCGACACTCATCCAGCCCGGCCCCGCGCTGCCGCCGGCCCACCCGCACGACGATGTCCGGCATCCGGTGCGCCGGGGCGGCCTGTTCCGCGACCTGGAGCACCCCCGCGAGCAGGTGCTCGCCCACCTCGGGCCGAACTGGTACGCGTCGATCATGGGAACGGGCATCGTGGCGAACGCCGCCGTGACCCTGCCCCGACAGATCCCCGGGCTGCACACCGCCGCGCTGGCGGTGTGGGCCGTGGCATCGGTGATGCTGGTGGTTCTGTCGCTGGCCTGGGCCGGGCACTGGATCCGCCACACCGGCAACGCCAGAGGACACGCCCGCAACCCCGTGATGGCGCAGTTCTACGGGGCTCCGCCGATGGCGCTGCTCACCGTGGGCGCCGGAACGCTCCTGCTCGGCAAGGACGTGCTGGGCGAGTCGCTCGCCCAGCACATCGACGTCGTGCTCTGGACGGCCGGTACCGTCACCGGGCTGGCGAGCGCGCTGGCGATCCCCTACCTGATGTTCACCCAGCATGCGCTGGCACCCGACTCGACGTTCGGAGGCTGGCTGATGCCGGTCGTGCCGCCGATGGTGGCCTCCGCCACCGGGGCCCTGCTGGTGCCGTTCGCCCCAGCCGGACAGCTGCGGCTGACGCTCCTGCTGAGCTGCTACGCGATGTTCGGGCTCAGCCTGATCGCCTCGATGATCGTGACGACGCTGATCTGGTACCGCCTCACCATGCACAAGCTCGGCCCGGCCGCCACAGTGCCGACGGTGTGGATCGTGCTGGGCTGGCTCGGCCAGTCGATCACGGCGGTGAACCTGCTCGGCAACCAGGCACACCTGGTGATGCCGGCTCCCTACTCGACAGGGCTCGAGGTGTTAGGGCTGATCTACGGGGTTCCCGTGTTCGGCTTCGCACTGCTGTGGACCGCGCTGGCCGCCACCATGACGATCCGCACCGCACGCACGCACCTGCCGTTCGCGCTGACCTGGTGGTCGTTCACCTTCCCCGTCGGCACCCTCGTGACCGGCACCAGCGCTCTCGCCGCCCGCACCGGCTCCGTGCCGATCATCTGGATGGCCGTGGCCTTCTACGTGGGCCTGGTCGCAGGCTGGGTCGTCGTCGCCCTCCGCACCGCCCACGGCAGCGCCCGCGGCTATTTGTTCCTGCCCGCGGCACCGCTCGCTCCTTAGCAGTCAGCCGGTAGCGGAAGTGGGCGTTGGCCATGACGACTCAAGGCGGCGCGGGCGCGAGTCTGGTCACAGGTCGCTGCGTGCCCCAACGCGGTGGAGGGGGCCGCCAAGGAAGGCGAGATGACACCGCCAACAGGCGACGGCAACGCGTCACCTGTATCTGGTTGCGAGGCGAGGTGTTGGTCATGGCAGTTCCGACCGCGGCATCGGGGGCCGATGCGAACCGGTACGTGCCGGTGGTGGTTCAACATCAACAGGAGCGACTCCTGCCAGCAAGGCCGGCTACTGACCGGCTCGTGGACCGAGCTGCCGCGCACGCGTCGCCGGCCCTCCTCGCAATACGCGATCACTTGCTCGTGGCGCTGGCATTCGCCTCAGGCATCTACGAGGCGATCTGCTTCCTGTCCTTCGGCAAGGTCTTCACCGCGTTC
>JAODNO010000152.1 GCA_025465235.1 Pseudonocardia sp.
AGAAAGACCTCCCCCGGCCGGTGGTCCGCGACGACAGCGAAGTACCGCACCAGCCGCAGATCGAGATCCACCGGAGACGGCGAGTCTGGCATAAGGACTCGTACGACTCGAGTCGGACTTCACCGATCTCGGTGCGTGCCTCTCGTCCACACCTCGACGGTACAGTCCCGCAGCCCGCACGGCGTCAGACCATGATTTGACAGCGCTCCGCTCCGGGCACAATCCCGCTCTTGTCCCGAGCTGGAAACGGTGACTCTGCGCGATGACGGGAGGGTGGCCCCACCCATGGCGGGCGGGGCCACCCGGGCTGTCAGTAGTTCTCCCAGTAGCCCTGGTGGTAGTGGTGGGCATTGTCGTAGTACGCCGCGCGCCACCGGCGCCGGCTAGGCCGGATGGCCACCATCTTGCTGAATGCGCTCATCTTCATACCCTCTTTCCACTTCATTTTCGAACGCCGTGGGACGTTCTACTTCGAGAACGTACCCGGAGTTTCTCCAGCCCTGGCTGTCCATCACATGTGAACTCCATAATTAAAGAGATTGCCGAGCCTCTATTTGCCGAAAGTCAAGTCAGTACATGCGCATCGCTGTCGACCAGGCATTTTGTGCCGCAGTTGGTCACGGCCGTCGAGGGCGCGGCCGGGAGGGGCAGCCGGGCCGGGTCGCAACCGAGTCGTGGCGAGTCACGCGGACCGGGTGGATCGCGCGGACCGGGATGATCAGGTCGGACACGTCGAGGTGCGCAGTCGTCAGGCAGGGATCGTGACGAATAGGTCGATAGGGCGGTTCGTCACCTCGGTTCGGTATCTACGCTGTGGCGAAAGATCGTCCGGAATGTGCGTGTCGCCGAACCTCGTCCGCCTTCTTGCTGAGATCACCTCGTTGCGTCAGAGCGCGCCACGGTATACCGTATGTCGCGCTCCCCCGGTATACCCGTATGTGCTAGCCGTCGCCCATGACTCAGGCCCGTTCAACAGATGACTTGAGTCCCTACATTCGCCGCGCGTGCGGAGCTCGGTTCCAGTACCGGCGCGCTGTTCAGGCCCTTTTCTCGATGACGCGAAAGGCCACGACTCATGCTGAAAACCATCGCGGGGGTAGTAGCGATCACGGCCGCTCTTCTCGCAGCCGGCTGCGCGACACCCGTGGCCACTCCCGCCGCACCCCCCCAACCCACTTCCGCGCCAAAAGTCACCGTCACCACCCAGACGACCATTGCGCTGCCCGGTGTCGGAGGCCACGGCGACGTGGTTGTCGCGGATCCGGCCGCCCACGCCGTTTACGTCGCCCAAAGCCCGGACAACAACCTCGTTGTCATCAACACGAGCAACAATACGGTCGAAGCGGTGGTGCCCCAGGTAGCTAACGGGAACGGTATCACCTTCAACGACTCATACCTCTTCGTCGCAGAGCCGGACGCCGGAGCAGTGGCGGTCATCGCCAAGCCGTCCTGGAAGGTCATAGCCACCGTGCCGTCGGGAGGTAAATCGCCAGATGCCATCTATTATGACCAGAAGGATAACAGCGTATTTGTCACCAATGACGGAACGAACAATATGCAAGAATTCTCGGCAACGGCACCCTTCACTATTGAAGGCACAATAAACCTCAATCCTGCGTCCGCCAAAACCGGCCCCGACTTGGGTACCTACTCCCCAAGCGGGGACACAATCTACCAGTCCGATGACAATAACGTCGATGTCATCGACGCGAAGACGCGGCAGATTCAGAAGGTATTCACGCTTTCGTTGAGCGCGGGTGGCACCGCCAAGGACATGTTCTACGATCAGGCACATCACCTGCTCTGGGTCGGAACCTCTGACCCCAAACTGCTCGCTATCAATCCCGACACCGGCACTGTCGCCTACACCGTGAAGACGGCGTCCGGTATGGACCAGCTCGCGGCGGACACTGATCAGGGACTCCTTTTCATCGGTGAAAGCAAGGCTGGCGTCATGGGTGTCGTCGATCTCTCCACCCACCAGAACATCGCTGACGTCCGGACCGAACCGGCATTCCACACCGAGGGTTACCTGCCCCAAGCCCACCTTGTGTATGCCTACCTGAACACGTCCAACAAGATCGACGTCGACAACGTCAGCACCGGCTGACCTCCCAAGTCGACCGGCACATGCGTCAACCAGCCGGGGGTGATCCGGTGGAGGTCTTGCGCAGCACCACGTCGAACCCGTTCCGGTAGGTGATGACGTAGCGGATCGTCGTCGGCCAGCGGTGTGCAGCCTTCGATCACCGTGCCGCGGCTGTGGGTGTCGATGACCTCCACGGCGTACGGACCGACGTTGATCAGCGGCAGGACCTCCAGGCCGGGCGGGGTGGTGGCGTAGACCTCGCGCTCATCTCCACCTCGTCCGAGTAGACGATCATGTAGGCCTCGTTGCCGCCGCGGCCCGACCCCCAGGCAGGAACACGATCGGCGTCTCGCCCCCCGGCCGCACGGAGGTACGCGATGTCGACGTCGCTGTTCCCCGCCAGGCGGCGGACCCGGCCACCTGCCCCTGCCGCAGGAGCTGCTCGGCCGGTCCGTTTCTCCCCCACGTCCTGATCACGGACAGGAGTTAGGCAGAGTTCGGGGCCATTACCGATATGCGGCCAGCGAGGCGACGACCCTGATCGCAGGTGGGGTCACCACGCGCACTAGCCCTTCGCCGCGGACGCCGCGGCCTCCGCGACGGTGACGTCCTGCTCGACGGTGCCTGCGCTGACGCCGACCGCACCGACCAGGTCGGCGTCGCGGTATATCGGGACTCCGCCGCCGAAGGCGACCATCCCGCCGGCGGTCTGCTCCAGGCCGTAGAGCTCGGCACCGGGCTGGACCAACTCCATCAGCGCAGCTGTCGGGGCGTTCATCAGGACGGACGTAAGCGCCTTGCGCTGCGAGATGTCGATGCTCGCGCGGATGGCCCCGTCCTGCCGGCCGAATGCGAGCAGGTGCCCCCCGGCGTCGACGACGGCGATGTTCATCGGCTGGCCGATCTCCTCGGCCTTGGCGAGCCCAGCGGCCAGGATGCGCTGGGCCTCGGCGAACGTGAGTGTTGGGCTCATGCGCACAGCAAACCGCGTTCGGGGCGGTGGCACAGCTTGTGTGCGTCTGTGGTGTGCCGAGCGGTTCCCGGTGAGTGGGCTCGGCCTATGCAACGGAGGCGCATGGTGGTACGTGTCGGAGTAGGTCGGCGCGTTCCGCGGTCCGGCCCGAAGGCGGAGGAGGACTCCGACAATGACCCAGAGCACGCCGACGACTCCACTCGGCCCCAGCGACTACCCGCTGTCGGTCAACCGTCCGGAGCTGCTGCGTACGCCGACTGGCAAGCCCCTCTCCGACCTGACGATGGACGCCGTCGTCTCCGGCGAGCTCACCGGCGACGACCTCCGGATCGCGCCGGAGACCCTGCAGCTGCAGGCCCAGCTCGCCGACGCGAGCGACCGCCCGCAGCTCGCGAGCAACTTCCGGCGGGCCGCGGAGATGACCGCGATCCCGGACGCAGAGGTGCTCGAGATGTACAACGCGCTGCGGCCGCGGGCGTCAAGCAAGGAGCAGCTGCTGGCGATCGCGGAACGGCTGGAAGGGCACTACGGCGCCGCGGAGTCGGGCGTCGTGGTGCGCGAGGCGGCCGAGGTCTACGAGCGCCGCAACCTGCTGGCCCGACCCGAGCAGGACTGAGAGGGAGCCGACCGATGACCAGCACCCAGCCCGAGGCGTTCCGCCGGCGGTCGTCCCGCCGCACCGAGATCCTTGAGGACCGCCCGGTGAACCTCGACGGCTTCGTCGAGGAGTGGCCCGAGAAGGGCCTCGTGGCGATGGAGAGCGAGTTCGACCCGCGCCCGAGCGTGCGAGTGGAGGACGGCAGGATCGTCGAGCTCGACGGCAAGGGGCGCGGCGCCTTCGACTTCATGGACACGTTCATCGCGAACCACGCGATCGACGTCGAGACGACGGAGGCCTCGATGGCCATCCCGTCGGACGAGATCGCGCGCATGCTGATCGACCCGAACGTCTCCCGCCGGGACGTGCTCGCGGTGAGCCGGGGGCTCACCCCGGCCAAGATCCTCGACGTCGTGAAGCTGATGAACGTCGTCGAGATCATGCAGGGCATGCAGAAGATGCGCGCCCGGCGCACGCCCGCGAACCAGGGACACTCCACCAGCGCGCGGGACAACCCGATCCAGGTCGCCGTGGATGCCGCGGAGGGCGCGCTGCGCGGGTTCGCGGAGCTGGAGACCACGCTGGGCGTCCTGCGCTACGCCCCGCTGGTGGCGATCGCGCTGCAGATCGGCGCGCAGGTCGGGCGTGGCGGCGTGCTCACCCAGTGCGCGCTGGAGGAGGCCACCGAGCTCGAGCTCGGCATGCGTGGTATCACCGCCTACGCCGAGACGATCTCGATCTATGGCACGGAGTCGGTGTTCGTCGACGGCGACGACACGCCGTGGTCCAAGGCATTCCTCGCCTCCGCCTACGCGTCGCGGGGGATCAAGATGCGTTTCACCTCGGGCACCGGTTCGGAGGTGCAGATGGGCAACGCCGAGGGCAAGTCCATGCTGTACCTGGAGATCCGCTGCATCCTCATGGCCAAGGGCGCCGGCGTGCAGGGCCTGCAGAACGGCTCGATCAGCTGCATCGGGGTGCCGGGCGCGATGCCGGGCGGTATCCGCGCGGTGGCCGCGGAGAACCTCGTCGCGAGCATGGTCGACCTCGAGTGCGCCTCAGGCAACGACCAGTCGTTCTCGCACTCGGCGATGCGCCGCACCGCGCGGGCGATGCCCCAGCTGCTGCCGGGCACCGACTTCGTCTGCTCCGGCTACTCCGGGGTGCCCAACCTCGACAACATGTTCGCCGGGTCCAACTTCGACACGGACGACTACGACGACTGGAACACCATCCAACGCGACATGCAGGTCGACGGCGGCCTGCGGCACGTCCGGGAGGACGAGATCCTGGAGGCGCGCGACAAGGCTGCGCGGGCGCTGCAGGCGCTGTTCGCGCACCTGGACCTGCCGGCGGTCACCGACGATGAGGTGGAGGCGGCCACCTACGCCAACTCGTCGAACGACTACCCCCTTCGCGACGTGCTCGCCGATCTCAAGGGCGCGCAGTCGGTGATGGACCGCGGCCTGACCGGGCTGGACCTGGTCAAGGGGCTGGAGGCCACCGGGTTCCACGATGTCGCGGAGAACCTGCTGACTGTGCTGCGCCAGCGGGTGTCCGGCGACCTGCTGCAAACCTCGGCGATCCTCACGCCCGACTTCGTCCCGCTGTCCGCGATCAACGACGCCAATGACTACGCGGGCCCGGGTACGGGCTACCGGCTCCAGGGCGAGCGCTGGGAGCAGCTCAAGAAGCTCCGCCACGTCACCTCCGCCACGAACCCTGAGACCGAGGTCGGCTGAGATGACGACTCCTGCCGGAGATCGCACCGTCAGCCTCCGCGAGGTCGGACCCGCGCGGCGCGGCACGCGGGAGGACGAGGTCGTGGTCGCGGTGTCCCCGGCGTTCGCCGGGCACTTCACCAAGACGATCGTCGACGTCCCGCACGCCGAGGTGCTGCGCCAACTGCTGGCCGGCATCGAGGAGCAGGGCGTCACGGCCCGGGTGATCCGGGTGCGCGACACCGCAGACCTCGCGGCGATCGCCCACCTCGGCGCGAAGCTCTCGGGCTCCGGGATCGCCGTGGGCGTGCTGTCCCGCGGCACCACGATGCTCCACCAGAAGGACCTGCCGCGCCTCTCCAACCTCGAGCTCTTCCCGCAGTCGCCGCTGCTCGACGCCGAGGTGTTCCGGAAGATCGGCTCCAACGCCGCGCAGTACGCCAAGGGCGAGTCGCCCGAGCCGGTCCCGACGCGCAACGACCAGATGGCGCGGCCGCGCTGGCAGGCCAAGGCGGCGCTGCTGCACCTCAAGGAGTTCGAGTGCATCGAGGCCGACCGCGGCCCGGTCGAGGTGGAGCCCGCGTTCGAGCTGAGCCCCGCCTAGCGAGGTGGACATGAGGTTGGTCGTCGGCGTCGACGTCGGCAACACCACGACCGAGGCCTGTCTCGCGCGCGTCGGGCCCGAGGGGGCGGTGGCCTACCTCGGCACCGCCCTGATGCGGACGACCGGGGTCAAGGGCACCCCGGAGAACGCCGACGGTGCGGTGGCCGCGGTGCGCGCGGTGCTCGCCCGCGTCGGGCCGGTGACCGATCAGCTGCACGCAGTGTTGCTCAACGAGGCCACGCCGGTGATCAGCGGGCTGGCGATGGAGACGATCACCGAGACGATCATCACCGAGTCCACGATGATCGGGCACAACCCGGCCACGCCGGGCGGGGTGGGCCTCGGCGTCGGCGTCACGGTGCCGATCGGGGAGCTGCTCGGCGACCGGCGCGGCGTCGAGGGGTCGCTGATCGTCGTCGTCCCACACGGTTGGGACTTCGACGACGTGGCGGCCACCCTCAACGCGGCGGTCCGCGACGGAGTGGACGTGGTCGCGGCGGTGCTGGCCGGGGACGACGCGGTCCTCGTCACCAACCGGCTCGAGAAGCCGATCCCCGTGGTCGACGAGGTGGCGGCGGTGGAGAAGGTCCCGATGGGGATGCTCGCCGCCGTCGAGGTGGCGGCGCCAGGGCGGACGATCCGCACCCTGTCGAACTCCTACGGCCTCGCGACCGTCTTCGCGCTCGACCCGGCCCAGACCCGGCAGGTCTCGCCGGTGGCGAGGGCGCTCACCGGCAACCGGTCCGCTGTCGTGATCCGGACCCCGACCGGGGACGTCACCGACCGGCTCATCCCCGCGGGGGTGCTGGAGCTGCGCGGAGCGGGCCGAACCCTGCGGGTCGAGGTCGACGCCGGGGCCGACGAGATCATGGCCACCGTCTCCCGGGTCGCCCCGCTCGACGACGTGCACGGGGAGCCCGGCACACACGTCGGGGGCATGCTCGCGCAGGTCCGCGACACGATGACCGACGTCACCGGGCAGCCGGCGAGCGAGATCGCCATCCACGACGTGCTGGCCGTCGACACCATCGTGCCCGCAGAGGTACGGGGCGGACTCGCCGGCGAGGTCGCGCAGGAGCACGCCGTCGCGCTCGCGGCCATGGTGAGCACGGACCGCAGCCGCATGCAGGCCGTCGCCGACCTGGTCGCCGACCGGCTCGGGACCTCGGCGGGGGTCGGCGGGGTGGAGGGCGCCATGGCCGTGCGCGGGGCGCTCACCACCCCTGGGGTCGACCGTCCCGTCGCGGTGATCGACCTCGGCGGCGGGTCGACCGATGCCGCCCTGCTCACCGCCTCCGGCGAGACCACGGCCGTACACGTGGCGGGGGCCGGAGAGCTGGTCACCAAGCTCATCGACTCCGAGTTGGCGCTGGACAACCGGGAGGTCGCCGAAAGTGTCAAGCGGCACCCCCTGGGCAAAGTGGAGAGTTTCTTCCACCTCCGGCACGAGGACGGCACGGTGGAGTTCGTCGACGAGCCGCTGCCGCCGCACGTGTTCGCCCGCGTCGTGGTGATGACCCCCGAGGGACTGGTCCCGGTGCCCACGCGGCACAGCCTCGACGCCGTCCGAAGGGTGCGGCGGGAGGCCAAGCGACGGGTGTTCTGCGTGAACGCGGTGCGCGCACTGCGGCAGGTGGCGCCGCAGGGCAACCTGCGCGCGCTGGACTTCGTGGTGCTGCTCGGTGGCTCGGCGCTCGACTTCGAGATCCCCGACATGATCGCCGACGCGCTCGCCCCGCACGGCATCGTCTGCGGCACCGGCAACATCCACGGCAGCGAGGGGCCGCGCAACGCGGTGGCGTCCGGGCTGGTGGACGCGTACGCGGAGGAGTCGGCGTGAGCGACGGCCGGGCGGTGGAGCGCCCGTCGGTCGTCATCTACCGGCACCCAGGCGCGTCCCCCGCAGTGCTGCACGAGGTATGCGCGGGCGCGGAGGAGGAAGGCGTGCCCACCCGGGTCGAGCCCGTCGGGGACACCGACGGTCGCGACGCCCCAGCCCTGGCTCATCCAGCGGCGCTGGACTCCAGGCTGGAGGTCGGCGTCGGCATCGACGCGGGCGGCGTCATCGCGGTTCACCACGCCAAGCTGCCGCCGGCGGCCCCGGCCCACGTCACCTCCCCAACGGCGGGCCCGCCGGACTGGCGGCGCGCGGGCCAGGTGGCGGCCCGGATCGTCACGGGCCTGCCGATCGCGCCCTGAGAGCGGGGTGGCGCGTGCTCATTCGACGCGTGCCGGTTCTTTCTCCTCGCCGAGAAAAATCCGCACGCCATCGCGCATTTCCGAGGTGTGCACGCGGAACTACCCGCATCGGGATGAGGAGGAAGTGCAGAGTTGAGACATCCGGGCTCGTATCGCCGCAGCCCGGACCGGCAGTTCACGGTTGGGAGAAGGATCACATGTTCTGCGCACCCCCGGCCGCGGAGCGGTTTCCTGGGAGAGCACGACCAGGGCTGGCACGAGACCGGTGACCTCGGGGTGCCGGACGGCCGCGGCGGAATCCAGCTGGTCGGCTGGGCGGCCGACCAGATCCGCGTGTTCTCGCTGCGCAACGGAGCCGAGCTCCACCCGAGCAATTCCGAGTGACGTTCCTGATGGATCACAAAGGAGCTTCCATGTCGGTCGATGAAATGCACGGAGAGCCCGTTCCCTCCGTCGAGGTTCCCTCTCAGGAGCTCCCAGGCTCGATCCGGAACCTCGGCCCGGTGGCGTGGGTCCGCGAGCCGCTGGACGACGCCGTGGGCGGCCGCAGGCAGGTGATCGCCCCGCCTGCGGCCGCCACCATCGGCACCCCGGCGCACGGCGCGAAGGCGGCCCTGCGGGCCGAACTCGCGACGCCGAACACCGTCTTCATGATGGGGGACAACCCCGAGCTGCCGCGGATGCCGAAGCGGCCGACCCTTGCGGACTTCTTCCGGCTGCGGTTCGACGACGTCTCCAGGTCACACATGCTGCAGAGCGCCAAGATCGCCAAGGAGCGTGGCCTCGGCGAGAAGGTGATCATGGCCTGTCTCCTGCACGACGTGGCGGTGGCCGCGCTGATCTCGAGTAACCACGGGTACTGGGGTGCCCAGCTGGTGAGGCCGTACGTCGACGAGGAGGTGGCGTGGGCGGTGGAGAAGCACGAAGCGCTGCGCTACTTCGCCGACGAGTCCGTCGGCTACTCCTACCCGGAGGCGTACATCGCGTACTTCGGCGCCGACTACGACCCTCCGGAGTACATCCACAGGGAGCACGAGGCAGCCCGCCGGCACCCCTGGTACATGACGTCCCGGCTGGTCACGATCAACGACATCTACTCCTTCGATGCGGCCGCCGAGGTGGACTTCGAGGAGTTCGAGGACATCGTCGGCCGCAACTTCCGCCAGCCCGAGGAGGGCCTCGGCTTCGACGGGTCGCCGGTGGCGCACATGTGGCGCACGATGATCTGGCCGAACAACTTCCTGTGAGCGTAGAGCTGCACGTCTTCGCCAACCCACAGCAGCCGGCGACCGCGACATGCACACCTGCGACGGAATCAGTGCCGCCCGATCCGGACAATGTACCTTTACCGTGAGTCCGACTGTGAATCCAGGCTGAGGCCGACAGTCGTCGCGGTACCTGTCCATATGTCCGATTCATCGAGATCCGCGTGTGCGACCCGTCGTCGGAGATGCGGCGCGGAGTCGAGGGGGTGGAACCCGAGTGAGCGGCGGCTCGTTTCATATTTGCCGGGGCGAGCGTGCTCGACGAAGCGCCACCCGAACCGGGGGCGATCCCCCGCTACAGATTTGGAGCCGTACGTGAGCGTCAGCCTTACCAAGGGTGGAAACGTCAGCCTGTCCAAGGAGGCCCCGGGGCTTACCGCGGTGATTGTGGGGTTGGGCTGGGACGTCCGCAGCACCACCGGTGCTGACTTCGACCTGGACGCCTCGGCGATCCTGCTCAACGCGGGCGGCAAGGTGGTCTCCGACAAGCACTTCGTGTTCTTCAACAATCTCACCAGCCCTGATGGCTCCGTCGAGCACACCGGCGACAACTTGACCGGCGAAGGTGAGGGCGACGACGAGACGATCAAGGTCAACCTTGCCACCGTGCCCGCGGAGGTCGCCAGGATCGTGTTCCCGGTCAGCATCTACGACGCCGACACACGCCGGCAGAGCTTCGGGCAGGTGACCAACGCCTTCATCCGTGTCGTCAACGCCGCTGGGGAGAAGGAGATCGCGCGATACGACCTCACCGAGGACGCCTCCACGGAAACGGCGATGCTCTTCGGTGAGCTGTACCGCCACGGACCGGAGTGGAAGTTCCGGGCCGTCGGACAGGGCTACGCCTCGGGCCTCGCGGGCATCGCCCGTGACTTCGGCGTCAACGTCTGACACACCGCCTCGTCGGCATCGGTTCGCATCGAGTTGATCAGCTCCGCGACAGGGCTGATGTCCAGTGGTCGGCTGTGTGAGGCGTCGTCGATCACCGTGAGCAGCGTGTTGTGGTGGTGCCGGCCGGCCATGGTGTTCCGTCGGGGTTGCGAGGTACACCGGTGCGGGCGAACTCCGTCCAGGCGTACTGGACGGTGTCGGACACCCGGGCGTCCACCTCGTCGTACTGCTCGGTTGGGGCGAGGTGGCCGAACAGGTACGGGAGTTCAGCGCAGTGGTGGGCGAGGATGCCGGTGCGCCGGTTGCCGGGAGAAACTCGGGTGAAGCGGTAGGCGTAGGCCGTGCGGCCCAGGTCGCTGAAACTGAGCCAGGATGTCGTCGGCTCGCTGGCCGCCCAGGACCTCAGCCATCGTCGCGAGGGTGGGGGGGTGTAGATCGAGGCGGGGTCCACGCCCGGTGCTCCATACGGACCGCTGGGCGTGATGAAGTATCGGGCCTCGTGCTCGGTGCGGCCGAACAGGACGGGCATGTCCGCGGGCCAGCAGGACAGGTCGGCCCCGACGACCTGTCCGTCGGGGGTCGGGCACCAGACCAGGTTGGCGGGGGTGTGCACCTGGCCGGGTGCCGGCCGGGTGCCTGACAACACGCGGGATGCCTGGCGCACCTGGTCCAGCGGCACCGTACGCAGGTGCTCGATATCGCTTCCGCCCAACTGTTCGAACAACTGGGTACTGGCCTGGATGACGCGCTCGCGTGCTGAGTCGGGCATGGCCGCGGCGGGCTCGAGGCCTCCGCTTTGCAGGACGGCGCGGTGGAACAACCCATGCGCAGCGGGGGCTGCTGAGCAAGGTACGCGCTGCGGTCGCGCCGGCGGATTGGCCGAAAATGGTGACGTTGTCGGGGTCACCACCGAAGGCAAGGATGTTGCGGGACACCCAGGTCAGCGCCGCGAGCCAGGCCCAGCGCCGGTCCCCCACCGGCGGAGCGGCATAGGGCACGCCGCGAAAACCGAAACACACCGTCCTTCTGGTTTCCGCCAATAAGGCCTTGTTCGACACGTATCTGGGTAATGACCATTTCTCCCGTTCGCCTGCACCGGGTTCTGCGTTGGCGCACATCGTCTGTGCCCCCCGCTCGTTCCAGACCCTACGGTCGCCAGACGGGCACTCCGATAACCGGGACATCATGTGTCAGGTCCGTTTTCACGGAGACCCCTTCCTCGAGACGATCCTGCGGCCGCGCCGACCTGAGCTCACTGGTCCACCCTGGGCAGGTCGGCGGCGTCCTCGTCGTCGATCAACGGTGCACGCTCCCCAGCGGGACCGGCCAAGGGGTTCACGCACGTTCTTCCGCGAGGTGGGAACGATCTGGCAGATTCTGTCGAACCGCGTGCTCCTGGCCGTCCGTCAGGCCCGACGGCGCTCGCGATCGTCGATCCGGACAGGGAACTGGAGAAATCACATGCGCGCCAACCGCATCATGGCCAACCTTCGGGTGGCCGACGTCGACGCGGCGAAGAGCTTCTACACCGACTACCTCGGGCTGAGCACCGAGGAGTTCAACATGGGGTGGGTGGCCCGCTACACCTCCCCCGAAACCGGGGCGAACATCCAGCTCGTCACGCGTGACGCCACCGCATCCGAGGACTCGGTCGTCTCCGTGCACACGGACGACGTCGACTCCGCCTACGCGGAGGCGCAGGAACTGGGCTTCGAGATCGTACGCCCGCTGACGACGGAAGCCTGGGGCGTGCGCCGGTTCCTCGTCCGGGCACCGGACGGCAACGTCGTCAACATCGTGAACCACCGGGACTGAACCCTTGCCAGAGACGCGGGCCGGCCACCCGCTACGACGAACTCGCTCTGACCGTCCGTGGCGGCGTCGCGCTGAAGGCAATATCAGCACTTGGCTGAGTATTGGGAGACACGCCCTAGAAACCAGCCAAGACCACCCACCGGACCTGGCATCTGCCATGATCGTCGAGACCTCGTCCACACCGAGCTTCGAGCTGGCCCCGCTCCTTCTACCGGTCCTGCGGCTACAACGAGGAAGCGCGGGCGCGGGTCATCCTGGGATGTCTAATCAGGGGCGACGAGCGGCCCAGGCGGTGCGGCTGCCACGGACCGTCAGGTCGCCCCGGCGTAGGAGAGAGTTGGGGTTGTCGTCCGCCAGGAGGTGGTCGAGGGTGTCGAGGTCCTCGCTGGCGAGCCGGCTGTCGAGGGCGGAGCGGATGTGACGCAGGTAGGCGTGCGCGTAGCGCCCTGTGCTCGGCGGCGCCGGGCTCGCCTCGATGGTGAAGCTGCGCTGCTCGGCGATCTCGAAACCCGCCCGCTCCAGGTGGGGACGCCAGTTCGGGTGCGAGTTCCAGTTCGCCTGTGCCAAGGCCTCGTGGCAGCGTGATTCCAGGCCGGGTCGGCCCAGCCCGACGTCGTCGGGCAGGAAGCGTGGCAGGGCGTCCATCTCGATGACCACCAGCAAGCCGCCGGAGTTGAGCGCGGCGTAGACGTCGCGGAACACCCGGTCCGGGTCGGCGACCTCGTGCAACGACGAGGCCGCCCACACGAGGTCGACCGCGCCGACCGCGGGCCAGGCGACGTCCAGGTCTGCCTGCACGACGCGCAGCCGATCGCCCAGTCCCTTCCCGCGCGCCGCCGCTTGGAGGCGCGTGAGCATCAACGCCGACCTGTCGATCGCGACCACCACAGCGGTTCTGAAGCGCCGCGCGAGCGCCTGGCTACCGGTGCCCGTTCCAGCACCCACGTCGACGACCGTGCCCGCAACGTCCGGGGCGTGCTGCCCCACCCACTCGGTCACCTCGTCCAGGTACGAGCCGAGCACCTCTGCGTCCAGGTCCAGCAGATCCGCCAGCCCTGCCTCGTTGTCGTGTACCTGCCCGCCGCTGTGGTGGTGGTGCTGGGAGTGCTGTGTCATGCCTCCACGCTAAACGGATCATGCGTAATAGGCCTAGGCTCTTGCGCATGACGCAAGAAGTCGCCCTGGACAGCGTGATCCGCCAGCGCATCCGCGGCCTGCGACTGGCTCGCGGCTGGTCACTGGACGCCCTCGCCGCCCGCTGCTACCTCAGCCCTTCCACCCTGAGCCGCATCGAGACCGGACACCGTAGGATCGCCCTCGATCAGCTGGTCCCTATCGCCCGGGCTCTCGGTACCACGCTCGATCAGCTCGTCGAGTCCGCCGAGGACGAGGACGTGGTGATCCGACCGCAACCTGATCACACGCGAGGTCTGACGGTTTGGCTCCTGTCCCGCGAACGCTCTCTCCATGGCGTGACCGTCGCGAAGATGCGCATCACCCCCGAACGGCCGACCGGAGCAGAGCAGCTGAGCGTGCACCCCGGCCGCGAGTGGTTCACCGTTCTGTCCGGCACAGCCCGCCTGCAACTGGGAGAGCGAACCATCGTGATCCAAGCAGGCGACGCGGCCCAGTTCTCGACCATGGTCCCGCACGCCATCGGCGCCCATGACGGTCCCGTAGAGATCCTCACCATCTTCGACCACGACGGGGAGCGTGCCCACCTGCACGCGTCGGACGATCAACAGCCGTGATCTCGGCAGCAGGTGGACGCCTCAAGGTCGCGCACCTTCGGCATGACGGGCAAGTCGGCCAGGCATCGCCGAGCGGGGCTCGGCCACTTTCTCGTCGTGCGGCCCGCGCCCGCCGCTCGTCGGTCGGCCCCGCGGATACGCCGTCGACGCGCGCTGCGCAACGGCTTGCCGAACTCCCGGGACCGTGCCGGCGCCCGCACCGCAGCTCAACCCCGGTCTACCCCGCACGCTTCCAGCACCTGACCGCCGGGACCTTCACCGGTACCGCGTCAGACCGCAGTCCGGCCGCGGATTCTCGACGACATCGGGGATGACGCGGTAGACCGCGATCATCACAGATCATTTCGCTTTTTGACCTTGACACTCACATCTTGCAAGATGCAGCGTACAGGATGTGAACGAGACGACGTCGTCGAACATCGGTAGAGTCGACCCGCCCCCGACGGGTCAGCTGGGCGCCGACGGGCCCACGGCCCTGGCGCAGCGTAAGCTCCTCGACGAGCTTGAACCTGGGTTAACAACCGGGTCAGGAGAAGGCGCCGAGCCCCCTGCTGACCGCCATGTGGACCTAGCTGCCGCGCACGCGTCGCCGGCCCTCCTCGCAATACGCGATCACTTGCTCGTGGCGCTGGCATTCGCCTCAGGCATCTACGAGGCGATCTGCTTCCTGTCCTTCGGCAAGGTCTTCACCGCGTTC
>JAODNO010000162.1 GCA_025465235.1 Pseudonocardia sp.
CAACACGATCGTCCTCAAGCCCGCCGAGGCCACGCCACTCACCGCGCTGGTGCTGGCCGAGATCGCGGCCGAGGCGGGGCTCCCACCCGGTGTGCTCAACGTTCTTCCGGGCGCCGGCGACGTCGGCGCCACCCTCGTGTGCCACGAGGGGCTGGACAAGGTGGCCTTCACCGGGTCCACCGCCGTCGGCAAGGAGATCCAGCGCCGCCTCGCGGGCACCGGCCGGCGGCTGACGCTGGAGCTCGGCGGGAAGGCAGCCAACATCGTCTACGACGATGCGCCGCTCGATCAGGCCGTCGACGGCGTCGTCGACGGGATCTTCTTCAACCAGGGCCACGTGTGCTGTGCCGGGTCGAGGCTGCTGGTGCAGGAGTCGATCGCGGACGAGTTCGAGGCGCTGCTGCGGGCCCGGATCGAGACGCTGCGCGTGGGCGATCCGCTCGACAAGAACACCGACGTCGGCGCCATCAACTCGCGCGCCCAGCTGGACCGCATCGTCGACCTCGCGGCCGCGGGCGACGCCGAGGGTGCGCGCCGCTGGACGAGCTCGTGCCCGCTGCCCGAGCGCGGCCTCTTCTTCCCGCCCACGGTGTTCTCCGGCGTCGAGCAGACGATGCGGGTGGCGCGGGAGGAGATCTTCGGGCCGGTGCTGTCGGTGCTCACCTTCCGCACGCCCGACGAGGCCGTCGCCAAGGCCAACAACACCCCGTACGGCCTCTCCGCGGGGATCTGGACGGAGAAGGGCGCCAAGGCGCTGTGGACGGCACAACGCGTGCGCGCGGGCGTCGTCTGGACGAACAGCTTCAACCGCTTCGACCCCACGGCGCCCTTCGGCGGGTACGGCGAGTCCGGCTTCGGCCGGGAAGGTGGCCGGATCGGGCTCGAGGCCTACCTCGACGCCTGACGCGCGCCGGTGGGCCCCAGCGCCGGCAACGTGATGTGCCCGATCCGCACTCCACCGTCCTGAGCAGGGCACTCAGGTACGACTCACGACGATCATGAGTTCTCCGCCGCGCGCCGGTCACGTGACGGATTCGGTGGCACCCTCCCCGCTCCTAGCGTCGCCTTCATCAACAGCGACGAGGGGAAGGAGCCCACCATGAACGATCGACCACTCCGTCTGGTGGTGATCATCGGCAGCACCCGGGAGGGCCGGTTCGGGCCGACGGTGGCGCGCTGGTTCACCGGGGAGGCGCAGCAGCACGCCGACCTGGACGTCGACGTGCTCGACCTGGCCGAAGCCGCACTGCCCGACCGGCTCACGGGCTTCGCCGACCCGCCACCGCCGGAGGTCGCGGCGGTCGCACCACGCCTGGCGTCCGCCGATGCCTTCGTGGTGATCACGCCGGAGTACAACCACAGCTATCCGGCACCCCTGAAGACACTCATCGACTGGCACCTGGCGGAGTGGCAGGCCAAGCCGGTGGGGTTCGTGTCCTACGGCGGGATGTCGGGCGGGCTGCGGGCCGTGGAGCACCTCCGCGCGGTGTTCGCCGAGGTGCACGCGACGACCGTGCGCGAGACCGTCAGCTTCCACGGCGCCTGGGCCCGGTTCGGCGAGGACGCCCGCCCGCTCGACGAGCTGGAGTGCTCGGCGGCGGCCAAGACGATGCTCGACCAGCTCGCCTGGTGGGCCGATGCCCTGCGCACCGCCCGCGCCCTGCGGCCGTACAACGCGGGGTGAGCGCACTTGACCTCAACCTCGCTTCAGCTCCTACGGTCGGTTTCCCGGGGCACCGCAGGAAGGACGACCATGGCCACGAGCGTGGTAGCGCCGCAGCGCACGAGCTGGGCGCCGGTGGCGGCGCTGGGTCTGGCGATGCTGGTGGTCACGTCGGAAATGACGATCGCCGCGGTGACCCTCCCCCGTCTCGGCGCCGACCTGGAGGTCTCCGCGGCGGCGACGGCGTGGGTGCTGCTGGCCTACGCACTGCCGATCGCCGCGGTCGCCATCCCTGCCGGACGTTGGGCCGACGGCGCGGACGTCCGCTCGGTCTTCGCCCTGGCGATGATCGGGACCGCGGTGTCGAGCGTCCTGACCGCTCTGGCCCCGACGTTCTGGCTGGTCGTGGTGGGCAGGCTGCTGCAGGGGGCAGCGGGCGCGCTGGTCGTGGCCGCCTACATGCCGATCATCACGGCGAGCGTGCGGCACGGGCAGCGCGGACGGGCGATCGGGTTCGTCATCACGATCATGACGGTCGGCAGCATGGCGGGCGTCCCGCTCGGTGGCCTCGTGGCCGGCGCGTTCAGCTGGCGCGAGGTCTTCCTGATGAAGATCCCGCTGCTCGTCGTGGTGCTGTGGGTGGGCCTGCGCAGCATCCCGCGGAACCCGCACCGCGGCATCCCGCGGCCCGGCACAGCACTGGTGTGCGAGGCCCTGCTGCTCGGGGGCGCGATCACGGCGGTGCTGCTCGCGTTCGAGGAGGTCGAGGGGCGGCCTGCGGTCGCCGTCGGGCTGGCGGTGCTGGCGATCGGGCTCGCGGTCTGGTGGTCGCGGCTGGCCGCGTCCCGACCGGTGCTCACGCTGGTGCGCAGGCGCGCGTTCGCGGTCACGCTGGTCTCGCTGCTGGCCATGAGCTTCACCGGTGGGCTGATCGCGTTCCTCCTTCCCTACTTCGTCGCCGACGTGCTCGGCGGCGGCCCGGACCTCACCGGCGTGGCGCTGTTGTTCTTCGTCGGCGCGATGGCACCGATCTCCTCGGTCGCCGGTGCGGTGGCCGACCGCTACGGAACGACGGTCGTGGCGCTGGTCGGGAGCGCGATCGGCGTGCTCGGGATGCTGTCGATGCTGTCCCTCGACGCCGGGTCCGGCCTCGTCGACATGGCGTGGCGACTCGTGGTGCTGGGGATCGGCGCCGCGCTGTTCAACCCGGCCATCAACGCGGCGATGCTGGCAGGCGCGCCGCCGGGATCGGAGGGGGTGGCGGGCGGCGTCGGCATGACGGTCAGGACGATCGCGATGACCGTCGGGCCATCGGTGTCCGCCCTCGCGTGGACGCTCGCCGGCGGTGGGGTCGCGGGGTTCCGGGCGGGGGTCGTGGTGATCACGGCAGCGGCCGCGGTCGGGCTGCTCGTGCTGTTCGTCCCGGTGCGTGCGCGATGAACGGGGCGGCGAGCAGGCGGGCCCGGTCCACCTGGCCGCGGCCCGTCATGCACGGCCGCGACGCGGAGCTGGCCACGGTCGAGTCGCTGCTCGACGGCGCCCGAGCCGGACGAAGCGCCGCGCTGGTCGTGTGGGGGGAGGCGGGGATCGGCAAGTCCGCGCTGCTCGGGCACGCGACGGCGGAGGCCGCGGACATGACCGTGCTGGCCCAGACCGGCGTCGAGACGGAGTCCGAGCTGCCGTACGCCGCATTGCACCTTCTGCTCAAGGACGTCACGGAAGGCGCCGACGACCTGCCAGAGGCGCAGGCCGGCGCGCTGCGGGCGGCCCTCGGACTCGCCGCGGCGGGGCCGCCGCCGGACCGGTTCCTCGTCGGCCTCGCCGTGCTGACGCTGCTCGCCGAGCTGGCCTGCGACCGTCCGGTGCTGTGCGTGCTCGACGACGCCCACTGGTTCGACCGAGCGTCGGCGGAGGTGCTGCTCTTCGCCGCGCGCCGGTTGGAGGCCGAGGCGGTGGTGATGATCTTCGCGGCACGCACGCGTCACGCCCCCGCCTTCCCGGCACCCGGACTGGCGGAGCTCAGCCTGCCACGGCTGGACGACGTGGCCGCCCGCTGCGTGCTGGACGCCGCCGCGGACGATCTGCCGCGGCACGTGCGCGAACAGCTGCTGAGGGAGGCCGCCGGCAACCCGCTCGCCCTCCACGAGCTGCCCGCCGCCCACCGCGCCGGGCGCGCCCCCGTGTACCCGCTCGGGCCGCCCGAGGCGGGGCGCGGCGGCTCGGCGCCGACGCACAGCCCGGTGGAGCGGGAGTTCGCCGCCCGGATCGCGGCGCTGCCGGAGCGCGTTCGCACCCTCCTGCTCGTGGCTGCGGCGGACGGCACCTGCGACACGGGCGTGGTGCTCGCGGCGGCGCAGCGCCTCGGCTGCTCGGAGGCGGACCTGGAAGCCGCCGAGCGCGCCCGGCTGCTCATGTTCCATGAGGGATGTCTCGGGTTCCACCATCCGCTGATCCGTACGGCCGCCTACGGCAGCGCCACGATGGTGCGCAAGCAGGAGGCCCACCGAGCGCTGGCCGACGTGCTCGAGGGACGACCCGACGTCGACCGCCGCAACTGGCACCGGGCCGCGGCGAGCATCGGCCCCGACGAGGACGTCGCCGCCGCGCTCGAGGAGAGCGCGCGGAGCGCCACCGACCGGGGCAGCAACGAGGCCTCGGCCGCCGCCTACGAGCGCGCCGGATCGCTCAGCCCCGACCCGCAACGGCGGGCCCGGCGGCTGGCGGCGGCAGCTCAGGCCGCGGCCGATGCCGGGCACCGCGACTGGGCGGCGGCGTTGGCGGTCGAGGCCGGCAAGCACGCGAGGGACCAGGTGCACCTCGCCCGGCTGGCCATGATCCAGGCACGCCTCGCCGACGAGGTCAACCGTCCGGAGGAGACCCATCGGCTCCTGCTGGAGGCCGCGGTACCCACGGCGGCCGTCGCGCCCGAGCTGACCGGCGAGATGTTCATGTGGGCCATCGAGGCGGGCTGGTCGGCTCGCGACCGCGACATGATCGACCGGGTGGTCGCCGCCGTCGACCACATGGGCCTGCCCACCGCGGTGCACATCCGGGCGCTGGCCGCGGTGGCAGTTGCGCAGCTGGCCGACGACGAGGACGCCGCGCTGCCGGCGGCCGTCGCGGGCCTACGCGAGCTGGTCGTGTGCCACGGGTCGGGAGCACCCCGGGTCACGGCCACCCTCGCCGCGTGGCACCTCGCCCTCGGCGACCATGTCACCGCGCACGAGCTCGCCGCAGGCGCGGAGCGCGAGTGCCGCAGCCAGGGTGCGCACGGGGTGCTGCCCCGGGTGCTCGCCGTGCTGGCGATCAGCCGGTGGCACCTGGGCCGGTGGCACGACGCCGCGGCCGCCGCCGCGGAGGGACTGCAGATCGCGCGGGACGTCGGCCAGGCGCAGGCCGTCGGGGAGCTGTGCGCCGTACTGTCGCACCTGGCGGCCGTCGAGGGTGACGAGGTGCGCCTCACGTCCATCCTCGGGGAGTTCGACGGGCAGCGGCCTCCGCGGGACTTCCCGGATGTCGCGGCATCGGCGCGCAGCCTGCTGGACCTCGGGCTCGGCCGCTTCGACAGCGCCGCCGACCGGTTCGCCGAGCTCGTCGTGCACCCGAGCCACCGGCAGTCACTGCCCGATCTGGTGGAGGCGGCGGTCCGGGCGGGCCGGGTCGAGCTCGCCTGCGACGCCGCCGCGCGGTTCGATCGGTGGGCGGGCCACGTCGGGCAACCGTGGGCGCGGGCCGTCGCGCTGCGCTGCCGCGCGCTCGTCGAGCCCAGCGACAGGGCGGAACGGTGGTACGCCGAAGCGGTCGCGCAGCACCGGCTCGACGGGACGCGGCCGTTCGAACGCGCCCGTACCGAGCTGCTCTACGGGGAGTGGCTGCGCCGGGACCGGCGCCGCGCGCAGGCCCGGTCCCCGCTGCGGTCCGCACACGACACGTTCGAGGAGCTCGGAGCGCGCCCTTGGGCCGAGCGCGCGCGTGCCGAGTTGCGCGCCACCGGGGAGAGCCGGACAGAGACGCAGCTGCCGGGCCCCGACCTGCTCGCCGAGCTCACCCCGCAGGAGCTGCAGGTCGTCCGGCTCGCCGCTGCCGGGCTCAGCAACCGTGACATCGGGGCACGGTTGTTCCTGAGCCCGCGCACCGTCGGCTACCACCTCTACAAGGCGTTTCCGAAGCTGGGCGTCACCTCCCGCGCACAGCTCGTCCGGCTCGACCTGCCCGCCTGAGCCGGCTGCGTCCTCGGATCCCCTGAGGCCCTGTCGATCGTCAAGTCCACGACCCTGGCGGACGCCGAGGTCGGCGCTGCGCTGGGGACAGAGGCGCTCGACGTCGCCGATGAATACCGTTCTCTTTCGTGCTCCCGCAAATCAAAGATGTACTACCAGAAATGCTCGACGATACGGGAGTGCCGGACGTGCCGAATATCAGCGCGGAATGGTATCGCAATGTGGTCGAGCTGGTTGCCGGGAGTTCCGAGTGGATACGAGTTCTCGCCGAGTCCGCCACGGAGGCCGTTCTCCTCGTCTTCGCCGGGATGTTCGTGGCGACGTGGTGGCGCACTCGGACCGGGCCACCACTGCCCGTGGCGCGGGCGCTGCCGGCCCCTGCGATGACCGTGCCGGCGTGCCTGCTGAGCAGGGTCACAAGGACCTGTGGCAGGTGGAGCGTCCCTGCCGCACTCTCGCCGACGTCGCCACGATCACGGCATGTCCCGAACACGGTAACTGGTCGGGCGCGGCAGCAGTCGCAATCGCATGGTCGGGAGCGCGCGTCGGCTGGGGCGCAGTCGGGGTGGCGCTGTTCGCTGCGGCGTCGCGCGTATTCGTCGGAGTGCATTATCCGCACCGATGTCGTCGCAGGCCTGGTCCTCGGCGCCTGCTCGCCCTCTCCGTTCCGGCGCTGGCACGTGTGCTGACACCGGTGGTCGCCGATGCGCGGGCCCACGCCACGGCTGTGTGGCTGGTCGGCAGTGCGGCACCGGAGACGG
>JAODNO010000556.1 GCA_025465235.1 Pseudonocardia sp.
CGAGCGCGTGTTCGAGGTGCTCGACCTGCCGCCGCTCATCGCGGAGCCCACCGACCCGCTGCCGCTGCCCGACGGGCCGCTTTCGGTGCAGTTCGACGCGGTGCGCTTCGGCTACCCCGCCGCCGACAAGGTGTCGCTGGCGTCGCTGGAGGAGGTCGCACAGCTCGACGGCAGGGGCGGCGAGGAGGTGCTGCACGACGTGTCCTTCACCGCCGATCCCGGGCAGATGATCGCGCTCGTGGGCTCATCCGGCGCCGGCAAGTCCACCATCGCGCAGCTGCTCCCTCGGCTCTACGACGTCGACGCAGGTGCGGTGCGCCTGGGCGGAGTCGACGTGCGGCGGCTCTCGTTCGACACGATCCGCGGAGCGCTGGGCCTGGTCACCCAGGATGGCCACCTTTTCCACGAGTCGATCCGCTCCAACCTCCTCCTCGCCCGCCCGGAGGCCTCCGACGACGAGCTCTGGGAGGTGCTGCGCCGGGCCCGCCTCGCCGACCTGGTGGCCTCGTTGCCCGACGGGCTCGCCACCGTCGTCGGCGAGCGCGGATATCGGCTCTCCGGCGGCGAGCGCCAGCGGCTCACCATCGCGCGGCTCCTGCTCGCCCGTCCCCGGGTGGTGGTGCTCGACGAGGCCACCGCCCACCTCGACTCCACCTCCGAGGCCGCCGTGCAGGAGGCGCTGGGCGAGGCGCTGCAGGGCCGCACCGCGATCGTCATCGCCCACCGGCTCTCCACCATCCGCGCCGCCGACCAGATCCTCGTGCTGGAGGAGGGCCGGATCGTCGAGCGGGGCACCCACACGGAACTGATCGCCCAGGACGGCCGCTACGCAGAACTACACAGCACCCAGTTCGCCCAGCCGGAAGCCGCCGCCCCGGTAGCCCTCGCGGGGGTCTGAGGGGTGTTCCTCGCAGAGGGGGTGTGCTCTTCGCAGGGCCCGCGGGCCCTGCGAAGAGCACAGCAGGCGGCGGCTGCGGGGCCGGGCCGCCCGCCGTGCCCCGTGGCCGGCCCGGGTACTGGCCGGTGTCGGACTCACCACCGTGGTGGGCGCGCTCGGATACCTCGGCTACCTGCACGCGACCGCGGGCCGGACCGTCGATCCGGGCCCGCGCTCGCCGGACGGCCCCTGCCATGGCTGGTGCTGCGGCTGCTGGCCGTCGTCACCGTCGCGGCGGTGGTGGCTGTCGTCCTACGGCGACGACCGGCGGGGACCACCGGGGATCATGCGCGGGCCGGGCTCCTGATCGCGGCCGGCGCGGACTTCGTGCCGTGGGCTGTTTACTGGGGCCTGCTCCTGCCCTGAGATTCGCGGCGGGACTAGGCTTCGTGCTGCGCGTTCGCAGCCGGATCGGGTGATCTGATGATCACATCCCAGCAACCGGCCGCCGGGGCACTGGCCGATCTGCTGCGCGAGACTGACGCGATTGCATACAGTCGACTAAGGTCAGTATCGTCAAGAACCTGACCGTCGGAGGCCGAGATGACAGCCGTGCAGGAACCAACGACCGCTGTACGCACGGTCACCACCACGATCGACGGCCGCGAGATCACCGTCGGCGAAGGAACGTCGATCTATGACGCCGCCAAACAGGTCGGCGTCGACATCCCGGTGCTCTGCCACAACGAGCGCTACGACCCGGTCGGTGTCTGCCGCATGTGCGTGGTGGACACCGGGGGGCGTGTGTTCGCCGCGGCGTGCGTGCGGCCCTGCGAGGACGGCATGGAGGTCACCACCTCCAGCCCGGAGCTCGAGCGCAACCGCGCCACGCTCACCGAGCTGCTGGTGTCCGACCAGCCCCCGCGCGCCGAGGACCCCAAGCAGACCACCACCGGTGACAACCTGCTGCTGGCGCTGGCCGACGGGTTCGGTGTCGCCCGCGAGACCACCGACCTGCCGTGCGGGTCGGGGCGCGGCGTCGACTCGTCGAACCCCGTGATCGACGTCAACCACGACGCCTGCATCCTCTGCGACCGTTGCGTCCGTGCCTGTGACGACATCCAGGGCAACGACGTGATCGGCCGTTCCGGCAAGGGCTACTCCACCCGCATCGCCTTCGACCTCAACGACCCGATGGGCGCGAGCTCCTGCGTCACCTGCGGAGAGTGCGTCCAGGCCTGCCCGACCGGAGCGCTCACCAACAAGCCGATCCGCGACATCCCGATCCGCCCGCGCGAGGAGCTCGACGCCGTCGACTCGGTGTGCCCCTACTGCGGTGTCGGCTGTGCGCTGACCTACTACGTCGACCGCGAGCGCGGCGCGATCTCCTTCGCCGAGGGCCGCGACCAGCCCGGCTCGCAGAGCAGGCTCTGCGTCAAGGGCCGCTACGGCTGGGACTACGCCGCTTCCCCGCAGCGGATCACGGTGCCACTGATCCGCGTCGATGCCGCCTACCCCAAGGGCCCGCTGTCGGCCGACGTGCGCGGCGGCGGCCACGGCTCGGCCACTGGCGCCACCAACGACCGGGGCCGCGGCGGCAACGGCGGCAACCGCAGCGGCGGCGGGAAGGACGACCCTGGCGGCAAGCGGGGCGGGGGCCGCAAGCCCGGCGGCCTCGTCGACTACGACGAGGTGTTGCCGCACTTCCGGGAGGCCACCTGGGAGGAGGCGCTCGACCTCGTCGCCCGTCGCCTGAAGGAGATCCACGCCGAGGGCGGCCCCGGCGCGATCGCCGGGTTCGGGTCGGCGAAGTGCTCCAACGAGGAGGCCTACCTCTTCCAGAAGCTGATCCGCACCGGCTTCGGCACCAACAACATCGACCACTGCACCCGGCTGTGCCACGCGTCCTCCGTGGCGGCGCTGTTCGAGGGCGTCGGCTCCGGCGCGGTGTCCACCACCTACGGCGACGTCGCCAACGCCGACGTCGTGATCATCACCGGCTCCAACCCGACGGCCAACCACCCCGTGGCCAGCTCGTTCTTCAAGCAGGCCAGGCGGCGCGGCACGAAGATCATCTACGTCGACCCGCGCGCGTCCACCGTGGCCGAGCACTCCGACATCTTCGTGCAGCTCAAGCCGGGCACCGACGTGGCGTTCTACAACTCGGTGATGCACGAGGTGATCCGGCTCGGGCTGATGGACCGCGAGTTCATCGCGAACCGCACGTCGAACTACGACGAGCTCGCGCGCACCGTCGCCGACTACCCGCCGGAGCGGGCTGCGCAGATCACCGGCGTCGACGCCGACCAGATCCGCGAGGTCGCGAGGACGTGGGGCGAGGCGAACGCCGCCGTCGTCTACTGGGGGATGGGGATCTCCCAGCACACCACCGGCACCGACAACGCCCGCTGCCTGATCGCGCTGTGCTCGATCACCGGCAACGTCGGGCGCCCGGGCACGGGGCTGCACCCGCTGCGCGGGCAGAACAACGTGCAGGGCGCGTCCGACGCCGGGTTGATCCCGATGTTCTACCCCGACTACCAGGGCGTCGACCTCGATGGCACCCGGCAGCTCTTCGAGCAGGCGTGGGGCACCACCCTCAACCCGAACCGCGGCCTGACCGTCACCGAGATCATCAAGTCGGTGCTGCAGCCCGGCGGCGTGCGCGGGATGTACATGCTCGGGGAGAACCCGTTCCTCTCCGACCCCAACATCAACAAGGTCCGCAAGGCGCTCTCGGCGCTGGACTTCCTCGTCGTCCAGGACATCTTCCTCACCGAGACCGCCGAGTTCGCCGACGTGATCCTGCCGGCCACCTCGTACCTGGAGAAGGACGGCACGTACACCAACACCGACCGGCGGGTGCAGCTCGGCCGCAAGGTGATGGACCCGCCCGGCCAGGCCCGCGCCGACTGGCAGATCGTGCAGGACATCGCGGTCCGGATCGGGTTGGACTGGGCCTATGCGACCCCGAGCGAGGTGTTCGACGAGATGGTGGCGCTGATGCCGTCGTACAAGAACCTCTCGTACGGCAACCTCGGTCTGTCCGGGAAGCTCTACCCGAACGACGACCCGGAGCACTCCGACGGCACCATCGTCATGTTCGACGAGAAGTTCAACACCGACGACGGTCTGGCCCACCTCGTGCCCGCGCAGTGGCTCCCGGCGCGGGAGCTGCCCGACACCGACTTCCCGCTGGTGCTCAACACCGGCAGGTTGCTGGAGCACTGGCACACCGGCTCGATGACGCGGCGGTCCTACGCGCTCGACGCGATCTCACCGGTTGCCGAGGTGTACCTGCACCCGAAGGACGCCGCCGACCGCGGGCTGGCCCACGGGGAGATGGTGCGGGTGCGGTCGCGGCGCGGCGAGATCGAGCTGCTGGTGCGCGTCTCGCACCGCGAGCAGCTGGGCAACTGCTTCATCCCCTTCCACTTCCGCGAGGCGGCGGCCAACCTCCTGACGATCGACGAGGTCGACCCCACCGGCAAGATCCCCGAGTTCAAGTTCTGCGCGGTGCAGGTCGAGGCCCTCGGCGCAGCGCATGCGGAGACGACGACGACCGCAGGAGTTCGTGCATGACCGAGCTGTCCGACCGCATGGGCGAGGTGCGCTCACTGCGCGTCCCGGGTGTGGAGGCGCGTGCCGGGAAGTTCCCCGGACCGTCACTCATCCCGGCACTGAACGCGATCCAGGCCCGGCTGGGCTGGCTCCCGCGCGAGGAGCTGGAGGAGCTCGCCCGGGACACCCGCAGGCCGCGGTACGAGATCGAGGGCCTGATCTCCTTCTACCCGCACTTCCGCACGGAGCCGCCGGTCAAGGTGGCGCTGCACGCCTGCCACGACCTGCCGTGCTGGCTGCGCGGCGGCGAGGAACGTCTCGCCGAGCTGCGTGAGCGCTACGGCGCCGACAGCGACGTCGAGCTCGTCGAGGTGTCGTGCCTCGGCCGGTGCGACATCGCGCCTGCGGTGGCGGTCAACGAGCGCCCGGCGCCCGTGGCCGACGCCGACGACCTCGTCGACGCCGCCAAGGGGTCGGGCGTGGGCGACGCCGCGGCGGCCACCCGTACCGAGCCGTGGCCCAACGACCCCTACCCCGCCGGGTCTGGCGTCGAGGATCGCTACGCCACGCTACGTGCGCTGCTCGCGGGGAAGCTCGACGCCGACGAGATCGTCTCCATGCTGAAGGACTCCGGCCTGCGCGGGATGGGTGGCGCCGGCTTCCCCACCGGCCAGAAGTGGGGGCTCGTTCGCGACGCCCAACCGGGGAGCACCAAGTACGCCATCGTCAACGCCGACGAGTCCGAGCCGGGCACGTTCAAGGACCGCCAGATCCTGGCCCAGCAGCCACACCTCGTGCTGGAGGGCCTGCTGCTCGGGATGGCCGTGGTCGGCGCCGAGGAGGGCTGGGTCTTCATCCGGCACGAGTACGGCCCCGAGGAGCACGTACTGCGCAAGGAGATCGACGCCCTGCGGGCCGCCGGCGTGGTCGGGCCCGACGCATGCGGGAGCGGGCGCCGGCTCAGCGTCGACATCTTCGTCTCCCCCGGCGGCTACATCCTGGGTGAGGAGACCGCGCTGCTGGAGTGCATGGAGGGCCACCGCGGCGAGCCGCGCAACAAGCCCCCGTTCCCCGGCAACTACGGCCTGCACGGCAGGCCCACGCTGATCAACTCGGTGGAGACGTTCGCCGACGTGCCGGTGATCGTGCAGCGCGGGGCGCAGTGGTGGAAGGACCAGGGCGCAGGCGACTCGGTGGGCTGGAAGTTCTTCGCCGTGTCCGGGCACGTCGAACGTCCCGACGTGTACTGCGTGCCGATGGGCACCACGGTCCGCGAGCTGATCGACCTCGCCGGTGGTGTCACGGGCGGTGCGGCCGTCGGTGCCGTGCAGCCCGGCGGCGCGTCGTCCAACTTCATCGGCCCCGACCAGCTCGACCTGCGGCTCGACTTCGGCACGGCGGCGGAGGCGGGCACCATGCTCGGATCCGGCGCGCTCGTCGTCCTGGCCGAGGGCACCGACCTGCTCGCGGCGTCGACCAACGTGCTGCGGTTCTTCCGCGACGAGTCGTGCGGTAAGTGCGTGCCGTGCCGGGTGGGGTCGACGAAGGCGCACGAGTTGCTCCGTGACGTGCTGGCGTCGGGCAACTCGAAGCTGGACGAGGCCCAGCGCGGCCGGATCCTGCAGCTCGAGGAGGCCATGCGCAAGACGTCGATCTGTGGGCTCGGGCAGGTGGCGCTCGGCCCGGTGGTGAGCGTGCTCGGTCTCGACAAGGGAGGGGCGGCCGCGCGGGAGCAGCCCAGGCCGAACGGCGCGGCGGCCCAGCCCGACAGGTGAGCGGACGCGAGTTCTTCGCCACCCGCACGGTGGCCGAGGCGCTGGCGGGGTTCCGGCCCGCCCGGCGCACCGTGCTGGAGGACGTAGCGCTCGACGGCGCCCTGCACCGCGTTCCGGCCACTGATGTGGCCGCCGCGGCGGCGCTGCCGGGCTTCGCCCGGTCCACCGTCGACGGCTACGCAGTACGCGCTGCCGACACCTACGGCGCGTCCGAGGGCCTGCCCTCCTACCTCGACCTGCTGGGGGCGGTCCGGATGGGTACGGCGCCGGCCGTCGCCGTGCGTCCGGGCGGATGCGTCGCGATGCCGACCGGCGGGGTTCTGCCCGAGGGTGCCGATGCCGTCGTCATGGTGGAGCACACCGCCGAGACGATGCCCGGCACGATCGAGGTGACGCGGCCCGTAGCGCCGCTCGACGGGCTCGTACGCGCCGACGAGGACGTCGCGGCAGGGGCGCCGCTGGTGCCAGGGGGCCGGCCGCTGCGCGCCCCCGACCTGGGGCTGCTCGCCGCTGCCGGCGTCACCACGGTCCGGGTACACGCCCGCCCGCGGGTGGTGATCGTCTCGACCGGTGACGAGGTGGTGCCACCGTCCACCGCACAGCTGTGCCCGGGGCAGGTTCGTGACGCCACGGCTTCGGCGCTCGCCGGTCTCGTGCGCGATGCCGGCGGCGAGCCGGTGCTGGCCGGGATCGTGCCCGACGACGCGGGCGCGCTGGAGGCCACGTTGCGCGACGCGCTGCGCGACGCCGACCTCGTGGTGGTCTCGGCAGGGTCGTCGGTGGGCGCTCGCGACGAGACGGCAGGCGCGGTGGCTGCGCTGGGCGACATCTGGTGTCACGGGCTCGCCCTCAAGCCCGGCAAGCCGACACTGCTCGCGGAGTGCGGGTCGGACAGCGGCAACGTCCCCCTCATCGGGCTCCCGGGCAACCCGCTCTCGGCGCTCGTGGTGTTCCGGCTGGTCGGCGTGCCGCTGGTGTGGCGGCTGGCGGGCTGTCCGGTCCCGCCGCCGGAACCGTCGACCAGCGCCCGCCTCGCCCGCGATCTGCCATCGGCCGCAGGCAGGTTCGACGTCGTGCAGGTCACCGTGCGCGACGGGACGGCGACACCGATCTTCGGCCCGTCGGCGCTCCTGTCGGTGCTCACCCGCGCCGACGGCTGCCTCGTCGTGCCGGAGCCTGCGACCGGGCTCGCCGCAGGTTCCGAGGTGCAGGTCACGCTGTACCGCTGACGCCGAGCAGGTCTACCCGTGGGGAGACGGGGAAGCCCCGGGTCATGACACACAACGTGCTGGCCGGTCTCGCCGCGGGCGCGGCCGGCACCACCGCATTGAACGCGGTCAGCTACCTCGACATGGTGCTGCGCGCCCGACCGCCCAGCTCGACGCCTGAGGACACTGTGCGCCGGCTCGAGGAAGCCCTCCCTCTGCGCCTGCACCCGGAAGGTCCCGACAGCGAGGCGGCGTCCAACCGCCGCCAGGGGCTCGGGGCGCTGCTGGGGATCGCCGCGGGCCTCGCCGTCGGCGCCGGATACGGGCTCGTGCGTCCGCGGCTGGGCCGCCTACCGCTCGCCGTCCTCGGCACCGGTGCCGGGCTCGCCGCCAACATCGGCACCACCGGGCCGATGGTGGCGATGGGCGTCACCGATCCGCGGAGCTGGCCTGCGAGCTCATGGCTCTCCGATCTCCTGCCGCACCTGGCCTACGGGTTCGCCGCGGCGGCTGTGTTCGAGCTCCTGGGGGCAGCCGATTCCCGAGAATGACCCGTGAGACGTCTCGCATCGTGGAGGTCCCATGTCCGCCTCAGCCCCGTCGATGCTCTTCATCGCGGTTCCCGCCGCTGTGCTCGGTGCGGCGAGCTTCGGACTGGCCAGCGCGCTGCAGCAGCGGGCCACCAAGGAGGTGCCGACCAGCAGGACGTTGAACCCGGGACTGCTGGTGCAGCTCGCCCGCCGGCGGGACTGGCTCGCGGCGACTGCCGCCGTCGGCCTCGGCCTGGCGCTCCAGGTCGTCGCCCTCGCGTTCGCACCGCTGACGCTGGTCCAACCGCTACTGGTGACCGGTGTCCTCTTCGGCACACTCTTCGCCGCGAGGCTGGCACATCGTCCTCTGGACCGCCAGATCCTCCTCGGCGCGCTGGCCTCGGTGGTCGGGTTGGCCGCGTTCCTCACCCTCGCCCGGCCGAGCGGCGGCTCGACGGTCCTGCCCGGGCTACCGACGGTGCTCCCGCTTGCGGTGATCCTGGCGGCGATCGTCGTGGGCTGTGTGGTCCTCAGCTCGCTACCGCGGGTGTCCCCCACCGCGCAGGTCGGGGCGCTGGCCCTGGCCACCGGCATCTGCTACGGGGTCACAGCCGGCCTGATGAAGGTGGTGACCGGACAGATCCGCGACGGAGGTCTGGCGGAGGTCTTCGGGCACCCCGCGTTCTACGTGGTGTGCGTGGTCGGGCCGATCGGGTTCCTGCTCAGCCAGAACACCTTTCAGCACGGGCTCCTCATCGCGCCCGCCCTCGCGACGATAACGATCGTGGATCCGCTGGTCGGGATCGCGATCGGGGTGGCCTGGCTGGGTGAGAAGCTTGACAGCTCGCCGCCCGTGCTCGTCGGCGAGGCGATCTCGGCCGTGGTCGTGATAGCCGGTATCGCCGTGCTCGCCCACCGCGGCACGCAGCTGCGACATGTCATCGAAGACCAGCTCCAGACCGGGGACCAGACGGGGACCGCGCCGCCGAGCGCCGGGTGAGGCTTCGACGGAAGCCGCCTTACGCGCGGAGTCGTGCGATCTCCGCTGCCGCGGTCTGCTCGGCGGTGTGGAGCAGTGCGGTCACCTCGTCGAGGAGGCGCCCGGGGTCGTCGTTCCACCTGGTGAGATCGCGCACGTGGTTGGTGCGAACGGTGGGGACGGGGCACCAGTGGCCCGGCTCGTGCTGGTCGCGGTAGAGCGTTCGCCACGTCACGTCCAGCGCTCCCTGCACGGGTGCGGTGCGAAGTGCCGCCAGCCCTCCGCCGGCATGCGCGATCGCCCCGACCAGGCAGGCCCCGGTGACCGGCCTGTCCGCCATCCCATGCAGGTTCATGCCCCTGACGATGTGCTGCTGTCCGCGCTCGTCGCGGTAGGCGAACCAGCCATCCTGGACCCAGCCGGAGGCGACGAGGGTGCGGGCGTCAGCGATGAGGGTCTGGATGTGGTGGAGCTCTGCCAGCTGCGCGGCGAGGCGATCCTGACGGGCCAGGCGCAGCCGTTCCCGCCTGCGCTCCCGCCATCGGCTGAGACTCCCGGCCGGGTGAGCCTGCTGGGAGGGTGCGGTGGTCATGTTCACGTCGAACAGCGTCGCGGTGATGCCCACCAGGCACATCACCGCCAGCGTGGTTCACGCTCTGGTGCTGACCGGGGTGCTCGGACTCCTGCTGGCAGGTACCCCTCCCCGATGTCCACCTCGTCCTGCCCGGTCGTACCGTCGCCCACGTGGTCGCCGACTCTCCGTTCGTGTCCGACGTCCCCGCCGCAGCGGCGCTCGCCGCGTGGGGTGAGGGGTGCATCGCGGCCGGCTGCCCGGCGCGCCTGGACGTGGTGCGGGTGCCCGTCGGCGAGGCCGTCGGCCGGGTGACCGCGGAACCGGTGTGGGCGCGGCGCTCCTCCCCTGCGTTCGACTCCGCCGGCATGGACGGCATCGCAGTCCGCTCGGCCGACACGGTGGGCGCGGCGGAGACCACTCCGGTGCTGCTCGCCGACTTCGCCGTGGTCGACACCGGCGACCCGCTTCCCGAGGGCTATGACGCCGTGGTCATGCGGGAGCACGTGCACCGCAGCGGCAACGGCACGGCCGAGGTGCGCACCGCGGCGCCGCCGTACCAGCACGTGCGGTCCATCGGCGAGGACATCACTGCCACCGAGCTGCTGCTCCCGGCCGGCCACCGGCTGCGTCCGGTCGACGTGGCCGCGGCTGCTGCGGCAGGCGCCGTCGAGCTCGCCGTCCGGCGTGCCCCGGTCGTCGTGATCGTCCCGACCGGCGACGAGATCCGTCCGATCGGCACCGATCTCGCCCCCGGCGAGATCCTCGACACGAACTCCCTGATGCTGGCGGCGCAGGCGCGAGAGCTGGGCTGCGAGGCGCGGGTGTCGGCGATCGTCCGCGACGACCCCGCTGTGATCACCGAAGCCCTGCGCGACGCCGCGGCGGAGGCCGACCTGGTGGTGCTCGTCGCCGGGTCGAGCGCGGGCCGCGACGACTACACCGCGCGGGTCGTCGCGGGAGCCGGCACGCTCATGGTCCACGGGGTGGCCGTCCGGCCCGGACACCCGGTGGTGCTCGGGGCCGTCGACGCCACTCCTGTGCTCGGCGCCCCCGGCTACCCGGTGTCCGCCGCGCTCACGTTCGACATCTTCGCTGCGCCGCTGCTCGCCGCACTCGAGGGCGCGGCGCCGCGGGAACGGCCCTCGACAACGGCACGGCTCGCCCGCAAGCTCGCCTCCAACGTGGGGATGGACGACTGGGTGCGGGTGCGGCTGGGCCGGGTCGGCGGCGACGTGGTGGCGACGCCGCTGCCCCGCGGCGCCGGCGTGCTCACATCGCTGGTGCGCGCGGACGGGCTGCTGGTCGTCCCGGCCGGGCTGGAGGGCCACCACGCCGGGGAACGGGTGCGGGTGGAGCTGCTGCGCGGGCTCGCCGAGATCGGCCGCACGATCGTGGCGATCGGCTCGCACGACCTGGTGCTCGACATGGCCGCGTCCGCGCTGCGGGACGACGACCCGCTGGTCACGCTGGCCTCGTCCAACGTCGGGTCGCTGGGCGGCCTCGTGGCGCTGCGCGACGGGCTCTGTCACATCGCCGGCTCGCACCTGCTGGATCCGGCCACCGGGGAGTACACGCTGCCCTACGTGGACAAGATCCTGGGTGGTGACGACGTTGCCGTCATCCGCCTCGTGCACCGCGACCAGGGGCTGATCGTGGCCCCGGGCAACCCGCTCGGGCTGTCGGGGGTGGACGACCTCCTCCGGGAGGACCTCCGGTACGTCAACCGACAGCGGGGGGCCGGCACGCGCGCCCTGCTCGACCACGAGCTGGCCCGGCGCGACCTCGACCCCGGCCGCGTAAGCGGCTACTCGCGCGAGGAGCACACCCACCTCGCGGTGGCCGCTGCGGTCGCGGCGGGGCGGGCCGACACCGGGCTCGGGATCCTCGCCGCCGCCAGGGCGTTCGGCCTGGACTTCGTGCCCGTCGCACGGGAGCCCTACGATTTGGTGCTCCGCGCGTCCGCTCTGCACGACGACCTCCTCGCGCCGCTGTGGGCCCTGCTGGAGCGCCCCGCGTTCCGCGCCGAGGTGGAGGCGCTCGGCGGGTACTCGTGCGCGGAGACGGGCACGCGCATCCGGTGAGCCGGGCCCTGCCGGGATCGTGCCGAGGAACCTTTCACACTCCCGTGTCCGTGCTCCGGTGCACAATGGAGCTCGATGATCTCCACAGCCGAGACAGCTCACGAAACGCCGG
This sequence comes from Pseudonocardia sp., assembly GCA_025465235.1. GTDB lineage: Bacteria > Actinomycetota > Actinomycetes > Mycobacteriales > Pseudonocardiaceae > Pseudonocardia. Next base: position 11,698 of record JAODNO010000556.1, read on the forward strand.
CCGTGAAGCACGCCGGCGGGGCGGCCATGGCACTCGGAGCGCTGGGAGTCGTCTACGGCGATATCGGCACGAGCCCGCTCTACGCCCTGAAACAGACGTTCAGCCCGGACCACGGGCTGACCCCCGACCGCGGCACGGTTTACGGGGTGCTCTCACTGGTGTTCTGGACGATCACCATCATCGTGAGCCTCAAGTACGTCACCCTCGTCCTGCGGGCCGACAACGGCGGCGAGGGCGGCACCATGGCGCTGATCTCGCTCATCCGGCGCGTGGGAGGGCTCGCCAAGCGGGTGAAGTGGCTGCTGGTGGGGCTGGGCGTCCTCGGCGCGGCGCTGTTCTTCGGCGACGGGATGATCACACCGGCAGTCTCCGTCCTCGGGGCCGTCGAGGGCCTCGAGGTCGCGGCGCCCAGCCTGCAGATGTGGATCGTCCCGATCGCGATCGTGCTGCTGGGCGCCCTGTTCATCTTCCAGCGCCTCGGTACCGGAGTCGTCGGTAAGGCCTTCGGCCCCGTCATGCTCCTCTGGTTCGCGGTGATCGGCGTGCTCGGGCTCGTTCAGGTGATCAAGGAACCCGCGATCCTCCGGGCGCTGTCGCCCACCTACGCCGTCGAGTTCTTCCTCGACAACGGCGTGACGGCGTTCCTCGCCCTCGGGTCCGTCGTGCTGGTGATCACGGGCTCCGAAGCGCTCTACGCCGATATCGGGCACTTCGGCCGTGTCCCGATCCGCCGCGCGTGGTTCGCGGTGGTGCTCCCCGGGCTCTTGTTCAACTACCTCGGGCAGGGAGCGCTGGTGCTCTCCGACCGCAGCGCTGTGGACAACCCCTTCTTCCGGCTGGCGCCGGTCTGGGCCCAGATCCCGCTGCTGCTCCTGGCCACGGTAGCCGCCGTGATCGCGTCCCAGTCCGTCATCACGGGGACGTTCTCCATGGCCCGCCAGGCCGTTCAGCTCGGCTACCTGCCGTTCCTCACGATCCGGCACACGTCGGAGAAGGCGGTCGGGCAGGTCTACGTACCGGCCGTGAACTGGTTCCTCTTCGTGGCCGTCATCGGCCTGGTGATCGGCTTCGGCTCCTCCACCGCGCTGGCCTCGGCCTACGGGATCGCGGTCACCGGCACCCTCACGATCACCACAGTCCTGTTCTTCGTCGTTGTCAGGAAGCAGTGGCACAAGCCGCTGTGGCTCGTGCTCGCGGGGGCTGTGTTCTTCCTCGTCATCGAGCTCGCTTTCCTCGGCGCCAACCTCACGAAGATCCCGTCCGGCGGCTGGTTCCCGCTCGTCGTCGGCGTGCTGCTCTCGATCGTGCTGACGACGTGGCACCGTGGGCGCGAGATCGTGACGCGCCACCGCACCGAGCAGGAGGGCTCGCTCCACGAGTTCGTCCTCGGGCTTGCCGGCTCGGACGACCCGCCGGTCCGGGTGCCCGGCACCGCGGTGTTCCTGAACGCCACCGAGGCAACGACACCTCTGGCGTTGCGCCACAACGTCTCGCACAACCACGTCCTGCACGAGCACGTCGTGATCCTCAACGTCGAGACCGTGAACGTCCCGCACACCACCCCCGCCGAGCGCCTGGAGATGGATGACCTGCACATCCCGAACGACGGCATCTCCCATCTCACCGCGCGGTTCGGCTTCCAGGACCAGCCCGACGTCCCGGCCGCGCTGCGGCTCGCCTGTGCGCGCGGCCTGGACATCGACCTCGGCCACGCCTCCTACTTCCTCAGCCGCGTCACGATCACGGCCACGGGGCAGCCGGGGATGGCGCGCTGGCGCAAGCACCTTTTTCGGGTCATCAGCCGCAACGCCGCGAGCCCTGTCCCCTACTTCAAGCTCCCCGCGAAGCGCGTCGTGTCGCTGGGTTCGGGGATCGATCTCTAAGGCGGCGACGCCACGCACTGAACACTAGGGTCGTGGGGTGACGTTCAGTGCGGAGCTGCGGGAGCTGACCGGTACCACCTGGAACGCGGCGGTGGGGCACCGGTTCGTGAACGAGATCTGGCGCGGCGAGGTCGAGCCCGCGGTGCTCACCACCTACCTCGTGCAGGACCATCAGTTCTTCGATGCCTTCGTGGCGCTGATGGGTGCCACGGTCGCCACCGCCGACCGGCTCGAGCCACGGATCGTGCACGCCCGCCAGCTCGGGCTCGTCGCCGGCCCGGAGAACGATTTCTTCGCCAGGGCACTCGACGCTCTGGACGTCCCGCTCGCCGACCGCACCGACCCTCCGCTACTTCCGCCCACGCTGGGCTTCGTCGAGCTGATGGACACCGCGCGGCGGAGCTCGGACTACGCCTCGTGCCTCACCGTGCTGCTCGTCGCGGAGTGGCTCTATCTCGAATGGGCCACCCGGCCCGACGCCACCGCACCGGACGAACCCCTCCAGCGCGAGTGGATCGAGCTGCACCGCGGCTCGGCCTTCGAGACGTGGGTGCAGTTCCTGCGCGCCGAGTTCGACCGCGTCACCGCGGGCCTCGAGCCGGCGGACCGGGAGCGGGTACAGGAGCTCTTCGCGCGCGCCGTCGACCTCGAGCTCGCGTTCTTCGACGCCGCCTACACCTGACGCATTTCATACGACCGGACGGAGCATCCCCGGGGCGCCGATGTGTCCTCTGGTGTGTGAGCAGGCACAGTTGGTCGCGTGCGGAAGTCCAGCGGAGTATCGCCAAAGCACTGCAGCCGTAACACGAACCTCCTAGCGTCAGCGTCATGAGCGATCTCCCCCTGATCGGCGTCGAGGAGGAGTTCCACGTCGTCGACCTGGAGTCACGCCGCTCCGCGCCCGAGGTCGAGTCGCTGCTCGGGCAGCTCGACGGGGCCGAGTTCGCCCGCGAGCTGCAGCGCTCCCTCGTCGAGACGAACACCCCGGTCTGCGGCACCCTCGACGAGCTGCGCGGCCACCTCCAACGGCTGCGGAGAACCCTGGAGTCCGTTGCCCGGCCGCTGGGCCTCGGCGTGGTCGCGGCCGGCACCGTCCCGCTCGCCGAGCTGGCAGGCGATGCGATCTCGGCGGGCGCCCGCTACGAGAAGATGCAGCACGAGTACCAGATGCTGGTGCGGGAGCAGCACATCTGCGGCGCGCAGGTCCACGTGGACGTGCCCGACCGCGACGAAGCCGTGCAGGTGGTCCGGCGGGTCGCCCCCTACCTGCCGCTCCTGCTCGCGATATCGGCCAGCTCGCCCTACTGGCGGGGCCACGACTCGGGCTACGCCAGCTACCGGTCGATGGTGTGGTCGCGGTGGCCCACCGCAGGCCCACCCGCCTCGGTGGAGACGGCGGCGGAGTACGACACCATGGTCGCCCAGCTCATCGCGTCGGGCACCATCAGCGACCCCGGGATGGTCTACTTCGACATCCGGCCCAGCGCCCACCTGCCCACGGTGGAGCTGCGGGTCTGCGACGCCTGCCCGCAGGTGGACGACGTGGTGCTCATCGCGGGGCTCTTCCGCGCGCTGGTCGTCAAGACCAGGGAGGACCTCGCGGCCGGGTTGCCGCTGCCGCGCTCCCGGCACGAGCTGCTGCGCGCCGCCACCTGGCGTGCAGCCCGCTCGGGCCTGGAGGGCGACCTCGTCGACCTCGTCGGCCCCGCGCTGGTGTCGCCACCGCTGCTCGTCGGCCAACTCGTCAACCAACTCCGTCCCCAGCTCGAGCAGCTCGGCGACTGGGAGCAGGTACTCGAGCTGTCGCAGGCCACGCTGGCCCGCGGCAGCGCGGCGGCCCGCCAGCGCCGCACGTTCGGCCGCCGCGGCGAGCTCACCGACGTCGTCGACGCGCTGCTCGCGCACACCCAGGGCCGCAGGCCGCCCCAGGAGCCGCCGGCCACGGTGCCCCACACCCCACGGCTGCTCGTCG
>JAODNO010000174.1 GCA_025465235.1 Pseudonocardia sp.
GGTGCGGTTCGTCATCGAGCGTGCCGGCCTGGCCGCGGCGCTGAAGGCGGCGATCGACGGGGAGTCCGAGACGTTCCGGCGGTACTGCTAGGACACGCTCCGCGAGGCGGTGGCCAGCGTGCTCGAGCCCGCGCAGGCCGCCGGCACGGTTCGCGCCGACCTCGAGCCGAGCGACCTGCTGCGGCTCGGGCACGGGATCGGCGGAGGCGCCAAACACGCCGACGAGGCCGGGACGGCGCGCCTGCTGTCGGTGCTGTTCGACGGACTGCGGGCGCCGCGTCCTTCACGCATGGCCGAACAGAGCGCCGCGACGTTGGATGGCCCGTCACGAGAAAAATTCGGGGCGTAGGGTCGCAATGTGCGGGTGAGATTTGACGGTGAGCTGGAACAGCTCGGAGTCGACCTCACCGCCATGTGCAGGCTGGCCGGGGACGCGATGGAGCAAGCGACCGGAGCGTTGGTCCGCGCCGATCTCGCCATGGCCGAGCAGGTCATCGCGGGCGACAGCAAGCTCGATGCGCTGCGCGCGCTATGTGAGGATCGCGCTTACGCTCTATTGGCATTGCAGGCCCCGGTTGCTCGTGACCTGCGGCTAATCGTCACCGGTCTCCAGGCCGCCGAGAAGATCGACCGCATGGGCGGCCTCGCCTGCCACGTCGCCGAGATCGTCCAGCGTCGTCACCCGCGATCGGCGATTCCGCCGGAGCTGTGCGGCACGTTCGCCGAGATGGGACGACTCGCCGTGCAGGCCGCCCGCGCGATCGAGCACACGATCGCCAACCCGCTCGAGAGTCAGCTGCCGGAGCGCGAACGCGCGGACGACCGGACCGACGAACTGCATCGAGAACTGCTGACCACCATCAGCCGGAAAGACTCCTCCTACCGGGTACAAACAGGCGTCGATGTCGCCCTGCTATCCCGGTTCTTCGAACGCTTCGCCGACCAGGCCGTCGCCGTCACCCGGCGCATGGACTTCGTGGTTACCGGCACCACCCCGAGATGAGCTCAACCGTGCGATGGCCGCCCACCTTCGCGGCTGATTGCGGTCTTCCGCCCATGTGATCGCACCCCTCATCGTGCTGCTCCTGTACCGGGCGAGGATCCCTCTTTCCCACCTGCTCCCGGGTGGACACATCCGCGCGTCTCACCGAACGTAAGGCAGGCCCAGCAGCGGCCAGACGAACAGGCTGAACACCATGACGAGCCCGGCGCTGACGAGGGCCCGCGCCGCGGACAGCCGCAGCAGGTCCCGCGGGTCGTGGGCCGCGGTGTCGGCGACCCTGGCGAAGATCGCGACGGGCTTGGCGGACGAGAGCAGCGTGTAACAGAAGGCCGCGGCCGGAAGCCCGGACATCAATCGCGTTGGCCCCACGTGGAGATCAGCGGCGCCGTGCCCACATCAATCGTTCCGTCCGCGACTGCGGCGAGGTGGGCGTCGATCTCCTCCCGAGTCGCGAGCTTCTGGGCGACGAGGGCGTCCCGAACTTGGCTGATGTTGGCGAAGCTGAGCGCGTTGGCGGCGGGGTCCGTCACGGCGAAGTAAGCGTCTGCTCTCACCCGAACTAGTCCGAGGTCCCGGAAGATCCGCGGCAGGCTGCGGCGTACTCCAGATCGGCTCCGCGCTGGGCCAAGAGCTTTCGGACGGCGGCGTGCAGCTTGTTGGCTCGGTGGTGCTCAGGCAGAGAGGCGTCGATGCAGCTGAGCGGCATTACCTTGTCAAAGTCTTCGATCACCAGCCAGCCGCCGGGACGCAGCGATCCGATCATCCGGATGAGGGCCTCACGGCGGTCAGGAAGGTGACTCAGGACAAGTCGAGCATGCACGAGGTCGAACTGACCGCTTGGTGCATCGTCCTGCATCACATCGTGCAGTCGGACTTCGACGTCGGGATCGAGCTGCTTGCTCACCCAACTGGTGTTGATGTCCGTGGCAAGGACACTCCCGGTCGGTCCCACCCGGCCGGCGAGCCAGTTCGGCACTGTGGGGCCGCCAGCTCCGACCTCCCAACATCGCCATCCTCGATCGAGGCCTAGCTCGTCGAGATGCCGGAACGTCGTTGGATTGAAGAGCGCTGCGAGGGCGTCGAAGCGCTGCCCGGCCTCTACAGCCGCATTGTCGAACAGGTAAGTGCTGTCGCTCATGAGGAACTTGTCTCCTGTCCCCGACTGCTTGCGTGTCTCCACTGCGCGTGGGCACACAGCAGCGGCTTGCAGGCGGCCTGATCGAGCGGCATCTCGGCGGTGGGTCGGCTGGCTGCAGCGTGGTCGGCATGCAGGTCCGAGTCCACAGACCTGCCGTGTTCAATCGGGTGGAGACTGAGAGCTGCACCGCTGCGGCCGGCTGTCCGGGTCAGCTCGTGGCCGGCGACGATCCGCCCGAGGACGAAGAGCCAGCCGGGCGCGAAGCACGTGGCGGGGTAGAGCCGGGGCGTCGTCGGCGGGGCCGGCGGCATACTCGGCGCTGCGCCCGGGCAAGGCAGTGGGCCTGCGCAATGAGGCCATGGCGCTCCCCCAAAGGGCTGCGCGAGTTCTACCTGAGCATGTCCGGTCCGTCCGCCAGTCGCGCGTGGAGCGAGTTCACCTCGCCGCTCGCGCCACGGTCCTACGACCTCCGGCACGCCGCGGTGTCCACGCTGGCGCGGGTGAGCGGGCTTCACGCCGAACCCGGAACGATTCGAGATCGTCCGAGCCGGGTGCCGCACGACGGGGTCATCAGCGCTGACGAGCGCGATCGGGCCGAATCGGCACGAGAAGGACTGTGGGCGCTGATTGCTGAGAACAACAACACCGGCGCGTCGAAAGCCCGCGGCCAGACGGGCTCGACCGCTGCGCCGATCTCGCGATGCCGCCTGCACAGATCCCGTCCGCCCCGGCTCCG
>JAODNO010000182.1 GCA_025465235.1 Pseudonocardia sp.
GGGACTCGACGACAAGATCGAAAATAAGGCCGAGGAAGTGAAGGGCAAGGTCAAGCAGGGCGTGGGGAAGGTTACCGGCGACCCCGAGCTGGAGGCGGAAGGCAAGGGTGACCAGGCGGCCGGCAACCTCAAGCAGGCCGGTGAGAAGGTCAAGGACGCCGTGAAGGGTGTCATCAAGAAGTAGCCCGGCGGCGCCCGGGGAGCGTCGTGCCCGATCCGCTCCGCGAGCAGCCCGGCCGCCAGCAGGCCCTGGCTGGTCTCGATCGCCATCTTGCCCAGCGCGACGTCCTCGGCGGGCAGGTCAGGATCGGAGGTCGACAGCAGGGTACTTCCCGTCCAACCGGGTCTCGCTGGTGATCTTCGGCCGGTCCAGGGTGAGACGGCCCGAGGGTGTCTGGCGCAGCCAGCGCCCGAGGGCGGGGTGCTGCTCGCGCTGCGCAGATTCGGCCTTGACGTGCGCGGCCTCGTCCGCCCGGCTGCTGGCCAGCCGGGTCTTGAGCCCGGGTTCCACAGTTCGTGGGCAGATGTGGGGGCCGAGTTGGTGGGTTGACTTGCGGGAGCGGGCGTGCAGCGGCGGTGGGGGTGTGTGTCCATGCCGGAGGGGCGGCCGGTGAGGATGTTTGCGCAGCTCAGACGGGGGTCGAGGGTGTGATGCGGGGTGGTGGGGTGAGCCCGCAGGCCCGAGGAAGGCCCGCCTGAGCGGTCGTGGGCTCGGTGGTCTGGACGAGGGTGCCGGCCGGCCCGGACAGGGTGATCGCGTGCAGCCGGCCGAGCTCGCGGTTGATGTGGCGCCTGGTCAGGCGGGTGCGCCGTTCAGCGACGCGGATGAGCAGCAGCGCGAGTCAGCGGAGCAGGACGTGGGCGCGGATGCGGGGCCGGCGACGCGCGGCTGACGGGGACCGGACCTGCCGCGGTCGGGGAGGCGGCGGCGCTGAGGGGCGGAGTAGTTCGGCGGAGCCGCCCGGGACATGTGTGGGCATCAATCCACCGCCGACCGGCGTTGTCGAGCGGCGTCGACGTCCGTGGGTGTGCACCGGTCTTGCGCCGGCTTGCGGCAGCGACCGGCTCTGCCGATTTGGCGCTGGCTCCTCCGCGCCGATCCGCGGGGGGAGCATTCGGCTCACCGACGGTCTCCGATTCGCTCAGAGGCAGTTCAGCATCGGGTAAGCGAACACCGCCCGGCGGCCTGGAGCTCGTCGGTCAGTCGTCAGGGGAGTTTCCGCTGCCGGCATGACCGGGGGCCCGGGCTCCTCGACCCGGTCTGAACCCGGCTCCGGCCTAGGTTCCCGTGAGCTGTGAGAGCAGGTTGGCTGTGGCGTCGTCGAAGTAACTGGCGTAGGAGACGTCGGGGTCCGTGCCGCCCTGCTCGTAGCCACCGGTGACGCCGACGACCTCGTCCCCGTTGCGCACCCACGGTCCGCCGCTGGTGCCGTCGTAGAGGCCGGGGGCATCGAGCTCGAGCTGGTGCTCCGACTTGCGCGTTGTCGAGCCGGTTCGGATCAGTGGTGCGTCGGCGAAGGACGGGTACCCGATGGCCTGCACGTCATTGACCGGTCCGGGGTCGACGACGAGGTGGAAGCCGCCGGTCACCTCTTCGATCGGCGGCGCGTCCTGGCGCTGCACGGTGAGGAAGGCGACGTCGAGGTCCGGATCGCCGTCGGACGCCCAGCGCGGGTCGACCACGGCACCGGTCACGGTCCAGGTCCCGAACGGTGCGTCGCCGTCGATGTAGCCGGGCACGAAGAGCATCCCTGTACGTACGGGGGAGCCCGTCCCGTCGGATACGCAGTGTGCTGCGGTCAGGACGATGTCGGCGGCGGGCGAGTCGATGACCGAGGCGCTGCAGAAGTGATTTCCCAGTGCATCCGGGCTGCCGTCGAACAGCGCGCCGGCGGGTGACCACCGTGCGGGCGCAGCCCCCTGCGCCGAACCCGGTGTGACCGCCGAAGCTGGTGTGACGGCCGAAGCTGATGTGACTGGTGAAGCTGGTGTGACGGCTGAATCTGGTGTGACGGCTGAACCTGGTGTGCCTGCGCCTGACATTGCGGAGAATCCCCACGCGAGAACGGCGCTGAGCACTGAGATGACACTCGCGACCGCGATCAGCCTGCGCACCTGCCCACCTTCCCGCCGGACGAACGACCGTCACGGGCACGTCGGATTCTTCCCGTCGTGGCTTCGGGCTCGCGCTCGGGTTCCCCGAATAAGTGTCTCCGGGGGCGCCGGCTGCAGCGTCGGGCGCACCGAGCGTGGAGGATGGTCAAGAAGAAGTAAACAGAACGACGCAGATTTTGGTTCTCATTTACTTGGGTGATTGGACGTGGGTTGTCTGGGGTCGGCGCCATCAGTGACTGTCCGGCTCTGGTGCATAGTTCTGGGCGTGTTTTCGGCGACGCGCAAGGTAGTGCGCGATACCTGGTCTGATGCCGCCGTCCGTGCGGGGATGGCGACGGCGCGGTTGTCGCAGCGGGTCGGCGCGGGTGGCGGCTCGATCATCGGCGGCCGGGTCACGCTGGCGCTGGACCCGGGGGCCCTGAGGCGACTCGCCTCGGGTCGGGAGATCGTGCTGGTCTCGGGAACGAACGGCAAGACCACCACCAGCCATCTGCTGGCCGCGGCCATGCGGTCGACCGGTTCGGTGGCGCACAACGCGTCGGGTTCGAACATGCCCGACGGCGCCGTGGCCGCGTTGGCCCAGGACCGCGACGCCCGGTTCGCGGTGATCGAGGTGGACGAGCTGTACCTGGCCGTGGTTGCCGACGCGGTGGATCCGGCGGTGATCGTGCTGCTCAACCTCAGCCGCGATCAGCTCGACCGGGGCGCCGAGGTGCGTTCGGTCGCGGCAGCGTTGTCTGCGGCATTGATCCGCCGGCCCCGCATGACTGTGGTGGCGAATGCCGATGACCCGATGGTGGTGTGGGCGGCCGCGCCGGCGCACCGCGTCACATGGGTGTCGGTGGGATCAGGCTGGTCCAGCGACACCATGACCTGCCCGCGCTGCGGCCGTTCCCTCGACACCACCGTGAAACGATGGCAGTGCGGGTGTGGACTGGCCCGACCCACGGCGTCGTGGACCGCCCGGGACGGGGCCGTGCACACCACCGGGCGTCGTGTCGCGGTGCGGTTGCGCCTACCCGGCGCGTTCAACCTGGGCAACGCGGTCATGGCCATCGCCGCGGCCGCGGAACTCGGTGTCGATCCCCACCAGGCGGCAGCGGCCCTGGCCGAGATCGAGCAGATCGCCGGCCGCTACAAGATCATTCGGCACGGTCGGCACGAGGTGAGGCTGCTGCTGGCGAAGAACCCGGCGGGATGGGCGGAGACGATCGGCCTGCTCGATGAGGCGAAAGCGCTGCTCGTGGTCGTCAACGCCCGCGACGCCGACGGGCGCGACACATCATGGCTCTGGGACGTCGGCTTCGAGGACCTGCGCTCGGCCGCCGTGATGGCCTGTGGGGAACGTGCCGCCGACCTCGGACTACGACTGAGTTACGCCGACATCCCCCACACCACGGTCGAGGACCCGCTCGCGGCCCTCGACCTGCTGCCGCCGGGAAAGGTCGACATCGTGGCCAACTACACGGCCTTCCACCAACTGCGCCGGCGAATCGGGAGGGGCATCGGATGATGCGCAGCACCCCGCCAGCGACAGCGCAGCACCTGCCAGCGACGCGGAGTCGGTCATCGGGGTGCTGCTGCCCGACGTCCTGGGGACCTACTCCGACGCAGGCAACGCGCTGATCCTCGCTCAACGCGCACGCTGGCGCGGGGTCCGCACCCGCGTTCTGGACATCACAGCCACCACTGTTCCGCCCGCGAGCTGCGACATCTACCTGCTGGGCGGCGGTGAGGACGGCGCCCAGGTGTTCGCGGCTGACTGGCTGGCCCGCTATCCAGCTCTGCGGCATGCGATGTCCACGACCGCGGTGACACTGGCCGTCTGCGCCGGTCTGCAGATCCTCGGCCAGTCGATGAGCGACCGCACCGGACACACCTACTCAGGGCTGGGACTGCTCGACTTCACCACCATCGCCGGGCGCCGACGCGCGGTCGGCGAGGTCCTCAGCACCTGCACGATCCCCGGCGTCGGGCAACTCACCGGGTTCGAGAACCACCAAGGAATCAGCACCACCGGCGATGACCTCCCCCCATTGGGCTGGGTCACCAGGGGGGTCGGGAACGGCACGGCAGACCGATCCGGCCACCGCGGTGACGGCGCCTGCACCGGGCGGATCATCGGCACCTACCTGCACGGCCCGGTGCTCGCCCGCAACCCCGCCCTCGCCGACCACATCCTCAAGCAGGCAACCGGCCAACCGATGCCTCCCCTCGACCTCCCCGACCAGCGCGCAGTACGGCGAACCTATCTACCCACCCGACACCCCACCAGCCGCGGAACACCGGCGACGGATGCCCGGATCTCCAGTGTCGACGTCAGTCAGCACAGAGGCGTTGTGGACTCGGGCTCTGACCTGGCAGGAAAGACGATCCGCAGGGCGCCGTAGATCAACACTTTCTCGGACGAGCAGGCGACGATCCGAGCCAGTTGGCAGGGCACACCACAGCGGCGCTTGGTGATGAGCAGTACAGCGCCGAGGACGGCCATCGCCGAGCCCAGGGTGTGCATCACATCTGTGAGTGTCGTTCCGGTGCTCCGGGGTGGAGGACCATTCGGCTCGGTGCCGGTAACCCGACGTGACTCGCAGCGCTCTGGCCGTTTCGGCGTGCCCTTCGTTTGACGTGTCCGTCGAGGTTGCCGGCACCGGCGTGGCCCACGAGTTGGCTTGACCAGAAGTCAAATAGCCTTTCTAGGAATGCGCCAAGATCAGGTCGGAACAATTCCGCAGTCGTCTCCGACTCGATAGGTCTGGCCGCGCGAGTCGGTGAAGGTGGATCCCTTGGCGGCGGTGATGGGTTGGCCGTTGCCGGCGTCGTTGTACGAACAGCCCGCGGGCGCGGTATTGATCTCGGTTAGTCCGCATTCGTTTCCGACGCCATAGGTCTGGCCGCGTGAGTCGGTGAAGGTGGATCCCTTGGCGGCGCTAGAGGTCTGGCCGTTGCCGGCGTCAGTGATCGAACAGCCCGCCGGCGGGGTACCGCCGGTTTGATCAGTGGGGGCCGGGTCCATGTGGTAGTTGACCTGCGCGCTCTCGCCGCCGGTGAGCACGTCGTGCGCCGGGGTGACGATCCTGCTCGGGTCCGGGTCAGCGAACTGGCCGATCAACGCGTGCAATCGACGGCGTCACCGACGTCGCTGTCGGAAGTTCCTCTCGGTTGGCCCCGGCGCCGGCACCGCTCGTCGTCGTGAGGCCTACCAGTTCGCCGGGCCCCGCTCCTTCAGGAATGTCGGTCCTGGATCGGCACTTTTCTGCGGGACATGCTGGCCAACTATGTTGCATCGGCACGTAAGGCTGGACGGTCGAGCCACTAGTGGCAGTGCTACTCCGCGTGCGAGTCGGTGGATCGGGAGCAGAACCAGGCGATCCGGAAGTGGGCGCGCAACTGCGGCATTGCCCTGGCCAGGGCTGTCCGAGTGAGCCCTCCAAGGCCGACTAGGAATCGTCGACCTGATGTTGATCCGCCCGATCTACTGTTGCCTGGTACGTACAGGAGCAGATGCACCAAGGAGACTTCGATGACTGATGACCGTCGCTACGAAAGTCTCAATCTCCATTACCCGGAGGCCACGGATCGTACGGCCCGGCGCCGCGCTCACCATGCTTTTAACGGTCGCGACGCGGTGAGCATCGAGGTTGGGCAACAGATGACTGAGCCACTGTCGACGGACAGGAATCTTTGAGGGAACCTCATTCACGAGCACTAAGTATCCGACCAACCGCTAGGAAACTGTCGCTCTCAGTAAATCCGCTCCTTGTCCGAGGATTGAGGCGCGTCTCGTATGTCCGAACGAACCCGCGACGACAACCCGTGGGCGATTCCGCGCACTGCTGTGGGCGTCAGAATCTGTTACGGAATGGAAGTAACACCCTATGACGGCACGACAGAATGACTCGAAGTGGATGAGAATTGCCATCGAACAGGCTTGGCTCTGCCCGGCGACCGAGGGGGCCTACTCCGTAGGGGCTGTCATCGTGGACTCTTTCGAGAAGGAAATCGCGCGAGGCTATTCTCGCGAGACTGACGGCAAAGTCCATGCCGAAGAATCCGCATTGGCGAAGGTCAGTGAGATCGACAGACCA
>JAODNO010000211.1 GCA_025465235.1 Pseudonocardia sp.
GAACGCGCCCTGGCCCCAGCGCAGGAACTGGTAGCGCTCCTTGTTGCGCTGGTACTCGAAGTCGACGTTGCGCTCGAAGGCGTCCGGGCGGCCGAAGATGTCAATGATCACCGAATGGTCGATCACCAGTTCCGCCGGGGCCAGCGGGTTGACCTTGGCGGCGTCACCGCCGAGCTCGGTGACGGCCTCGCGCATGGTGGCCAGGTCGACGACGCAGGGGACACCGGTGAAGTCCTGCATGACCACGCGGGCAGGGGTGAACTGGATCTCGGTGTCCGGCTCGGCCGCGGGGTCCCAGTTCGCCAGCGCGCGCACGTGGTCGGCGGTGACGTTCGCACCGTCCTCAGTGCGCAGCAGGTTCTCCAGCAGCACCTTGAGGCTGAAGGGAAGGCGCTCGGCGCCGTCGACGGCCGAGAGCCGGAAGATCTCGTGCTCCGCCCCGCCTGCCTGGATCGTTCCTCTCGCTCCGAAGCTGTCCGTGCTGGCCACGTCGGTGTCCTCCTGGCGGTCGTGGGCGCTGGATTTCTCTAGAGAGATGCGATTTCCGGAGTCTGGCGCACCGACGCGTCCTCGGACGCAGCGGACCGGCTCTCCCCAAACAGTACGCTTGTCCTGCTACACGGTCGAGCCCGGGGAGGCGGGGAAGCCCCGTCCGGCTGAGGCAGGTGATCCCACCCCGAAACCGCCGTGCCCCGATGCGATCCCTTCGTCCCCCATGTGGTGGAAGTTCCTGGTTGATACGCGTGTGGCTACCGGACCTGCGGCCGTCCGAATGGCAGCATGCGGGCGCTCGTGGAGATCAACGACGGGACGGAGGAGCCTTCGTGCGGTATCGGCCCGCGCCACCTCCACGCTCCGCGCGAGATCAGCGACGTCGGCTCCCGATCTGGCGGCGACAGGCGCTCGTCCTCACGGTGCTGGTCGCGCTGCTCGGCGGTGGCACGTCCGCCGCACTGGCTCAGCCCGCCCCGCCGCCGCCGAACCCGAGCGACGACGAACTGCAGCGCAGCCGCGACTCCGTGAGCCGGCGGGCGGACGAGGTCGGGCGGCTCAGCGCGCAGCTCGCGGAGCTCGACAGCCGGACCGATGACCTGCAGGCCGCGCTGGCCGCTCAGCGGGAGACGGCCGAGGCAGCGCTCGTCGACCTGCAGGTCGCACAGGACGCGGCCACCGCCGCCGCACGACGCGCGGACGCTGCACGCATCGCGACCCAGGCAGCCTCGGTCGCCATCGACCAGGCCCGCGCCCGTCTCGACGAGTTCGTCACCGCCACCTACCAGCAGGGCATCGACATCGGCCCGCTCGGGCTGCTCACCGACTCCACCAGTCCCGAGGACCTCGTCGCGCGGGCGGAGTTCAACGACCTGATCGCCCGGTCCCAGCTCGCGGCACAGGACGGGCTGGAGCGTGCCCGCGTCGACAAGGCCAATGCCGACTCAGCGGCCAGGGCGGCGCTCGAGGACGCGCGTGCCCGCGAGGCCGAGGCGCGAACAGCGAAAGCGGCGGCGGATGCGGCGTTCGCCGCGGCGGAGGGCGCCGCGCGCGAGCAGGCCGAGCAGCTCGCGGCCGTCGCCGCGACACGGGCGGACGTGCAGCGCAGGCTCGACGCTGCGGAGTCGGCCGACGCCGGACTGCGTCAGCAACGCGCCCGCTTCGACGACTGGCAGCGCCGGCTGGCGCGGGAGCAGGCGGCCCGGGAACGCGCCGATCGGGACGCTGCCGCGGGAAGGGTTGCGGCGGGCACGCCGAGAGGTGGAGCGCCCGCCGTTCACGGTGGCAGCGCGGGGGTGCAGCGGGTGATCGACCGGGCGCTGTCGCAGATCGGGGTGCAGTACGTGTGGGGCGGCGGCACCGGGCGTGGCCCGAGCACCGGAATTCCCGACGGCTTGGGTTCACCGCTCAACCTGATCGGCTTCGACTGCTCGGGACTGATGCTCTACGCGTTCAGCGGCGCAGCGGTGTCGCTGCCCCGGGTGGCCCGCAACCAGTACAACGCCGGCCGGAAGGTCCCGATCTCGGAGATCCGCCCGGGTGACATGGTGTTCTACAAGAACGGCTCGGCGCCGATCCACCACGTCGCCCTCTACATCGGCAACGGGCAGATGATCGAGGCCCCCTATACGGGGGCGAGCGTCCGTGTCGTGCCCTTGCGCACCAGGGGGCTGCTGCCGGAGGCCACACGCGTGCTCTGAGCGCGGTGGCTGGCCACCGGGCCGCTACATGGGGCGGTTGTGTGCGCGTGACTTCCACGCCGGGAAGGTGGCAACAGTGTCAATGAAACATTGACGCCACGTTTCGACAACGATTCGACGACCGCCGAACCGCCATGGCAGAGCGCAGGCCGAGCCGAGCCGCCGGCAGCGCCGGGGGAGCAGTGCGGTCCGTTCACCGGCGTCTCACCTGCCGTGAGGTGGGATGGCAGCGTGAGCGTCCAGGAGTCCGTCCCCAGCCCGGCCCATGAGGGTGAGCGGCTCGAGCGCGTCGTCTTCGAGATCAAGCGGGTGATCGTCGGTCAGGACCGGCTCGTCGAGCGGATGCTCGTCGGCCTGCTGGCCAAGGGCCACCTGCTGCTCGAGGGCGTGCCCGGCGTCGCGAAGACGCTCGCGGTCGAGACCGTCGCGAAGGTCGTCGGCGGCAGCTTCGCCCGCCTGCAGTTCACACCCGACCTCGTGCCTGCCGACATCCTCGGCACCCGTATCTACAGGCAGGGTCGCGAGGAGTTCGATGTCGAGCTCGGGCCGGTCGTGGCCAACTTCGTGCTCGCTGACGAGATCAACCGCGCCCCGGCGAAGGTGCAGTCGGCGATGCTCGAGGTGATGGCGGAGCGGCACCTGTCGATCGGCGGCAGAACGTTCCCGATGCCCGACCCGTTCCTCGTGCTGGCCACCCAGAACCCGATCGAGAACGAGGGCGTCTACCCGCTACCGGAGGCGCAGCGCGACCGGTTCCTCTTCAAGATCATCGTCGAGTATCCCGGCGTCGAGGAGGAGCGGGAGATTGTCTACCGGATGGGTGCCGAGCCGCCCGTCGCGCACCAGGTGATCGACCCTGCCGAGCTCCTGCGGCTGCAGGGGGTGGCCTCGCGGGTGTTCGTGCACCACGCCTTGGTCGACTATGTCGTGCGGCTCGTCGTCGCCACCCGTACTCCCGCCGAGCACGGGCTCAGCGACATCGCAGGCTGGGTGTCGTACGGGGCGTCACCGCGCGCCACCTTGGGCATCGTGGCCGGCGCTCGCGCGCTCGCGCTGGTGCGCGGTCGGGACTATGTGCTCCCGCAGGACGTCCTGGACGTCGCACCCGACGTGCTGCGGCACCGGCTCGTGCTGTCCTACGACGCCGTCGCCGACGGCGTGCCGATGGACCACATCATCTCCCGGGTGCTCGCCACCGTTCCGCTGCCGCAGGTCACCGCCCGTCCCCAGCACGAGCCGGCCGCCCCGGTGCCGTACACGTCGGCGAGCAGCTCGACGTGACAGCTGCGGCCCGCCGGCCCCCCATCGCGCCGCCCTCGCTCAGGGACGGGCGGATCGAGGCCGCGCTGCGGACGCTGGAGCTGGCCGTTCGGGGGCGCCTCGACGGGTTGCTGCAGGGCAACCACCTCGGCCTGGTCCCCGGGCCCGGCAGCGAGCTCGGGGAGGCGCGCACCTACCAGCCGGGAGACGACGTCCGGCGCATGGACTGGGCCGTCACCGCCCGTACCACCGAGCCGCACGTCCGGGAGACCGTGGCCGACCGGGAGCTGGAGACGTGGGTCGTGCTCGACCTGTCGCCCAGCCTGGACTTCGGCACAGCCTCGTGCGAGAAGCGCGACCTTGCGATCGCGACGCTCGCCGCGGTCACCCATCTGACCCGCGGCGGGGGCAATCGGATCGGCGCCCTGGTCGCGACCGGGGAACGGACCATCCGCATCCCAGCCCGCGGCGGCATCGTCCACGCCCGCGGGCTGCTGCGTCGCGTGGCGTTGACGCCGCGCGCCCCCGAGGGCACTCGCGGCGATCTCACGACGGCGATCGAACAGCTGCGCCGACCGCCCCGGCGTCGCGGCCTGGCCGTCGTGATCTCCGACTTCCTCGGCGAACCCGACTGGGAACGCTCGCTGCGCGCGTTGTCGCACCGCCACAACCTGCTGGCCGTCGAGGTGCTCGATCCGCGCGAGCTGGAGCTGCCCGACGTCGGC
>JAODNO010000217.1 GCA_025465235.1 Pseudonocardia sp.
CGTCCTGACCGAGCGGCTGGGCTTCGACTCCTACGCGGTGGGCGAGCGTCACGCGGGCGACTTCGTCTCGTCGTCGCAGACGGTGATGATGGGAGCACTCGCCGCCGCCACCGAGAGCATCCTGCACAGCACAGGCGTCACCGAGCTGTCACTGCTCGACCCTGTGCGCGTGGCGGAGGACTACGCCACGGTCGACCAGCTCTCCGGCGGCCGACTGGAGATCGTCATCGGCAAGGGCAACGAGGACAAGCACTTCCCGCTCTTCGGCCTCGACATCGCCAAGCAGTACGAATATCTCACCGAGAACTACGAGCTGCTGCGCCGGCTGCTGCGCGAGCAAGACGTGTCCTGGGAGGGCACCCACCACACCGACCTGCACGGCGTGACCACCTTCCCGCGCCCGTTCGACGGCCCGTTCCGTATATGGCACGGCTCGGCGACCTCCACCGCCGCCGTCGACCTCGCCGCGAAGTGGGGCGACCCGATCTTCTCCGCCAACGCGCTGCAGCCGCGGGAGAACTACCTCGTCCTCATCGACCGCTACCGCGAGCAGCTCGCCGCGAACGGCCACGACCCGTCCGTCGGCTACGTCGGGTCCGGGTCCGGCGGCCTGTTCCTCGCCGACACCGACGAGCAGGCCATCGCGCAGTACCGACCCATCTACGAAGGCTTCGCCGCCAAGATGCGGGCCGCGCACGCCGGCGACACGCGCCCGGGCAAGGCCACCTCGTTCGCGACGATCGAGGAGGCCGTCGCGCACGGCCCGGCGCTGGTCGGCACCCCGGAACGGGTCGCGGCGAAGATCATCGACTACCACAAGGCGTTCCGGCACGACGTGCAGTCGGTGTCGGTGAACCCGGCACTGCCCTACGCCCAGCAGCAGGAGGTGCTGACGCGCTTCGCGGAGGAGGTGGCGCCCGTCGTCCGCCGCGAGGTCACCACCACACTGTGGGGACCGCAGGACCCGGGCCGGGCCAAGGGGTTCACCGCCGCCGAGTGACGGCTACCAGCGCACGTCGCGGGCCCAGCCGGGCCGCCATCCGACTCACCGCGGCATCACCACGACGGCGACGAGACTGATCACGGCGGTGGCTGCCAGGTAGCCCGCTGCCCACACGGCTCTCCGCCGCCGAGGGCCAGCAGTCCGGTGAGGAACACCGGGGTGAGCCCGGACGTCCAGCCGCCACCGGCGGACGGCCTCGCGCACCTTCCCGTGAACATCTCCCAACGTCGCTAACGACTCGCGCAGCGAGCGCTCCGACGAGCGTCGTTTGTCGTTGTAGGGCGTTGTCCGGCGTCCCGTCAGCCAGGCGACCACCCGAGCGACGGGGCGACGGTGGCGGCCAGATCGGTGATCAGCCTCACGTTGGCGTCGAGACCGAACGCCGGTGGCAGGAAGAGCACGATCTCGTCGGCCGCCGCGAGGCCTGGGTCCGCCAGCACGGCCGCGGTCACCTTGTCGGGAGTCCCGAGAAACACCGGGCTGATGGCCAGGCCGGCCGGAAGGTCCGCCGAGACGACAGGCACGAGGGCCCCGCGGGGCCGGGAGGCCGCCATGCCCTGGGTGCGCCGCTCGTGGTCGTAGGCCGCGTACGTCGCACGCTGCTCGGCGGTCGTGCCGGGCAGGATCGACGCCGCGACCGCCACCGGCGGCGGCTCCGTGCCCTGCACCGTGCGCCAGGTGGTCCGGTAGGCGTCGATCACTCGCGCCTGATATGCCGGGAAGGTCTCCTCGGGCTCGAGCCCGTGCAGGACGGTGCCGGTGATCAGGCCCAGGCCGAGCCGAGCCGCGTGGATCGCCGATCCGACGCTCGCCGAGCCCTGCCGGATGCGCCCGCGCAGTCCGGGACTGTGCGGCGTCACCCGCAGGGCGGTACCGACCGGTGCGCCCTGGCCCGGGCCGTCCACGGTGTGGAGGATCTCGCCCGCCACTGCGGCGAGGAACCGTTCCAGCCTGCGCTGCGCCTCCGTCCGCGGGTCGGTGTCGACCGCGCCGAAGACGGGGTCCCACGCGGCGGTCGACCCGGTGGCGAGTGCCAGTTCGAGACGCTCGCCGATGAGGAGGTCAGTGGTGCCCGCGGCCTCGGCGAGCAGGATCGGGTCCTGGTACCGCATCGGGATCACGGCCGAGCCGAGACGGATCCGCTCGGTGTGCTGCCCGACAGCGGTGAAGAACGGCAGCGGGGAGGAGAGGTAGTGGTCGAAGTGGCGTTGGTAGGCCCACCCAGACTGGTACCCAAGCTCCTCGGCGGCCCGGAAGAGCGCGACGCCGTCACGTAGCCCCTGCGCGGGGCCGGCGTCGCCGAAGGACACGCGGGTGTTGAACCCGAGGCGCTGCGTGGGACGCAGCGTCGACGAGACGGGCGCGGGGGCGGACGCGGTCATGAGGCACTCCCGGCGCCGACGGGAATCGAGTCGAGGAGGGTGCGCGTGTACTGCTCCTGCGGGTCGTCGAAGATCTGGGTCACGGTGCCGTGCTCGACGATCCGGCCCCGCTCCATCACGGAGACTGTGTGGGCGAGCTGCCGCACCAGCGCTAGGTCGTGGGAGACGAACACGTACGTCAGCCCCAGCTCGGCCTGCAGCCGTAGCAGCACGTCGACGATGTCCGCCTGCACGCTGACGTCCAGCGCCGACGTGGGCTCGTCGAGCACGATCACGTCGGGTCGCACGACCAGCGCGCGGGCGATCGCCACCCGCTGCCGCTGTCCACCCGAGAGCGCCGAGGGCTTCCGGGAGAGCAGGTGCTCGCCGAGGCCGACCGACTCTAGAGCCGCGCGGACCAGCTGGCTGCGCTCCCGCTTGTCACCGATCGCGAAGCGGTCCAGGGGTTCGCGCACCAGGCGCTCGACCCGCCACGTGGGGTCGAGCGAGGTGAACGGGTTCTGGTAGACGAGCTGCAGATGGCGGCGGACGCCACGCAGCGAGGCATGTGAACGACCATGGAGCTCCTCCCCGGCGACCACGATCCGGCCGACGTCGGGTTGCTCCAACCCGAGTAGCAGACGGATCGCCGTCGTCTTCCCCGAGCCGGACTCGCCGACGAGCGCGTGGGTGGTGCCGGCGGGAACGGCGAACGAGACGCCGTTAACCGCCGTGATCCGGTTCCCGTCGGTCCCGAAGGTCTTGGTCACGCCCCGGACCTCGATCTTCACCGGTGTGCTCGGGTCGGCCGCCCTGGTGGCGCCGACGGCACGCAGGTCGGCGTATCGGTCGGGGTTCAGGGCCGGCACGTCGGCGTGCAGCTGCCGCGCATACGCCGAGGTGGGCCGGGCGAAGACCGAAGCGGTGGGCCCCGCCTCCTGGACGACACCGTCCTTGAGCACGATCAGGCTCTCGGCGCGCTCTGCGGCGATCGCCAGGTCGTGAGTGATGAGCAGCAGGCTGATGCCAAGGCTCTCGCGCAGCCCGGAGAGCAGGTCGAGGATCCGTTTCTGGATCGTCACGTCCAGCGCGGAGGTCGGCTCGTCGGCGACGAGCAGCGACGGCCGTGGCAGGACGGCGAGGCCGATGAGGACGCGCTGCAGCATTCCGCCGGAGAGCTCGTGCGGGTAGGCGTCGTACGCCCGCCTCGGGTCGGTGAGCCCGACCTGGGCGAACGTCTCCAGCACGAGGTCGGTGCGCTCCCCCGCGTCGATGCCCTCGACCAGCCGGGCCGCCTCTTGGGCCTGCATGCCGATGGTCCGCACGGGGTTGAGCGAGCTGTTCGGGTCCTGGGGCACGAAGCCGAGGGTGCGACCGCGCAGGGGCCGGAAGTGCCGCTCCGGCAGCCCCAGCACCTCCCGACCGTCGAATTCGACGCGGCCGGACGCCCGGCCGACGCCGGCCGGGAGCAGGCGCAGCAAGGCACGGGCAATCGTCGACTTGCCGGAGCCGGATTCGCCGATGAGCGCCAGGCTCGCACCGGCGGCCACGGTGAAGCCGACCCCGGACACCACCTCGTCGCCGCCGTAGGCGACCGAGAGGCCCTCGACGCGCAGCAGCGCTGCGGGATGCGGGCCGTCGGTCGGCGCGACGCCGGGCGCGGGCAGGGGATGGCGGGTCAACGTGGTGGTCGTCAGGCGGTCTTGCGGAGCCATCGGCTGATCCTGTTCAGGGAGAGGACGGTGAGGATCGTGACGAACGCCGGGGCCCAGACCAGCCAGGGAGCCAGCGGATAGTCCTTGCCGATGGAGACGAGCAGGCCCCAGTCCGACGCCGGCGGCGGGTCGCCGTAACCGAGGAAGGCCAGGCTTGCGATCGTCAGGATCGACAGACCGAACTGGAGGACCGCGAGCTGCAGCACCGAGCGGGAGGCGTTGGGCAAAACATGCCTCAGCAGCACGTGCCAGCGCGAGCCGCCGAGCACCAGCGCGGCCTCGACGAAGACGGCGCTGCGGGTCTTCAGCACCTCCGAGCGCATGACCCTGGCGAACACGGCGACCGCCGAGACACCCGTCGCGATCGCCGCGTTGATGGTCTCGAAGCCGAGCGCACTGACGACGACGACCGCCATCAGGAAGCTGGGGATGGCGAGGAGCACGTCGACGAAGCGGGCCAGGGTGGCGTCGACGATGCCGCCGAGGAAGCCGGAGAGCAGGCCGATCAGCCCGCCCACGACGAGGCCGATCGCGACGGCCACCAGCGCGCTCGTCACCGAGGACGCGGTGCCGTGCACGACGCGGGAGAACACGTCGCGGCCGATCTGGTCGGTACCGAACCAGTGCGCGGCGCTCGGTGGCCGGAACAGGTCGGCGGGAATCCCGTTCACCGGGTCCTGGCTGGTGAACAGACCCGGCGCGACCGACCAAGCGACGACCACGATCAGGACCAGGACGGACAGCAGGACGCTCGGCGGGATCCGCCGGGCCGAGCGGCGGCGCGCGCGGCGCGACCCGGCCGGAGCCGGGGCGGTGCGGGCGACGGCGGAGAGGGTCATCGGGCTGCTACTCCTGGCTCGGGGACTCCTGGTTCGGGGCGCGCGGTGCTCCTCCGCTGCCCGGCCAAAAGCCTCACCCGCGGGTCGAGCAGCGGGTAGACGAGATCGGCGACGAGGTTGACGACGACGAAGACGACGGCGGCGAGGGTGACGACGGCCTGCAGGACCGGGAGGTCCTGGGTCGAGACCGAGCGCTGCACGAGGCTGCCCACGCCGGCCCGGCCGAAGATCGCCTCGGTGATGACCGAACCGCCCAGCACCTCGCCGACCATGAGGGCGAGCACCGTCACGACCGGCAGCGCGGACGGCTTGAGCAGGTGCCGCAGGAGCAGCTGCACCTGGCCCAGCCCGCGGGATCGGGCCACCCCGGCGTACTCCTGCCGCGCCTCCTGGTCGAGGTTGGCGATGAGCACCTCGGCGATCTGCGCCGAAACGAAGATGCCGAGGGTGAGCGCGGCGAAAAAAGTCGCGAGCCCGCTGTCGGAGTCGATCACCCTGAACAGCCCGAGCTGGAAGGAGAACAGCTGGATCAGCAGCAGCCCGATCAGAAAGGTCGGCACCGAGAGGAACAGCGACGGGAAGGCCCGCAACGCCGGGCCGAACGGTCGCGGGAGGTACTGCACGCCGAACGCGATGGTGAAGGCCAGCACCACCGCGATGGCGAGAGCCGAGGCCGCCAGGACGAGCGTGGAGGGCACCACCTCGGCGACGAGGTGCGACACCGGCAGGTTGGTCCGCAGCGACACGCCGAGGTCCCCGGTCAGGAACCGGGACAACGAGTGCCAGAGCTGGACGAGTACCGGCTGGTCGAGGCCGTAGTAGGAGACGATCCGAGCGATCTGCTCCTCGGTGAACCCGCTCTGCGGGTTGCGCAGGGTCGTGGTGACCGGATCCCCCGGCAGCACGCTGATCACCACGAAGGTGAGCACGTACGCCAGCAGGATGACGACCACGGCCTGGGCGGCCCGCCGGAGCGCGTAGGTGACGTAGCCCCGGTTCCCGACGCGGTCAGCCATCGATCCAGGCCGTGTAGAAGTTGGCGTAGGCGACGCCGTTGTACGTCACGCCGTGCACCTTCGGGGACAGCAGGTAGAGGCGCTGCACGATCTGGGTCAGCGGCACGAAGTAGCCCTGGTCGAGGACGTAGCCCTGCAACTCGTCGAGCTGCGTGTTGCGGGCCTTCGGGTCGCTGGCGCCCGCGATCCCGGTCGCGAGCTGGGCGAGCTTGGTGTCGCTGGAGCCGAGGTTGAACCAGTTCTCGCCCTTGTTCTGGTCAGTAAGGACGCCGCCGACGGTGCCGGCGTCGATGAAGCTGCGGGTGATCTCGTAGGCGGGCACCACCGGGCTGCCGATCTTGACCCGCTGTCCGTAGGTGACCACGTCGAACGCCTGGATGTTCACCTGGAACCCGATCTTGCCCAGCTGCTGTGCGACGAGCTCGTCGACAGCCTTGGAGGTGGCGAGGTAGGGGTTGGGGTACAGCGTGAGCACGAGCTTCACGCCGTTCTTGGTGCGGATCCCGTCCGCGCTCCTGGCCCAGCCCGCCTGGTCGAGCAGCAAGTCCGCCTTGGTGGGGTCGAACGCGAACGATGTGCTGTGGTCGCTCGCGCCCGGCACGTTGCTCTGGATGAACGACGTGGCGGCCAGCCAGTCCGGTGTGTAGACGGTCGAGAGGATCTCGTCCCGGTTGATGCCGTGTTGCAGAGCCTCGCGCACGCCGGCGTCGTCGAACGGCGCCACCTTGGTGTTGATCGCGAAACCGTTGACGAATCCGAGATAGCGGGGCGCGGCGACCCCGAAGCCCTGCGCTTTAAAGGTCGCGAGCTCCTTCGGCGAGGGGTTGAAGGCGACGTCGGCCTGCCCTGACTGAACCGACGAGCTTCGCACCTGCTGCTCAGCGACCAGCTTGTAGGTGATGCTGTCGATCCGAGCCGGACCCTGGTGGTCGAGCGCCGCCGGCGCCCAGTTGTAGTCCGGGCGCTTGCGCAGGACCACGCTGTCGTCCTGCTTCCAGGACTCGACGACGTAGGGGCCGCTGCCGATGTCCTTGGAGAGGTCGGCCTGCTGGTCGGCCGGCAGGGCGAGGGATTTCGGGGAGATGAGGATCGAGCCGTGGTACCCCAGGGTCGGAATGAAGCCGAGCGTCGGAGCGGTGAAACGGACCTTCACGGTGGTGGTGTCGACGGCCTCCGCGCCCTGATAGGTCTTCGGGAAGAGCCCGATCGGGGTGATCCCCCGCTGGGGGTCGCCCTTCGACCACATGTCGAGGTTGGCGACCACGGCGGCGGCGTCGAGCGGCGTGCCGTCGGAGAACGTGACGCCTTGTCGCAGGTGCAGCGTGAACTCGGTGGCGGCCGCGTTCTGGTCCCAGCTCTGGGCGACCCACGGGGAGGCGGCGCCCTTATCGTCGACATAGACGAGCTTGTCGGTGACTTCGCCCCAGATGTTGCCTTGGAAGCTGGAGATCGCGCTGTTGTTCGGGATCCAGGTGTCGCCCAGCGAGTCGATGAGGAAGGTGAGGTTGCCACCATCCCGGGGTGCGCCCGACCCGGCGGACTGCGCACCGCCGCCGGTGCAGGCGGACGCGACGAGCACTGTGGCGAGGATGCCGATCGCTGCCTGGAGCGCGCGCCGGGCACCCGGCACGCGGCGCGCGGTGCGGTACGTGTTCATGGGTCTGCTTCTCTTCTCTGGGGGTGACGGGGACGGGATCAGGGACCGAGCAGGCGGCGGCCGGCGGCGAGCAGCGCGGCGTCCTCCTGCGGCGGGTGGACGCGGACGCACAGCACGTCGCGCAGGTGCCGTTCGAAGGGCTGGTGCCGGGTGAGCGCGGGGTTGCCCAGCGCGGCCACCGCGGTCTGGACCGCGGCGATCGCGGAGCGGGCGATCTGCACCTTGAGCAACGAGAGCTGGGGCAGATGCCCGGTGTCGCCGGAGTCGGCACGGAGCAGCGCGCCCAACAGCAGGGTCTCGGCCTGGGCGATCTGCGCGTCGATCTCGCCGGCGACGGCCTGGATGCGCTCGGTCTCGGCGATCGGGCGGCCGAGCGCCGTCGGGACCCGCTCACGGGCATAGCGGACGAACGCGGCACGGGCCGCGCGGGCGACACCGACGTAGAGGGCCGGGTGCCCGAAGCTCCCGATGGCCGACGTGGCGGCAGGGTCGCGGTAGACGCCGTCGACGCGCGGGATCTCCACGAACGCGTCGGGAGGCAGGGCCACCTCGTCGTAGACGACGTCGTGGGTGTTCGAGGCACGCAGCCCGAGGTGGTCCCAGGTGTCGATCCACGTGATGCCGGGGGCCTCGGCCGGCACGACGAGATGCCCGACGCGCGGCTCGGTGTCGTTGTCCGGCTCCGCGGCCACCGCCCACACCACGTGGTAGGCCAGCGCGGTGCCGCCGGTCGCGTAGGCCTTCCGGCCGGACAGCGACCAGCCCTCTGCGGTGCGCCGGGCCACGGTGGCGGGCAGCCCTCCGCGGGCTGGCGCACCCAGTTCCGGCTCCGCCCGGATCGCGTTGACCAGCGTGGGCTCCGCCGCGCTGCGCCGCAGCAGGTCGGCGTAGGAGGCATCGGGCCAGTGCCCGGCTGCCGCCTGCCCCTGGTGCGTGGCCAGCGTGTTCGCGGCGAGCAGCGCGACCGACGGGTCTCCCTCGCCCAGGGCGAGCAGGATCCGGGCGGAGTCGACCAGGCCCACCGCGGGGCCGCCGTAGCGCTCGGCGACCGTGGCGGTCAGCAGTCCGGCGCGGTGTGCCACCGCGATCCCGGCGGTCGGAACCGCGCCGGATCGGTCGTACTCCTCGGCGGTCGCGGCGACCGCGGCGGTGACGGCGGCGAGCGCCTCGGCGGAGAGGTCCGGCCGGGCGAGCGCGGGTACGACGGCGGTCATGATGCTGCCTCCGCGGGAACAAGCACGTCGGCGGTCATCGGACACGGGCCAGCGCGTCGGCGTCGAAGCCCGGCGCGAGGGCCCCCAGGTGCTCGTCCTGCACCGTGCCACGCCGGCCGGTGGCCTCGCGGTGGGCGAGCTCCTGGCGGACGAGCGGCAGGACGTGCTTGCCGTAGTCGACCGCGTCGGCGAGCGTGTCGTAGCCGCGGATCGACACCAGGTCGGCGCCGAGGTCGACGTAGTCGAGGATCGCCGCCGCGACCGTCTCCGGAGTCCCGACGAGCGCGGTGGAGGCGCCCGCCGCGTTCGTGACGGCAGCGGTGCGGGTCCACAGCGCCCGGTCGTGGACCTCGGCGCGGGCGGCGAACTCCAGCGCCCGCTGGGAACCGACGTTCTGCGGCGGCGCGGCGCCCAGGTAGCGCTTTCCGTAGGTGCCCTCCTGGAAGGTCCGGCCGACCCGCTCGGCGTAGTCGTAGGCCTTGCGCCAGGCCAGCTCGTCCGTGCTGGCGACGATCGGCCGGAAGGTGACCCAGATGCGCGGGCGGTCGGTTCGGCCCGCGGCCGCGGCGATGGCGTGCACGCGCTCGATCTGGGCGCGGATGTCCGCGAGCGGCTCCCCCCAGAAGCTGAACACGTCCCCCTGCCGGCCGCCGATCTCGAAGGCGGCGTCGGACTGGCCGCCGATGGAGATCGGGATGGTGTCGCCGTACGGCCGGAAGCCGGGGCCGAAGTCGTCGAACGTGTAGAACTCGCCCTGGTGGCTGAACGGCTCCGGCTCGGTCCACGCTCGGCGGAGCACGTCGACGAACTCCGATGTGCGGGCGTAGCGGCGCTCCTTCGGCAGGTAGTCGCCCTGCCGGGCCTGCTCCGCGTCGTTGCCGCCGGTGATCAGGTGGACCAGCGCGCGGCCGCCGGTCAGCTGGTCCAGCGTGGCCAGCTGCTGTGCCACGACGAGCGGAAAGGCCGTGTTCGGCCGCACGGCCACGATCGGCCGAAGCCGCTTGGTCAGCTGTCCCACCGCGGAGGCGATCACGAACGAGTCGGCACTCCCCGAGCCGTAGGGCAGCAGCGTGTAGTCGTACCCGGCCTCCTCCAGTGCCAGAACGTACCTGCGGAAGTAACCGGGATCGATGCCCCGGCTGGGTACGGGCTCGAGCTCGGTCGACGGGTTGAGATGGGTGAGGCTGATGAACTCGACCCGGCGGGCTGCGGTCGGCGGAATCGCACGTTCGGTGCCGGGGGACGTGGTCGACGAGGTCATGGCGGATCTCCTGACGGCAGGACGGGCAGGACGAGGCACGGCGCCGTGCGCCTCGGTGGGGGTGAACGGCTAGAGTGCGCAGCTCAGCCGCGACTGCGGGCGCTCACAGCGCCTTCCCGGGTCGGGCAGGCCGTGCACGTGGCGTTGAGGGCTGCTGCGGTGCGGATCAGGGCGCGCGTCACGGGTGGGCTCGTCGAGCACCTCGACCTCCTCAGTCCCCTGCTGCGGTCGGCCGCACAGTGGCGAGCGGGTGGAGCTCATCGGATGTCGCTTCCGGACGGGGCACGCTGGTGGCCGGGGGCGCGTCGGAACGCGCCCTGCACACGGCGGGCCGGGAGGTACGCGTGCGGCGGGCACGCGACCGAGGTCGTCAGCGGCAGCGACAGCCGGCGGAGTGCACTGTGCCGTGGTCGATCACCCGGCGCTGGGTGAGTCCCTCACCCGAGCCGGAGGCGGACACGCACGGTGACGTCACCGCGGCACGGCGGCGGACCGCCTGGCCTCGGAACGTCGATCGGTGCACGGAGGTAGTCAAACCGACGACACGGGGTGAGGTCCAACGACGAATGTGGATCGGTATCGATCCGGTTCCGCGATCGGTCGGAAGCGAACCGCTCGCGCAGCTCGGCGACAGGCCGGAAGTGGCCTCTGGCGTCATCACCGACCCGAATCCGCGATCGGTCCGACCGTGCGGATCGGGGGGTCGTAGGCCTGCACCGGTGGCACGCGACCGGTGTAGCGGCTCACCTCGACGACGGTGTGCTGCCCGGTGCACCCCTGCGCGAGCGAGGAGGTCCCGGTGTCGCGGGTGAGCACGTTCGGGTTGCCGTGCACGCAGAACGGCCGGGCCTGGGCCGGGTCGGCAGGGTCGAACCAGGCGCCGGTCGGCAGCTGGACGACACCCTGGAGGATGCCGTCGGTCACCGCGGCCG
>JAODNO010000234.1 GCA_025465235.1 Pseudonocardia sp.
TCACCGCCAGCGGGTACGCACCGGTGGCGCAACTGGTGCACGTCACGGCGGGAGCGCAGGCCTCCACGGTGGTGGAGCTCGGCGCGCCGGCCCCGGCTGCATCTCCGAGTACGGCACCGCCCGGGGAGCCTCGGTCCGACACGTTCGACGCGTTCGACGCGTTCGACGCCTTCGACTCGGGGGGTATGCGATGAACGTGCCTGCGAGCGAATCGACGTCACAGCGCCTCCGCGAAGCGCTGACCGAGCGCAGCGAGGGAGTGCAATGAGCAGCGTGACCGGTCAGCTGACGACGCAGGACGGCTGGCCGGTGGCGGGCGGGACCCTCACGGCCGTGGACGCGGGTGGCGTGCAGCGTGCCCGTGGGGCCAGCGGCACCGACGGTCGGTTCGTCCTCGACGAGCTGCCTGTCGGGCCGTACACCATGATCGTGGCGGCGCCGGGGCACGAGCCACTGGCCCGCACCGTCGCGGTCGGTGCAGGCCCCACCACCGCGCTCGGCGTGCTCCAGCTCGCCCGGGAGGGACTCGCGGTCCTCCCGGCGCCGGGCACGTGGGTCATCGACCCGGTGCACTCGAGCATCCGCGCCACGGCCCTGCACATCGGGATGAGCCGGATCCACGGGCGGCTGCGCCGCTTCAGCGGTCAGCTGCAGGTGGCCGACCCGCTGGAGAACAGCTCGGTCGAGGTGCTCATCGACCCCACGGCCGTGGACACGGACGACGACATGCGGGACCAGCACCTGCGCAGCCCGGACTTCCTCGACGTGCTGCGCTACGCGGAGATCCGTTACAAGAGCGACGGCCTGCGCCGCGTCGACCCCACGCACTGGGTGGTGGAGGGCGTGCTCACGCTCAAGGACGTGAGCGCTCCGGTGCCGTTGCAGGTGGAGTACCGGGGCACGGGGCCGGACCCCACCGGCGTGGTGCGCGCCGGGTTCGGGGCGACGGCGGAGGTGTCGCGGGACGACTTCGCCATCACCTGGAACCACTCCGTGCTCGCCGGGGTGCTGACCGTCGGCCGCACGCTGCGGATCGACATCGACATCCAGGCCGTGCACACCTGAACGTCGATCACCCCGGCCCGAAGTCGAGGGCCGGGGTGAGCACCCCCTCGAGCGCGAGCAGCCATTCCTTGGTGGCCCGGCCCCCGCCGAAGCCGCCGAGGGAGTCCGAGCCGAGCACCCGGTGGCACGGCACCACCACGGGCAAGGGGTTCGACCCCATGATCGCGCCGACGCCCCGGGCAGCCGTGTAGGCCCGTTCCGCCCTGCCCCACGCGCGCGCTGCCATCTCGCCGTACGTGACCGTGGTGCCGAACGGCACCGTGCCGTGCAACGCCTGCAGCACCTGCCGCTGCGAACCGCTGGTGAGGCTCCAGTCCAGCGTGACGTCGAAGGCGCGTCGTGTACCGGCGAGGTACTCCGCGAGCTGCTCGGCGGCTATGCCTCCGTCGCCGGCCACGACCGGTTCCCCGAGCCGAGCAGCGCTGCGGTCGACGATCTCCGGACGGTCGCCGAACACCACCAGGGCGAGGCCGGCCGTGGTGAGGCCGAGTGTGAGCGCACCGATCGGCTCGGGCGCGGGGAGGACGGTGCGGGCCAGGACCACGACCTCAGTCTGTCCTGCTGCACCGACAGTCTCGCGCCGCCCTCGAACGGCCGGTGAACACGCGCGGGCCCGGAACCGTGACCCCACGACATCCGCTCGCCCGGCGCCCCGGTCTGCGCTACGGCCGGTTCCCGGGGAAGAGATCGATGGCCAGGTGTCGCCCGGCCCACTCCGCCCAGTCAGGAGGCGTCCACCCCTGGCCGACGACGAGCAGGCCGTACGTCTCGTGCGACAGCATCGCAGCGACGATGTCGGTGGCCCGCTGCAGCGAGATCTGGTCAGTGAATCGGGGTTTCTCCGCGAGCTCGTCGACGGCCTTCGCGTGCCTGGCGAGTACCGCCCGCCGGGTGCGCTCGAGCAGCTCGGCGGGCTCGGGATCGGCGGCCGCGGCGCGGAGTACGACGTCGAGCGGATGGTTCCGCTCGATCGCCTGCACCGTGACCGCCACGTAGCGACCCAGCGCGAGGACGCCGTCTGGCTCCGCCGTGAGCTGGTCGGTGTACCCGGCTGGATGGTCGTCCGAGCCGGTTCCCAGCGCGGCCTCCAGGACTGCCACCTTGCTGCCGAAGGACAGGTACAGCGTCTGCACCGCGACGCCGGCCGCCCGCGCGATGCCCGACATCGTCGTCTCCAGGTAGCCGTCGCGCACGAACAGCGAGCCTGCAGCATCGACGATGCGGGCGCGGGTGGCCTGCGCTCGCTCGGAGCGAGCCGTGTTGCGCCGGCGCGTAATGATAGAACCTCCTACTGGAACGACGTTCCAGTAGGAGACTACAACATGATGTTCCGGTGCCGGGCTCGCCGGGTCAGCCCTGGTCGGACCGCACGCCGGTGCCGACCGGGCAGGAGACGCCGGTGCCGCTCTCACCGCTGTAACCCATCCCACGACGGGCCGCTAGATGGTCGAAGTTCAAACCTCCGACCGAAGCAGCAGACCGAAAGGCGTCGATCATCGCGGCGTCTCTGAGCCGGCCTAGCTTCACGCTCGGTCAAAGCTCCGACAGCCGGCGGACGAGGAACCGACGCTCCAGGTCAGTGGCGGCCAGCCGCAGGGCACGCTCGAATGCCTCCCGGGCTTCGTCGTCGCGGCCGAGACGGCGCAGCAGCACGGCCCGGGTGGAATGGTGGTAGCGGTACTCGCCGAGGTCGAGCGAGTCGACGAGCTCGAGCGCTCGTTCGGGGGCGCCCGCCTCGGCGAGAGCCACCGCGCGATTGAGGGCAACGACTGGCGATCCGGTGAGACGTTCGAGGCGTTCGTAGAGCACCATGACCTCGTTCCAGTCAATGTCCTCCTCGGTCTGCAGCG
>JAODNO010000268.1 GCA_025465235.1 Pseudonocardia sp.
GGCGTGGCAGGCGGCTTCTTGTATGTAGCGGGGTAGGACGCCTGCGTCTAGGGCGGCGGTGAGGAAGAAGTGCCGGAGGATGTGCGGGCTGATCGGCTTAGTGACCTGAGCGCCACCTGATTGCGTCGACTCGCTTGGTCGGAAGTTGCCTGGTTCGGGTCGTCACGCTCGCTCTGGTGCCTGAGTTTCGCTGTTACGCCTGAATTCGTGTCACATAGCGTGTCACGGCCGATGCGTGCCGGCGGGTCTGCGATGGCCGGTTAGCGGCGAACGTCGTTGAGGCCTGCGGGCGTGACACGGAGGCGAGCATGCACCCGACCGCCGCCTGGACTATGCACTGCGAGCGACCACTCGGACAGGTCGAGCTTTGGAGTGCCCGGCTTCTCGTCGACCATCCGCTCCCAGAAGACCTGAGCGTCCTGCAGGTCGCCGTCGACGTGGACATCACCGGCCGACACGGCGCCCAAGTCCCGCGCCCAACGTTGTGCACCCGCACAACCCAACGCGTGCCAGGCTGGCTCTTGTTGTCACCAGGTTCCTGCGATGACCGCTCACCTGTCCGCGAGCGAATCTAGGGCAATCACAAAGACGTAGGACGGCCGTCACGAGACGTGCCGCAGACCAGGAGATCATCATGACTTCATCGAGTTCGGTGCCCGGCGGCGTGCCAGTCCTGCCAGATTACGAGCCGGTGCCGGCGGCGGCGCTCGGACCGGCCCTGAACGAGCACGGCTACCACGTTGGACGCGTCGAGCGGAATCTGTTTTGGGTCACGGACGGCACCTACCAGTCGGCGTTCCTGGCGACCTCGGACGGCGTGGTGCTGTTCGACGCCCCACCGACCATCGGCCATAACCTGCGGCGGGCCGTGGACGAGGTCGCCGCGGCCGAGGGCACGACCAACACCGTCACGCACTTGGTCTACTCGCACCACCACGCCGACCACGCCGGCGCGGCGAACCTGTTCGGCGACGAGGTCGTCCGGATCGGGCACGCCGAGACCCGGCGGCTGCTGCTGCGCGACGACGACCCGACCCGGCCGGCGCCGGAGGTCACCTTTCAGGACCGCTACACGCTGGAGGTCGGCGGCGAGCGCGTCGAGCTGGCCTGGCACGGGCCCAACCACTCGCCCGACAACATCTTCATCCACTTCCCGGACCACGACGCGCTGATGGTCATCGACATCGTCAACGCCGGCTGGGTGCCGATCTACAACCTGAACCTGAGCGAGGACGTGCCCGGATACATCGGCGCCGGTGAGCGGGCCGAGTCCTATGCTTGGAAGTACCTCATCAGCGGCCACCTCGGCCGGCTGGCGACCCGCGAAGACGTCGCGGTACACCGCCGGTACCTCGACGACATCGTCGAGAGCTGCTATGCCGCGCTGGCCTCGGTCGACCCGACGCCGTACTTCGGCAAGTACCGGGAGAACGCGTGGGCCGGGGTCCGCGGCTACCTGGGCGAGGTCACCGAGCGGGCCGCCGCCCCGGTCATCGAGAAGTACACCGGGGTGCTGGCCGCGGCCGATATCGAGGCGTTCACGAGCAGCACGACGTTCATGATCCTCCAGTCGCTCCGGTTGGACCGGGGGATCGGCTCGCAGGTCCATCTCTGACCACGAACACCGAGACGAACGGAGTCGGACAATGAGTGATCGAGTGGCGATCGTGGCCGGTGCGGGCGGTCCGCTCGGCCGGGCGGCGGCTGTGAAGCTGGCCGCCGCGGGATACACCGTCGTGGGGATCGATCGCAACGAGGACGGGCTGCGTGAACTGCCAGACGGCATTCACCAGATGCCGGGCGACACGACCGATCCGGCGGTCCCGAAGGCGCTCATCGACCGCGTCGTCGCCGAGGTCGGTCCGCCTGACCTGCTGGTGAACACGATCGGTGCGTTCGTGCTGGGCGACGCGCTCTCAGCGACGCCCGACGACCTGCGGCTCATGATGGACGTGAACGCGGGGGCTGCGCTGTGGCTCACCCAGGCGGTGGCGCCGCACATGCGGGAGCGGGGTTCCGGTGCCATCGT
The DNA here is from genome assembly GCA_025465235.1 of Pseudonocardia sp. Lineage (GTDB taxonomy): Bacteria > Actinomycetota > Actinomycetes > Mycobacteriales > Pseudonocardiaceae > Pseudonocardia. The sequence continues at coordinate 2,030 of JAODNO010000268.1, forward strand.
GCACGTCTCCGCCCGCCCGGCAGCCGAGCCGACCGGGGGCATGGCGGCGTACAGCCTGAGCAAGGCGGCCCTGAGCCACCTGGTCCGGGTGCTGGATCTGGAGCTGCGTCCGCAGGGGATCCGGGTGAACGCGGTCGCGCCGCAGCTGATCGACACTCCGGTGAACCGGTCATTCCTGCCGGAGGAGGTGATGGCGCATGCCACCTCACCCGAGGCGATCGCGGAGCTGATTGTGCTCCTAGCTGGAGACGGCGGGGCGCCCGTCAGCGGAGCCGTCCTGCCGGCCTACGGCTTCTGAACGGCTCCAGGAGGCCCCCACGGGCCGGCGCATTCCGCAGCCTGCACCCTCCGAAACGAATCATGGAGTATGTGATGAGTGACAGTCAAAAGCCCGCCGAACTGTTCAGGCGCAGCCTGGACGCGTTCCTTGCTAAGGACATGAGAGCCTGGGCGGATCTCTGCGCCGAGGACGTCCTGATCGAGTTCCCGTTCGCCCCAGCGGGGACGCCGTCCAGGCTGGACGGCCGTGTCGCGTTC
>JAODNO010000150.1 GCA_025465235.1 Pseudonocardia sp.
GCCTCCGGCTGACCGAGCCGACACCGTGGCCACCCCGACGTCCGGTTGTGGCAGGGCGCCCCTCGAGCAGGCGCGCCGGCAGATCGGTCTCGAGGATCTGGCGGTCGCACCGGGGTGTGGGTGGCCGGGTAGCCGGCCACGCCGGCCGCACGCGGGCCGGAGGTCGAGGCGAGCCGAGCGGGGTCGGCGTAGCCGGCCACGCGCGCCGCCGAAGGTAGGGCGCCTTGATTCAACTACAGAAGAATTCGGCAACGGACGGTCATCAGATCCGTAGTTGGGACGCTGGTGCCCACATCCCCGGTTTCGCAGGCAGCCGCGGTCACGAGAAGCGCGCGAACGGGCAGATCCGGCAGGAGCCCGCAGCAGTTCGTGGCCAAGAGTGTGGCCAAAGATCATCGCGGTTCGCGACCGGGCGCTCGGACCCGCGAGAACTGATCGAGGCAAGGCCTCTCGTCCAGCGCGCTGTCGTAAGAACGTGGAGCCGGAGGTCGGGATCGAACCGACGACCTACCGCTTACAAGGCGGTTGCTCTACCACTGAGCTACACCGGCCGGCATCGCGCAGCCATCGTAGTGCTGTCCGCCGCGGCCGGGCCCACACCTACCCTGGTTGAACATGCTCAAGGCCATCCAGGCCGACGCCCGTTCCCGGGAGGTGTTGTGACAGCAGCCCGCCGCTTCACCCGACGGGTGCGCACCGTGCTGCGCCGCGAGGCCCACGACCTGTTGCACGCGGGGCCGCCGACGTTGCAGCTGCTGCGCCCGCTCGGCCCGCAGGTGCCCGACGACGCGCGTGTGCAGCAGGTGCTCGATCTGTGTATGCGCGTCGGGGAGGTCCTGCTGTCCAGCGGGGAGAGTGCGGGCGAGACGACGGAGACGATGCTGCGGATGGCGACGGCCTGCGGGCTCCCCACGGTCGATGTGGACATCACGTTCACCTCGATCACCATCTGCTGCCACCGCGGGATGTCGGCGGCGCCGGTGACGTCGATGCGGCTGGTCCGGTACCGGTCGCTCGACCTCACACGGCTAGCGGAGGTCGCCGCGATCGTCGAGCGGGTGGAGCGCGGGGAGTTCGACGCCGAGGAGGCAGCGACGGCGTTGACCGAGGCCGTGAGCGCCCCGCATCCGTATCCGCGGTGGGTGGCGACGGTGGGTTGGGCCGCACTGGCCGCGTCGATCGCGCTCCTCCTCGGCGCGGCGCCGATCACCGCGCTCGCCGCGTTCGTGGTCACTGCCCTCATCGACCGCATCGGCCGCGTGCTCAACCGATGGGGCATTCCCCCGTTCTTCCGGCAGGTCGTCGGCGGCCTCCTCGCCACCGGCTCGACGCTCGCGTTGTTCGCCGCCGGTGTGTTCCCGCCGGGTACGCAACCCTCCCTGGTTGTCGCAGCCGGCATCACGGTGCTGCTGTCGGGGCTCTCGGTTGTCGGCAGCGTGCAGGACGCCATCTCCAGCTACTTCGTCACCGCAGCGGGTCGGGCGGCGGAGATCGCGTTGCTGTCGGCCGGGCTGCTCAGCGGCGTCGTGCTCGCCCTGAAGATCGGTCTCGCGTTCGGGCTCACGCTCGAGGTTGCCGGCCCGCTCCCGGCGGGGTCGGGACGGTTCAGTATCGCCGTGCTCGCAGCAGCCGCAGGCTCTGCGTCGTTCGCGCTCGCCGGCTACGCCCGACCGCACCCGCTGCTGGCCGCCGGGCTCGCGGGAGCCGCGGGTTGGGGCACCTACGGGGCGCTCACCCAGCTCACTGCGTTCGGACCGGTCGCCGCGACCGGCGCCGCCGCGATCGTCGTGGGGGTCGCCACCGGGTTGCTGCGCCGCCTGGGTGGCCGGGTGGCGCCGCTCGTCGTCACCCTCGCCGGGATCACCCCGCTGCTGCCCGGCCTGACCGCCTACCGCGGCTTCTACCAGTTGGCCGTCGAGGGGCTCGCCAGCGGCCTCGTGACCGTGACCCTGGCCCTTGCCATCGGACTCGCCCTCGCCGCAGGCGTCACCCTCGGCGACTTCCTCGCGCGCCCGCGGCAGCCGAACCGTTCCTCCGTCGTGAACACCGCGAACGAGCAGCCACAGCAGTAGGCTGCCGCCAACGGTTGGCGGTTGCCAGCCCCCGCCACACCGTCGCCACGCTGGCGATATGCACGAGGAGGATCATGCCGACCGGCAGCACCACGCTTTCCGACGCCGAGTTCGTCGTCGTGGCCAACCGGCTGCCGGTCGACCTGGAGAAGCTCCCCGACGGATCACAGCGCTGGAAGCGCAGCCCCGGCGGCCTGGTCACCGCGCTGGAACCGATGCTGCGCAGCCGCGAGGGCGCTTGGGTCGGCTGGCCGGGCCTGGCCGACGCCGATGTCGAACCGCTCGTCGAGGACGGCCTGCAGCTGCACCCCGTGCGGCTGTCCGCCCAAGAGGTCGAGGAGTACTACGAGGGCTTCTCCAACGGCACGCTGTGGCCGCTCTACCACGACGTCGTGGCCCCGCCCGCCTTCCACCGCCACTGGTGGCAGGCCTACGTGCGGGTCAACGAGCGGTTCGCCGAAGTGGTGGCGGAGGTGGCCGCCCCGAACGCCACGGTCTGGATCCAGGACTACCAGCTGCAACTGCTCCCCGCCGCGCTGCGGAAGCTGCGACCCGACCTGCGCATCGGGTTCTTCCTGCACATCCCGTTCCCGCCCACCGAGCTGTTCATGCAGCTGCCGTGGCGCAAGCGGATCATCGAGGGGCTGCTGGGGGCCGACCTCGTCGGCTTCCACACCCCGGGCGGCACGCGCAACTTCCGGTGGCTGGCCACCCGCCTTACCGACGCCACACCCGGAGCGGGTCGCAACGAGGTGACCTACGGCGACCGCACCGTCAAGCTCGGGGCGTTCCCCATCTCGATCGACTCCGCGGCGCTGGACCAGTTGTCGCGCAGCTCGGATGTGCTCGAACGCGCCAAGCAGATCCGTGCCGACCTCGGCGACCCGGACAGGGTCGTGCTCGGCGTCGACCGGCTGGACTACACCAAGGGCATCGACGTGCGCCTGCGCGCGTTCGAGGAACTGCTGGCCGAGGGCCGGGTGGACCCCGAGAACGTCGTCATGATCCAGCTCGCCACGCCCAGCCGGGAACGTGTCGAGCACTACCAGAAGATGCGCAACGACATCGAGCAGTCCGTCGGGCGGATCAACGGCGAGTACGCCCGCGTGGGCCATCCTGCAGTGCACTACCTGCACCAGGCACTGCCCCGGGAGGAGCTGGCCGCATTCTTCGTGGCTGCCGACGTCATGCTCGTGACGCCGCTGCGGGACGGGATGAACCTCGTCGCGAAGGAGTACGTGGCGTGCCGGCACGACAACGGGGGCGTGCTCGTGCTCTCCGAGTTCGCCGGTGCGGCGAACGAGCTGAAGGAAGCCATCCTGGTGAACCCGCATGACACCGACGGCGTCAAGAACGCCCTGCACGTGGCCCTGACGATGCCCCGCGAGGAGGGCGCGAAGCGGATGAGAGCGCTCCGCCGCCAGGTGCTCGCGCACGACGTCGACCGCTGGGCGCGCTCCTTCCTGGACGCGCTCGGTCTGCCGCCTGCCGAAGCCTCCGCGTCATGAGCGATCTCGACGGGGCCGTACGGGCTCTTGCCGGCGTTCCCCGGCTGCTGGTGGCCCTGGACTTCGACGGCGTACTCGCGCCGATCGTCAACGTGCCGTCGGACGCGCGGCCGCTCTCGGCCTCGGCCGCAGCGCTCGGATCCCTGGCGACACTGCCGGAGACCACGGTCGCGCTGCTGTCCGGGCGCGGGCTGGCCGACCTCGCCGCGGTCTCGGGCTTCGGCAGCCCGATCCGGCTCATCGGCAGCCACGGCGGCGAGTTCGACGACGGCGGTGCTGTCCTCGACGACGAGCAGCGCGAGCGGCTCGACCGGCTCGGTGCGGAGCTGCGTGAGCTCGTCGCCGGCGAGCCCGGCGTCACCTTGGAGGACAAGCCGGCCGGGATCGCCGTCCACGTACGCAACGCCGACCCTGACGTCGGCGCGCGCGTCCTCGACGCCGTACGTGCCGGCCCCGCCGCCTGGCAGGGAATCGAGGTCACGCCCGGCAAGGCCGTGCTCGACCTGGCCGTACTGCAGGTGAACAAGGGCCTCGCCCTCGACCTGCTGCGCGACCGGTTGAAGCCCGACGCCGTCCTGTTCGCGGGCGACGACGTCACCGACGAGACCGCGTTCGCCCGGCTCCGGCCTGGCGACGTCGGGGTGAAGGTCGGCCCCGGCGAGACCGCGGCCGAATACCGCGTGTCCGGCCCGCCGGAGATCGGCGCGTTGCTGGAGGAGCTGCTCGCCGCCCGCTCGGCTCAGCGGGGATAGCTCACCAGGCCAGGCCTCGGGACCACGGTCAGCTCGCGGCGGTCCCCGAACCGGGCACTGACGTCGCGACGCTCGCGCGCTCCGTCACCGCACGGTTGCGCAGTGGAAACTGATCACCAACCGGAGAAGAAACGCTGCTCGATGCGGGGCTTCGCGCTTGTCGAACCCACCGCCAGCTCCGTGGGCAGCGTGACCCGCCGCGGCCGGTTGCGCTCGCCGCGCTCCAGCAGAAGCTCGCCGGCGACCCGGCCCTTCTCCAGCAGTGGCTGGTTCACCGTCGTCAACCCGGCCCGTTCTGCTTCGGGCACGCCGTCGAACCCCGTGACGGTCAGCTGGTCGGGCACCGAGAGTCCGCGCTCCGCCGCGTGCCTCAGGGCGCCGAGCGCGAGGATGTCGGACGTGCAGACCACCGCGGTGAGTTCGGGGTGCTCCGCGAGAAGCGCGGCTGCGCCGGCCTGCCCGGAGTCGACGCTGTGCTCGTACCGCTCGTGCACGGGCACCTCGGTCCAGTCGACGCCCACCTCGGCGAGCCCGTCGCTGATGCCGGCGAGCCGCTCGCGCTGCACCGGGTAGGTGGCGCCCGCCTGCCGCTCAGCCGACGCAGGGCCGTCGTTGCGGCCTGCGCCGAGCCTCATGCAGAGCACGCCGACGCGCCGGTGCCCGAGCCCGGTGAGGTGGCGCGCAAGCGCGAGCATGCCGGCCCGGTCGTCGACCCCGACGCGGTCGACGCCCTCGACGCCGGTCGGCTGGTCGCACACGACCGTGGGCACGGGCCGCTCGAGGACCGCCATGAAGTGGGGATCGTCCTCACGCACCGAGTAGACGACGAATCCGTCGACGCCCGCCTGGTGCACCGCCGTGACATCGGCGTGCTCAGGGCTCACCGGGATGAGCAGCAGCCCCTGGCCCGCCTGCTCGCACGCGAGTGCGAGGCCTTCCAGGAAGCCCGTGGCAGCGGGGTCCCGGAAGGCGTAGGAGAGCGCCTCGGTGAGCAGCAGCCCCACAGCCCCCGCCTTGCGGGTGCGTAGCGACCGGGCCACCGGATCGGGGCCTGGGTAGCCGAGCCGCCTCGCGGCTTCCAGCACTCGCGCGCGAAGCGGCGCGGAGAGCTGGTCGGGACGGTTGTAAGCGTTCGAGACCGTCGTCCGCGACACACCCAGCTCGGCAGCCAACGAGGCCAGAGTCGCGGGACGTCGGACGTTCGGAAGCCCGGACACGGCTGAACCGTAACGGTTCAGTTGGCCACCAGGAAAGTCCAGAGCCGGCAGGGGGGCGAGCGAATGGTCACACGCTAGAGTGAACCGACAACGGTTATCAATACCTTCGTCGGGAGACCCGCACCCATGCCGTTCCGCCGTTCCGGTACAGCCCTCGTCGCG
>JAODNO010000311.1 GCA_025465235.1 Pseudonocardia sp.
TCGCCGGCGATGGTGCCGACGACGTCGTGCAGGGCGGCGCGGTCCAAGGCGCTGGCCAGATAGTGCGCTGCTCCTGGAGGTGTGCGCAGCACCGCCAGATTCCCACTCGCATCCGCCGACACGAGCAGGTCCCCCAACAGCCGGGCCAACCGCGCGGTGCCGCCCTCGATGCCACGCACCGGGCTGCCGTCGTCCGGGATCACGTAGACGGGAGTGCCGCCGTCGGCGCCACGCAGCTTGACCGCGCCCAGCTCGTCGAGGTCGCGGGAGAGCGTGGCCTGCGTCGTACCGATGCCTTCGGCGTCCAGCAGAGCGAGAAGCTCGGACTGGCTGTGCACGGACCGGTGCGCGATGAGCTCGACGATCCGGGCCTGCCGGGCTGCCCGGGAGCGCCCTGGCGCCGACACCGTGCCGGTCGTCGTCCCCGCAGCACCGTCATTCCCCACCGCCGTCACCGCCGCAGCAGCCATGTCAGCAGCGCCTTCTGCGCGTGCAGCCGGTTCTCCGCCTCGTCCCACACGGCGCTCGCGGGGCCGTCGAGCACCTCGTCCGTGATCTCGTCGCCGCGGTGGGCGGGTAGGCAGTGCAGCACGATCGCCCCCGGCGCGGCCCGCTCCAGCAGCGCGGTGTTCACCTGCAGCGGGCGGAACGGAGCCGTGCGGTCCAGGCCATCGTCCTCCTGGCCCATCGACACCCAGGTATCGGTGACCACGACGTCGGCCCCGTCGACGGCGGCGTGCGGGTCCGCGAGCAGCTCGACGTCGCCGCCGGTGTCGGACCCCCGGTTCTTCGCGTCCCGCAGCACGCCTGCGTCGGGCTGGAAGCCGTCGGGCGCGCAGACGCGGACGTGCAGCCCGGCGGTGGCCCCGCCGAGCAACAGTGACTGCGCCATGTTGTTGGCGCCGTCGCCGAGGTAGGTGAGGGTGAGCCCGGCGAGATGCCCGAAGCGCTCCCGGATCGTCTGCAGGTCGGCGAGTACCTGGCACGGGTGGAACTGGTCGGTGAGAGCGTTGATCACCGGCACGGTGGAGCCCGCTGCCATCTCCTCGATGCGTGACTGGTCGCCGGTGCGCCAGACGATCGCGTCCACGTACCGCGACAGCACGCGCGCCGTGTCGCCGATGGTCTCTCCGCGACCGAGCTGGCTCGCCTGCGCGTCGACGATCAGCGGGGTGCCGCCGAGCTGGCCGATGCCGACCTCGAACGAGATCCGCGTGCGGGTCGACGGCTTGTCGAACAACACAGCCACCGACCGCGGTCCGGCCAACGGCCGGTGCGTGAACCGGTCGGCCTTCATCGCGTCGGCGAGATCCAGCACCTCCCGCTGCTCCACCGGGGTGAGGTCATCGTCGCGGAGCATGTGCCTAGGCATCGGCGGCGTCCAGGAACGACGGCAGCGCGGCCAGGAACTCCCCGGCCTGCGCCTCGGTGAGCACCAGCGGCGGGGCGATCCTGATCCGGTCCGGAACCGCGTTGTTCACGAGGAACCCGCCCTCACGCGCTGCGGCGGCCACCGCGGCCGAGACGGGCTTGGCGAGGCCGATACCGATCAGCAGCCCGGCGCCGCTGACATCGCGGACCAGCGGGTGGCCCAGCGACTCCACGGCAGTCGCGATCTCCTTGCCGACCAGGTTGACGTGCTCCAGCAGGCCCTCGTCGGCGATCGTGCGCAGCACGGCGAGCGCCGCCGCGGCGCAGACCGGGTTGCCGCCGAAGGTGGTGCCGTGCTGGCCGGGCTCGAGCAGCGCACCGGCCGCGCCGATGCCGATGCACGCGCCGATCGGGAGACCGCCGCCGAGCCCCTTCGCCAGCGTCACGACGTCGGGGACGATCCCGTTGCGCTGGTGGGCGAACCAGGCGCCGGTGCGGCCGATGCCGGTCTGCACCTCGTCCAGGACGAGCAGTGCCCCGCGGGTCGCGGTGATCTCACGGGCCGCCTCGAGGTAGCCCGCAGGCGGGTTCACTGCGCCGGCCTCGCCCAGGATCGGCTCCAGGAACACCGCAGCGGTGTCCGGGCCGACGGCCGCGTCGAGCGCGGCGACGTCGCCGTAGGGCACATGGGAGACACCCGGGGTCATCGGCTCGAACGGGGTGCGCTTCGGCGCCTGGCCGGTGAGCGCGAGCGCACCCATCGTGCGACCGTGGAAGGCGTTCTCGGCGGCGATCATCTTCGGCCGGCCCGTGCGGCGCGCCATCTTGAACGCCACCTCGTTCGCCTCCGCACCGGAGTTGCAGAACAAGACCCTGGCCGCGGGCTGGTCGAGCAGTTCCAGGAGCTTCTCGGCCAGATCGAGCGGCGGCTGCGTGATGTAGAGGTTGCTCGTGTGCCCGAGCGTGGAGATCTGCCGCGTCACCGCCTCGACGACGGCCGGGTGCGCGTGACCCAGCGCGTTGACGGCGATCCCGCCGACCATGTCGAGGTAGCGGCGGCCGTCGGCGTCCCACACCTCGGCGCCGCTGCCACGCACGAGCGCGAGCGGCGGCGTGCCGTAGTTGTCCATCATCGCGGTCTTCCACCGCGTGGTCAGGTCACTCTGGCGCTGTATCGATGATTCGCTCGCAAGCTCGCTCATTACGGGACCACCATCGTTCCGACTCCCTCGCTGGTGAACACCTCGAGCAGCACCGAGTGCGGCACCCGCCCGTCGATCACGTGGGCCTGCGGCACCCCGCCGCGCACCGCCCGCAGGCAGGCCTCCATCTTGGGCGCCATCCCACTCTCCAGAGTCGGCAGCATCGGCTCCAGCTCCTCGGCCCTGAGCGCGCTGATCACCGACTCCGGGTCGGGGTAGTTCGCGTACAGCCCCTCGACGTCGGTGAGCACGACAAGCTTCGCGGCGCCCAGGGCGGCGGCGAGCGCCGCGGCGGCGCTGTCGGCGTTGATGTTGTAGACCGTGCCGTCGAGGTCAGGTGCGACGCCGGCGACCACCGGGATACGCCCGGCCCGGACGATGTCGAGCACCGCGTCCGGGTTGACGTGGACGACGTCGCCGACCAGCCCGATGTCGACCGGTTCCCCACCGACGAGCGCCGTGCGCTTCTCCGCGGTGAAGAGACCGGCGTCCTCTCCCGACAACCCCACGGCATAGGGGCCGTGCTGGTTGACCAGCCCGACGAGCTCACGACCGACCTGCCCGACCAGCACCATCCGGACGATGTCGATCGTCTCCGGCGTGGTGACACGAAGGCCGCCCCGGAACTCGGCCGGCAGCCCGAGCCGATCGAGCATCGTGGTGATCTGCGGCCCCCCGCCATGCACCACGACCGGATGGATGCCGGCGAGCCGCAGGAACACCATGTCCTGCGCGAACGCCTGCTTGAGCTCCTCGTCGATCATCGCGTTGCCGCCGTACTTCACCACGACGACCTGGTTGTGGAAGCGCTGCAGCCACGGCAGCGCCTCGGCCAGCACGCCGGCCTTCTCCCCCGCCCGCTTCAAGCGCAGCGCGGTGGAGCTGGTCCCGTCCGCGTTCGGCTCAGGAGGGATAGGCACTGTTCTCCTCCACGTAGCCGTACGACAGGTCGGTGGTGCGGATCTCGGCGGTGCCGCTGCCGATGCCGAGCTCGATCGCGACGAGGACATCCGGACCCGACAGGTCCGCGTCGGTTCGACCGCCTGCCGCGACACCGCCCCGGCACAGCAGGGAGCCGTTGATCGTGATGTCGAGGCGGTCCGGGTCGACATCGGCATCGGCATAGCCGACGGCGGCCGCGATGCGGCCCCAGTTGGCGTCCGAGCCGAAGATCGCGGTCTTGACCAGGCTGTCGCGCGCCACCGTCCGCGCGACCGTCACGGCGTCGTCCTCGTCGGCCGCACCGGTGACCTGCACGGTGATCCGCTTGGTGACGCCTTCTGCGTCGGCCTGCATCTGCCGGGCGAGGTCCTGGCACACCGACGTCAGCGCGGCGGCGAACTCCTCCGGCGCGGGCGTGACTCCGGACGCGCCAGAGGCGAGCAGCAGCACGGTGTCGTTGGTGGACATCGAGCCGTCGATGTCCAGGCGGTCGAAGCTGACGCGGACGGCGGCACGCAGCGCGGCCTCGAGCTCGGCCTGGTCGAGCACCGCGTCGGTGGTCAGCACGGTCAGCATCGTGGCCATCGACGGCGCGATCATGCCCGCGCCCTTGGTGAACCCGCCGATGCTCCAGCCGGCCGAGTCGGCATGGCCGGCCTGCTTCGCGACGGTGTCGGTGGTCATCACCGCAGTGGCGGCGGCCAGTCCGGCTTCGGCGGTGGCGTCCAGGCCTGCGGTGGCCTTCTCGACGCCGGCCAGCACGACCTCACGTGGCAGCTGCCTGCCGATCAGGCCCGTGGAGCACACGGCGACCTCGACCGCGCCGCAGCCCAGCAGCTCGGCGGCCTTCTCCGCGGTGGCGTGCGCGGTCTGGAAGCCCTCCGGACCGGTGCACGCATTGGCCCCGCCCGAGTTGAGCACGACTGCGCGCAGCCGCCCGGTGGTGAGCACCTGCTGGGACCACAGCACCGGCGCAGCCTTGACCTTGTTGCGGGTGAACAGACCGGCGGCGCGGGCCTCCGGCCCGTCGTTGACGACGAGCGCGAGGTCGAGGGCACCGCTGGCCTTGATCCCGGCGGCGACTCCCGCCGCCCGGAACCCCTTCGGCGCAACAACACCGCGTCTACTCACGGAGCCACCCCCGTCAGCGGAAGGCCGGTGGTCTCCGGCAGCCCGACGGCCAGGTTCATGCACTGCACGGCGCCTCCGGCGGTGCCCTTCGTGAGATTGTCGATCGCGGCGACGGCGACCAGCCGCTGCGCGTCGTGATCCACGGCGACCTGCAGATGAGCGGTGTTGGCGCCGAGCGTCGCCGCCGTGGTGGGCCAGGTGCCCTCGGGGAGCAGGTGCACGAACGGCTCGGCGGCGTAGGCCTTCTCGTACACCTCGCGGGCGTCGGCGCCGTCACCCGCCAGCCGCGCGGAGCAACTGGCCAGGATCCCGCGCGGAAGCGGGGCGAGGACGGGCGTGAAGCTCACGACTACCGGGGTGCCCGCCACGCCCGACAGGTTCTGCGTCATCTCCGGCGTGTGCCGGTGCGCGCCGCCCACCCCGTACGCCGAGAGGGAGCCCATCACCTCGGCACCGAGCAGGTGCGGCTTGAGGGACTTCCCGGCGCCGGAGGTCCCGGTGACGGCGGTGACGACGACGTCGGGCGTGACGAGGCCGGCGGCCAGCGCCGGGGCCAGCGCGAGGATGACCGCCGTGGGATAGCAGCCCGGCACGGCCACCCGGGTGGTGCCGCGCAGCGCGTCCCGGGCGCCGGGCAGCTCGGGCAACCCGTAGGGCCAACTCCCGGCGTGCTCACCGCCGTACCAGCGGTCCCACGCGGCCCCGTCGGTCAGCCGGTGGTCGGCGCCGCAGTCGATGACGACGGTGTCGTCACCCAGCTGCGCGGCCAGCTCGGCGGAACGCCCGTGCGGCAGCGCCAGGAAGACCACGTCGTGTCCCGCGAGCGTCTCCGGGGTCGTATCGACGAGGATGCGACCGGCCAGCGGCAGCAGGTGTGGCTGGTGCGCGCCCAGCGGGGTGCCCGCACTCCCGCCCGCCGTCAGCGCGCCGATCTCCACCTCGGGATGCGCGAGGAGGAGCCGGAGCAGCTCCCCCCCTGCGTACCCGCTGGCACCTGCCACTGCGATCCGAAGCACGTGCATGACTATGCACGAGAGCGCAACTCGATGCAAACAGAAAAGCGCGCGACGCCGATCACCCCATGGTCTTCTGCCCGTCCATGGACTCGCGGATGATGTCGGCGTGCCCAGCGTGCTGGGCGGTCTCCGCCATGATGTGCAACAACACCCGCCGGTGCGACCAGCGCGCACCCTTCTCGAACCACGGGGCCTCGGGCAGCGGGTGGGAGGCGTCGAGGTCGGGGAGCGTGCTCACCAGTTCGTCGGTGCGCCGTGCCACGGCCTCGTACTCGGCGAGCGCGCCGGCGAGGGTCTCCTCGGGGAGCAGGCGGAAGTTCGCCGGCCACGAGTCGATGACCTCCTGCGGAGGCACCCCGCCCTCCCAGCCCCCGCCCATCGCGGACGGGCCCTCGAGGATGAAGTCGACCCATTTCCGCTCGACGTCGGTGAGGTGCTTGATCAGGCCGCCCAGGCACAGCTCGCTGGCCGTGGTGCGCTGCCGGGCCTGCTCGTCCGTCAGGCCCTGCACCGTGTGGCGCAGGAAGTAGCGGTGCTGCGCCAGCGTCTGCAGCAGATCGACTCGCTCTCCGGTCACGGTCGCCCCCGCAGTGGTGGTTGTCGTCGTCATCGTCTCTCCGCCTTCCGGGTCGGTCGCCCCGTCGAGGAGTACGTTACGAAGCCCAAGTGACAGTTTCTGACCTCAATTGCCGGAGAATCGGAAACATGGCCAACACGAGCTCGCGGACGCTGCGGTTGCTCTCGCTGCTGCAGACCCACCGGTACTGGCCGGGCGCAGAGCTGGCGGACCGGCTCGAGGTCTCCGTGCGAACGCTGCGTCGGGACATCGACCGGCTGCGCGAGCTGGGCTATCCCGTGGAAGCAAACCGCGGTGTCGACGGCGGCTACCAGCTGGCGCCGGGTGCTGCGCTCCCACCGCTGGTGCTCGACGACGAGGAGGCGGTCGCCCTCGCCGTCGGGCTGCAGACGGCCGCGCAGCACCGCCGCCCGGTTCCGGCCGCGCGAGCTCCCCGCGGAGGACGCGGCGGCGTTCGTGCGGGCGGGCATCGGCCAGGTCCCGGCCCCGCACGCCGTCGAGGTTCTGGTC
>JAODNO010000345.1 GCA_025465235.1 Pseudonocardia sp.
GGACACGATGATCCCCTCCGGACCGCGCACGTAGGCCATGCGCCAGATGTGCTCGTACTGGCCGATGTCGCCGACCAGCCCGTAGCCGTCCGCGGCCAGCCGGTCGACGGCCACCTGGAGGTCGTCGACCTCGAAGGCCACGTTGCGCAGCCCCAGCTCGTTGGCCATCGCAGCGGGCGATCCGGGCTGATGGGCGGGCCGGACGAAGCTCGAGAGCTCCAGCCGGGTACTTCCGTCGGGCGGCCGAAGCATGACGATCTCAGTGCGGGAGTCGGGGATGCCGATGACCGTGTCCAGGAACTCGCCCTCCACGAACATCCGCGTGCCCTCGACCTCGAGACCCAGCCCGACGAAGAACGCCGTCACCGTGTTGAGGTCCGCAACGGTGATACCGACATGGTCGAAACGTCGTACATGTGACATGGGGTCCATCCTCCGGTGTTCATCTTGTCGGTCCACCCGAAGGGACGGAGCCAACGGGGGATCTCGACATGATCATCGGTGAAATCTCTCAGGCCCGCCCTGACCGTGCGAACCGGTTGGGGTCGTGATGTCCCGTGACCGGGGGTGCCGACCGGGTGGGTGTCCGGCCCAACGATCGGCTTCCGATCTGGTGGTTGTGTGCGTGCACTTCGTGGTAGCGAGCCCGGTCGCTGTCGGCGCCGCCGCGCCATAGCGGGCCGACCCCCTCGCAGGAGGTGCGCCAAGCCCCGGCTGCTTCGGCGACTTGCCTCGGAGCCCCCAGGACTGCGCGAGGCATTGGCCGCCTGCCGCGAGGGTGCGCGCATCCGTTTTTGACGTAGATCCCGTCGGGGACCCCCGCGCCCGGCTGAGCCGGTTTCTACGCCGTGGCGAGCACCGTCAGGTGGCGCAGCGAGTTCTCCAGGTGCTCGATGTCGAACGGCGGGAACTCGATGACCTCGCGCGCCTGCGGGGTCGCGCCCGACCAGTCGTATGTCAGCCGGACCTCAGTGCCGCCGTCGGCTGCCGGCGCGAGGTCGTAGCGCCAGATCCAGCCGCCTTAGCTGAGGCGCCCCTCGGCGTCCTCCGTCCCCGGCTCCCACGAGAGCGCGCGGGGCGGATCGAGCTCCCGGACCTGGTTGGCTATCTCGTACCGGCCGTCCGGATGGTTGGGGTGGTACATGCCCATGCGGAACACCTGCCGGGACGTCGTCAGTCGCTCGCCGTCCAGCGGCCCGCACACCCAGCCCGTGCCGTCGATCGCCGCGTGGCTGGCGGGATCGGCGAGCACCGCGAACACGGCGTCCGCCGGCGCCGGGACGGTGGTCGTGACGGAGAGGGCCTCGGCGGTCATGGGTTGTCCCTTCGGTCGCGTGCTTGTTGGGCAAGGGCGTTCCCCTCCCCGGGAGGAGAGACCCGCCCCGGCCCCGGAACTCATCGGCCGAGCGGACTCAGCGCAGGCGCACGATCCTGGCTCTCGAGTGAACCTGTCGCCCAGCGGCCAGGCGGTCGAGGTCCCCGCGAGCCCCCAGCCGGATCCCCGTGTGGGGCAGCGACGACGCGCCACATAGCGCTGCAAGAAGTGCGCCGGCGAGGTGTGAAGGTCACAGAAATCAAGCTGCACGTTGACTGCCATGCACGACGAAGCGGAGTGATTTGTGGTCTCTCTCTGAGCAGCGCGCCGCAGCGGTCAACGGAGGGCTGCATCGAGGAAAATCGCGGCATCCGGATGCAACTCGCCACGACTGACGTAGGTGTCTTTGAGGAACTTGGCCTGACCCATCAGGTCAGCTTTGGCGCGGTTGGTGAGGCTCATCTCGTCGTCGAGGATGGTCGCGTACGTGCGACGCCAGGTGTGGGGCGTCATCCGTGCCAGGCCGACTTGCTCGCGCACCGTCCGGACGCTGCGTCGGACGTTCGATTGCCAGCGGTAGGTTGGCTGGTCGTCGCGGCCGGCGGCGGCGAACACGGGTCATGACGGGTCCTCGTCACCGTGGCGGCGAGCTCGCAGGCGGGAGCTGCCCAGCTCGGGGAGAGGCACGATCCGCAGAGCGGTGGCCGTCTTGCCGCCGTGGACTGTGAGGTCCCTCCCCTTGACCGGGTAGACGTTCTGCCGCACTGCCACCACTGGCGCCAGGCGCATGTCGTTCTCGCTGACGACCGGGATGCCGTCGAGGTCCAGGTCCATCCAGCGCACCGCGCACACCTCGCCGATGCGCAGGCCGAGCCGAGGGCGAAGCGGATGAGGTCGGGTAGGTCGGCGCCGGTCGCGACCTTGTCCCCGTCGACGAACGCGATCAGCTTGCGGCGTTCCTCGGCGGTGGGGCGCGCGGGGGAGCGGTGCGGTGTCCGGTGGGCGACTCGATGCGCTCCAGCTCAGGGAGCGGGTTGGACGCGATCACCTGGCGGAGTACGGCCTGCTGCATGATCCCGCTCACGATCGCGCGGATCATGCGGCGGGTGTTGGCCGAGTAGCGCACCTTCTCGACCGTGGTGCCGTCGTGCTGCTCGGCGAACCGCCGAGCCCGCTCTAAGCGGGAGAAGAACGCGTAAAGCGGCAGCGGGCGACCCAGCGGCCGTCCTCGCGGACGACCTTGATCGACCCGTGGTGGCCGAGAGCGAGGGGTGGAAGGGCCATGGCGGCAGCTCCGGAGAGGGTTTCCGTCGGGTTTCGGACGGGTTTGATCTCCAGAAACGCTAACAGAGGTCAGGGACATCTCCCTGACCTCTGTGTTTGGTGCGCCGCGAGGGAATCGAACCCCCAACCCGCTGATTAAGAGTCAGCTGCTCTGCCTATTGAGCTAGCGGCGCCTGCCGTGACGCCCGACCGCTCGGCGCCGAGGAGGAACGCTACACGTTCAACTTACGGGCCGTGCGGCCGGGGGCCGCGACATGGGGTGAGTGACGGGACTTGAACCCGCGACTTCCTGGACCACAACCAGGTGCTCTACCAGCTGAGCTACACCCACCATGGGCCCGGCCTCGGCCGGGGACCTACATCAGCTTAGCGCGGCGGTTCCGCGGTATCGAAGCGGGTTGCCACCGGGCCTGCAACCTGGGCGGCGGCGGCCTGAGCCTCCTCGCTCGTCGGCCCCGGTTGCGGCACGAACAGAGTGCGCCGGTAGTACTGGAGCTCGCGGATCGACTCCTCGATGTCGGCCAGTGCCCGGTGGGCGAGGCCCTTCTCCGGTTTCGCGTAGAACACCCGGGGGAACCAGCGCCGGCACAGCTCCTTGATCGAGCTGACGTCGACCATCCGGTAGTGCAGGTGGTTGTCGAGCTCCGGCATGTCTCGGGCCAGGAAGCCGCGGTCGGTGGCGATCGAGTTGCCGGCGAGCGGGGCTGTGCGCGGCTCCGGGACGTGCTCGCGGACGTAGCTCAGCGCGAGCTCCTCGGCCTGGGCGAGCGTGACCGTGGACGCGCGGACGGCCTCGGTCAGCCCGGAATGTGCGTGCATCTCGTGCACGACGTCGGGCATCCCGGCCAGCGCCGACTCATCGGCATGGATGACGACGTCGACACCGCGCCCGAGCACATTGAGGTCGCCATCGGTCACCAGCACGGCGATTTCGATGAGGGCGTCACGCTGGAGATCCAGGCCGGTCATCTCGCAGTCGATCCATACCAAACGGTCGTTCACCCCCGTCACATTAGGCCCGAGGCCGTCGTCGTCGCCCGCACTGCCGGGTGAGTCGCGCTGCATCCCTGCCGGACGGGGACGGTCCGGCTAGGCTCCGAACCCGTGGAGAACACAATCGGCGCTGATCAGAGCTCTGCAGCACGCGAGATCGCCGCCGGGTACGCCACCGAGGGACCAGCCCTCGAGCTGGGCGCAGTCGTGGTCGACGGGGTGGTCGACCCGGCAGCGCGGGTGCGCATCCCCTTCGCCACGCTCAACCGGCACGGCCTGGTCGCGGGCGCGACCGGCACCGGCAAGACCAAGACGTTGCAGGGGATCGCCGAGCAGCTGTCCGCTGCCGGCGTCCCGGTGCTCCTGGCCGACATCAAGGGCGACGTCTCGGGGATGGTGAGGCCCGGCGAGCCCGGTCCGAAGATCGAGTCGCGGGCCCGGGACACCGGGGACGACTGGACGCCCACGGCGTACCCCGTCGAGTTCCTGTCGCTGGGCGGCACCAGCTCGGCCATTCCGATCCGAGCGACGCTCACCCAGTTCGGGCCGATCCTGCTGTCGAAGGTGCTCGACCTCAACGACACGCAGGAGTCGACGCTCGGGCTGATCTTCCATTGGGCCGACCAGCGCGGCCTGCCGCTGCTGGACACCAAGGACCTGCGCGCGGTCGTCCAGCACCTGACCAGCGGTGAGGGCAAGGCCGACCTCAAGGGCATCGGCGGGGTCTCGCCGGCCACGGCGGGGGTGATTCTCAGGGCGCTGGTGAACCTCGAGGCCCAGGGTGGCGAGGACTTCTTCGGCGAGCCGGAGTTCGAGCCCGCCGACCTCATCCGGCAGGTCGACGGCAAGGGCGTCGTCACGCTCCTGGAGCTGTCCGACCAGGCGGCCAACCCACGCCTGTACTCCACGTTCCTCATGTGGCTGCTCGCGGAGCTGTTCGAGGAGCTCCCCGAGGCGGGGGACCTGGACAAGCCGAAGCTCGTGTTCTTCTTCGACGAGGCGCACCTGCTGTTCACCGACGCGTCCAAGGCGTTCCTGGAGCGCATCGAGCAGACGGTGAAGCTGATCCGATCCAAGGGCGTCGGCGTCTTCTTCTGCACCCAGCTGCCCACCGACGTCCCGAATGCGGTGCTCTCCCAGCTCGGCGCGCGGATCCAGCACGCCCTGCGGGCGTTCACCCCGAACGACCAGGCCGCGCTGGCGAAGACGGTGCGGACCTACCCGAACACGAAGATCTACGACATGGAGGAGGCGCTCACCACGCTGGGCACCGGTGAGGCGATCGTCACGGTGCTCTCCGAGCGGGGCGCCCCGACCCCGGTGGCCTGGGCCCGGATGCGGGCACCGCGCTCGCTGATGGCCGCGATCGGGGGCGAGGCCGTCACAGCTGCGGCGAAGGCGTCCCCGCTGTACGGGAAGTACGGGCAGACGGTCGACCGTGAGTCGGCCTACGAGTCGCTGACGGCGAAGATCGCCGCAGCCCCCGCGCCCGCCCCCGAGGCCGCGCCGGCCGACGTTCCGCAGCCACCCCGCGAGCCTGAGCGGCGCCGAGAGCGTGAGGAGCCCTCGATGGTGGCCGAGGTGCTCGCCTCGCCGGTCGTCAAGTCGTTCCTCCGATCCGCGGCGAGCGCGCTGGGCCGGGAGATCACCCGCGGCATGTTCGGCACCCGCCGGAGACGCTGACGCGGGGCCGTTGCCGTTCCGGAACTCTCTCGAGGAGCAGCGGGCAGCCGATCTCCTCGTCGGGCGGCAGCGGGCCGCTCAACGGCGATCGTGCTGCGGCTCCTCCGGCTCGGGTGCAGCGAGGAAGGGCGTGAGCAGGTGCGGAACAGCTGCGTCGGCGAGCGCCACGCCGTCTGCAGCGGCGACGTCGAGCACCTGGTAGCCGCCCGCGCCCGCCGCCGTGATCGCCTCCACCGCCACCAGTCCCGCACGGCGCTGGAAGATGCTCTGCCGGAACGTCCAGCCGATCACCCCGGCCCGCTGCAGCGCGACGGTTCGCCGCTGTACGGAGCCGTGGCGGCTCACGAGGTAGCGGGCGGTGAGCTCGTGGCCCAGGTTCCGGTAGCGGTCGAGGGCGACCAGGGCGGCGAGCGGGAGCAGCAGCAGGCTCGGCACCTCCAGCCCGGCCAGGACGGGCACGGCCGACCCGGCGGCGAACACGCCGGCCACCAGCATGGCGGCGGGCACGAGTGCACGGGTCAGGCGTCGTCGCAGCGCCGCTCGTGGGTGCCGGCGCAGCGGCGCGAGGGTGACATCGTGTTGCTGCTCGCGCAGCGCTGCCGCGGCCACGCGGTGTGCCTCCGCGCGCGGGCAGGGTGGCTGCAACGCCCCGCCCTGGGCGGAGCGGGTGAGGCCGGTGGCCAGCGCCTTGGAGTACGCGCCGCGCCCCGCCCGCAGCAACAGCGGCTCGACGACCTCAACGCCCCGCAGCCGCTGCTCGGACACCGAGAGCGAGCGCCGCGTGAGAAGCCCTCGTCGGACGCGCAGCGCGCCGGTACCGATACCGGCGGAGGCGGTCGCCCCCGCCGGGTCCCACCCGGGACCGTCTGCGGCCGCTTCGCGGGTGAGCCGGTAGCCGAACCAGCGCTCGGCGAACAACACCATGGCGCCGATCACGGCGACCACCAGCAGGAGCGAGGCCAGCACCGCGACCGCGGCCCAGATCGGGGTGCTGGTCAGCCGATTGGCGGCGTCGTCGACGGCCGAGATGTCGCGGGGGTTCACGCCGAGCTCGCCGAACAGGTTGAACACCGCCGCTCCGATCGCGCCGACGCCGGCGATCGCGGAGAACGTCAGCGGTGCGAAGCGCAACCAGGACCAGTTCAGCCGGGCCAGCTCCATCGCGGGCGGGCGAGCGGGCGCCGGGTGGTGCGCGGTGGGCCCGGCCTCCGTCGGCCCGGACGCGATGAGCGAGCGGTCCAGCAGCTCGCGGCGCAGCCGGTCGGCCTCCGCCTTGCTGACCGCGTCCAGGCTCAGCCCCGCGTGCTCCGTCGGGGACCCGGACGCTGCCCCGACGTGCACGACGCTCAGCCCGAAGATGCGGTGCAGCAGCTTCGCGGTGAGGTCCACGGTGCGGATCCGGTCGCGCGGTACGGATCGCCGCTGGCGGCGTAGCCACCCCGTGTGCAGCTCGACGCGGTCACCAGTGATCCGGTACTGCGTGGTCCGCCAGCGCACCACGCCACCGATGACGACCAGCACGCCGATCCCGAGGGGGATCCACAGGCGCATCGGGTCGCCTCGCTGTCCGGTGACGAGCAGGATCACCGCGACCGGAAGCAACCGCACCAGGCCTGCGACCGGGGTCACCACGAGCATGCGCTTGTCGAGCCGCCGCCACGGAGTCTCGACCCTGGTGGGTGCGTCGGTTTCGGACGTCATGTGGCATCGCCCGGCGTGGCCTGGGTGGTCTCGGTGAGCGTGCGGGCCAGCTCGGCGGCGTCCTGGGCATCGAGGCCGCTGATCTTGACCGGGCCGCGCGCCGAGGCCGTGGTGACCGTGACGCTGGCCAGC
>JAODNO010000357.1 GCA_025465235.1 Pseudonocardia sp.
ACGCCCAGGCGGCCGCCGTGCCGATCGAGGTCGCGGACAACAAGATCTACAAGGAGGGGGCCAACCCCGCCAAGATCCGCCAGCAGCTCACCGAGTACGGGCTGGTCGCCGAGGAGTATGGCGGCGACACGATGTTCGTCGACATCTCGGCGCGCGAGAACATCAACATCGACCAGCTGCTCGAGGCGATCCTGCTCACCGCAGACGCCTCGCTCGACCTCCGGGCCAACCCCAACATGGAAGCCCAGGGTGTCGCGATCGAGGCCCACCTGGACCGCGGTCGCGGTCCGGTGGCCACGGTGCTGGTGCAGCGCGGCACGCTGCGGGTGGGCGACTCGGTCGTCGCGGGCGATGCCTCCGGGCGCGTCCGGCGGATGTTCGACGAGCACGGTGACGACGTCATCGAGGCCTACCCGTCGCGTCCGGTGCAGGTCATCGGGTTCACCTCGGTGCCCGGCGCGGGCGACACGTTCCTCGTCGTCGACGAGGACCGGGTGGCCCGCCAGATCGCCGACCGGCGCCGGGCCCGCGAGCGCAACGCCGAGCTGGCGTCGCGTCGCAAGCGGGTCAGCCTGGAGGACCTGGATGCCGCGCTCAAGGAGACCAACCAGCTCAACCTGATCATCAAGGGCGACAACTCGGGAACGGTCGAGGCCCTCGAGGACGCGTTGTTGCAGCTGGAGGTCGGCGAGGACGTGGAGCTGCGGGTGATCCACCGCGGTGTCGGTGGCATCACCGAAGGCGACATCAACCTCGCCATCGCCGACAACGTCATCGTCCTGGGCTTCAACGTCCGGGCCGAGGGCAAGGCCACGGAGCTGGCCAACCGCGAGGGCGTGGAGATCCGGTACTACTCGGTGATCTACCAGGCCATCGAGGACATCGAGAAGGCGCTCAAGGGCATGCTCAAGCCCGAGTTCGAAGAGGTCGAGCTGGGCCGGGCCGAGGTCCGCGAGGTCTTCAAGTCCTCCCGCGTCGGCACGATCGCCGGTTGCCTCGTGATGTCCGGCACCATCCGGCGCAACGCGCGGGGCCGGCTGCTGCGCGACAGCGTGGTGATCGCGGACAACCTGCCGATCAGCTCGCTGCGGCGGTTCAAGGACGACGTGGTCGAGGTCCGCGAGGGCTTCGAGTGCGGTTTCACCCTCGGTAACTACAGCGATATCAAGGTCGGCGACGTCATCGAGACCTTCGAGATGCGCGAGAAGCCGAGGAGCTGACGCGACGGGGGACCGGCTCCGGCCGGTCCCCCCACCGGCGTCCCACCAGGAAGATCGTGGAGACCCCATGTTCGTCGGAGCGCTGGAGCTGGACGTCCTGCTGGGGGACGTCCATTCCCTGAAGCAGAAGCGGTCGGTGGTCCGGCCCGTTCTGGCGGAGCTGCGCCGTAAGTTCGAGGTGGCCGTCGCTGAGGCGGGCCACCTCGACCTGCATCGGCGCGCGCTGCTCGGGGTCAGCTGCGTCGCCGCCGACCACGGTCACGTCACCGAGGTGCTCGACCGGTGCGAACGGCTGGTGGCCGCCCGCCCGGAGCTCGAACTACTCTCGGCCCGGCAGCGCATGCTGGGTCCTGACGACGACTCGTAAGACCTAGAGGAGCACGTGATGGTGGACCAGGCCCGCGCGCGGCGGCTGGCCAAGCGGATCTCGCAGATCGTGGCCGCTGCCCTGGAGCACGAGGTCAAGGATCCTCGCCTGAAGATGGTGACGATCACCGACACGCGTGTCACCGGTGACCTCCGCGAGGCCACGCTGTACTACACGGTGATCGGGGAGACGGTCGACGCCGACCCGGACACCGCCGGCGCTGCAGCCGCACTGGCGAGCGCCACCGGCGTCCTGCGCACCCTCGTAGGGGCGGGCACCGGCATTCGGCACACGCCCTCGCTCACGTTCGTGCCCGACCAGGTGCCGGACGAGGCGCGCCGCATGGAGGAGCTCCTGGCCCGCACGCGGGAGTCCGATGCAGAGGTGGCGCGGCTCGCGGCAGGTGCCCGGCCCGCTGGTGATCCCGATCCATACCGCACTCCGCGTGAGCGGGCCGACGAGGAGTGACAGGTCGGGCTGGGGGGAACGGAGTCGGGATGGCCGGTTCCCTCGACGCCGCGGTCGCGGCTGCGGCGGCGCTGCTGATGCGTGCTCGTGACGTCACGCTCCTGGCCCATGTGAACCCCGACGCCGACTCGCTCGGTAGCGCGCTGGCGTTGGGCATCGCGCTGCGGCGGCGCGGCGCTGCGGTACGGGTGTCGTTCGCGGCGCCCGAGCAGGTTCCCGAGACCCTCGTCCCGTTGGACGTGCTGGGATTGGTGGTCGGGCCGGACCATGTCCCGGTTGCCCCTGAGCTGCTGGTGGTCTGCGACGCCGCGGAGCCGTCGCGACTCGGCGCGCTGTCGGACCGGCTGGCCACTGCCCGTTCTTCGGTGATGATCGACCACCATCTGTCCAATCCGGGCTTCGGCGATGTACAGGTGCTGGATCCGGGCGTCGAGGCCACGGTGGTGCTGGCCCACCGCGTGCTTGTCGCGATGGGGGAGCCGCTCGACGCCGACATCGCCCGGTGCCTCTACGCGGGGCTGGTCACCGACACCCGGGGCTTCCGTACTGCCGGGGAGGCGGCGCACCGCATAGCAGCCGACCTCGTGGCCGCGGGCGTCGATCCCGAAGTTTTGGTGCGTCCGATCATGGACACGCACCCCTACGTGTGGCTGGCTGCGCTGGGCGAGGTGTTGCAGCGCGCCGTGCTGGAGCCGGACGCGGCGGGTGGGCTGGGTCTGGTGCACGCGTGTGTCTCGTTCGAGGACACCACCCGCTTCCGGGCCGAGGAGGTCGACAGCATCGTGGACGTCCTGCGCACGACGGCGGAGGCCGAGGTCGCGGCGGTCGTGAAGCAGGTGGGCCACCGACGCTGGGTCACCTCGCTGCGGTCGAAGGGGCGCGTGGACGTCGCGGCGGCTGCCGGGCTTCTCGATGGGGGCGGTCACCGGTCGGCGGCGGGTTTCACGCGTGAGGGCACGGCCGATGAGATCCTCGCCGCCCTCCGCGGAGCACTGGCAGCGCTCGATCCTGCGAAACGACAAGCATGACGTCCCGCCCTGCCGCCTGACCGGCACGGCGACCTGACAGCGGATCGATCTTCGGCGACGATGGGCCGATGACCCGACCTTCCCGTGAACCGGCGGCCTCGACGACCGGGCGGTATCTGCTCGTGATCAATGACGACCTGTTCGGGGACGACGAGGCGTCGCGCGCAGTCGTACGCGAGGTGAGCGGCGTGCAGGACGTCGTCTCCACCAGGGACGCCGGGCCCGGTGCGCTCGACGTCCGGCAGACGGGGCCGGGCGCGCTGCTGTTCGCCGAGCTCGGGGTCGCGGTCGTGACGGTGGCGCCGGACCGGATGGGGACGACCGGGCTGTTCGAACCGGCCGACGACCGGCTCATCGCCGTGGAGCCCGAGCGGATCGTGCACGCCCTGCAGGACACCGTGCCGGTCGATGCCCTGCAGGGCGGCCCGTTCATCGACAACGCAGACGCCACCTGGGGGCTGCAGGCCACGGGCGTGCTCACGGCGGGGGAGTCCGGGGGAGGGATCACCGTCGCGGTGCTCGACACCGGGATCGACCTGCGCCATCCCGACTTCGCCGACCGCGACATCACGTCACGGTCGTTCGTCGACGGCCAGAGCGCGCAGGACGCCCAGGGACACGGCACGCACTGCGCGGGAACGATGGCCGGCGCCCTCGACCCGGCCGAGGGGCCGCGCTACGGGGTGGCATACGGGGCCAGGCTGCTGGTCGGCAAGGTGCTCAGCGACCAGGGCAGCGGCACCGACGCCGACATCCTCGCCGGGATGAGCTGGGCCATCAGCGCGGGTGCGCAGGTGGTCTCGATGTCCCTCGGTGCTGATCAACGGGAGATCTCCACCGCCTACGAGACGGTGGGGCGCCGTGCGCTCGCGGCCGGGACGCTCATCGTGGCGGCCGCCGGGAACAACGCGCGCCGTTCGGAGGGCAACCCGGGGTTCGTCGGAGTGCCGGCGAACAGCCCGTCGATCATGGCAGTGGGAGCGGTGGACGCCACCCTGGCGGTGGCCGACTTCTCCGCCTCGGCCACCGAGGTCGGCGGTGGCGAGATCGACATCGCTGCGCCGGGCGTCCGGATCCACTCCAGCTGGCCGTTGCCGCGCCGCTACAACACGATCTCGGGCACCAGCATGGCCACTCCGCACGTGGCCGGCATCGCCGCGCTGTGGGCGGAGCGCAGCGGGGCCCGCGGCAGGGCGCTGTGGGACGAGCTCGTCGGCGCCGCCCAGCCGCTCGGACTGCCCGCGCAGGACGTCGGCGCCGGGCTGGTACAGGCCCCGTCGTGAACGCCTCCGACAGCCAAGGCTCCATTCCCGTCACCGTCACCGTCGATGACAACCATCTCGCCGTGATCGACGAGCTGGCCGAGCGGCTGCGCACGGCCGGGATGGACGTCGAGCAGGTACTGGGGCCGATCGGTGTGATCACCGGATCGGCACCACCCGGTTGGGAGGCCCTCGTCGACCTCGACGGGGTGGCCGGGGTGGAACCGCAGCGCACCATGCGCCTGCCCCCGCCGGGTACACCGCAATAGGGCGATGCAGTAGTCCCTCCTCGGACCTCGCCGGTTGATCGGCCCTGCTGCCCGTCCGGCTACCGTGTGCAGCGACCGAGACCGAGGAGCCCAGCCAGATGACCTCCGATACCGGACCAGCCCGTATCGAGCCGGATGTGAGGGCGGCCCGACGGGCCTTCCTCGCCGCCGCCCTGCGCAGGCCCGCGACGATGGGCGCGGTCGCGCCCAGCTCGCCGCGGTTGGGGGCGGTGCTCGCGTCGGTCGTACCGCGGTCCGGTTCCCCCGTCGTCGTGGAGCTCGGCCCGGGCACCGGTGCGGTGAGCGCCGTGATCGCCACGAAGCTACCGGCCGACGCCCAGCACCTCGCCGTCGAGCTGGACCCCGACATGGTCACGTTCCTGCGCCGGACCCGCCCGGAGCTGGAGGTCGTGCCCGGCAACGCGGCGGACCT
This sequence comes from Pseudonocardia sp., assembly GCA_025465235.1. Taxonomy (GTDB): domain Bacteria; phylum Actinomycetota; class Actinomycetes; order Mycobacteriales; family Pseudonocardiaceae; genus Pseudonocardia. The sequence goes on from JAODNO010000357.1 coordinate 5,048, forward strand.
GGGCGCGCTGCTCGCCCAGCGCGGGGTCACCTCCGTCGACGCCGTGATCTGCGGGCTGCCATGGGCGCTGTTCGACGATGCGACGCAGACAGCGCTTCTGGGCGAGATCAGCCGCGCGATCGGCGCGACTGGCGCGTTCACCACCTTCGCCTACCTGCACGGCATGACGCTCGGCGCCGCTCGCCGCTTCCGGCGCACCCTGCGCGAGACGTTCGACGAGGTGCTGGTCACCGCCACCGTGTGGCGCAACCTGCCGCCCGCGTTCGTCTACGTGTGCCGCCGTCCGCACGCGGTGCCGCGCGCTGACAGGTGAGCAGTGCTGATGACCCGTTCCCGATGACCCAGCCGCCCGATCGCGTCCCAGCGCGGACGGTGCTGAGGCTGGCTGCTCCGGCGTTGCCGGTGCTCGCCGCCGAGCCGCTGTACCTGCTGATCGACACCGCGGTGGTCGGCAGGCTGGGGGCGGTGCCGCTGGCCGGCCTCGCCGTCGCAGGCGTGATGTTCGCACAGGTCACGAGCCAGCTGAACTTCCTGTCCTACGGCACCACCGCTCGCGTGTCGCGGCTGCACGGGGCGGGTAGGCGCGGCGACGCCGTGGCCGAGGGGGTGCAGGCCACCTGGCTCGCGCTCGCCGTCGGGCTGTTGGTGCTCGTGGTCGGTCAGCTCGTCGCGCGGCCGGTCGCCGCGGCTATCGGCAACGGCGGAGCGATCGCCGATGCAGCCGTGTCCTGGCTGCGGGTCGCGTTGTTCGGAGCGCCGCTGGTGCTGGTGACGCTGGCCGGCAACGGCTGGATGCGCGGTGTCCAGGACACTGCCAGGCCGCTGCGCTTCGTCCTCGCCGGCAACGGGCTGTCCGCGCTGGCCTGCCCCCTGCTCGTGCACGGGGTGGGCGGGTGGGCGGGGCTTGGACTCGTCGGGTCCGCGGTCGCCAACGTCGTCGGTCAGTCGGTCGGCGCGAGCCTGTTCCTCGGCGCGCTCGTCCGGGCCGCCAGGGCCGACGCGGTGGCGCTGCGGCCTGCGCCTGCCGTTCTACGGTCGCAGCTCGGGCTCGGGCGCGACCTGATGGCCCGCAGCCTCGCGTTCCAGGCCTGCTTCCTGTCCGCCGCTGCGGTGGCGACCCGCTTCGGGGCCGCGACGGCGGCGGCCCACCAGATCGTCCTGCAGCTGTGGTTCTTCCAAGCCCTGGTGCTCGACGCCGTGGCGATCGCGGCGCAGTCGCTCGTGGGCGCGGCACTGGGCTCGCCGGAGCGGGGCGCCGAGCGGGCAAGGGCCCTGGCCGGGCAGGTGACGCGCTACGGGATCGTGCTCGGCGTCGGGTTCGGGATGCTGTTCGCCGCGCTCTCCGGGGTGCTGCCGCCGGTGTTCACCCCGGATCCCGAGGTACTTGCCGCGGTACCGGTGCCCTGGTGGTTCTTCGTCGCCATGCAGCCCGTGGCCGGGGTGGTGTTCGCCCTGGACGGGGTGCTGCTCGGTGCCGGGGACGCCGCCTACCTGCGGACGTCCACGCTGGCCGCCGCGGTCGTCGGATTCCTGCCGCTGATCTGGGCATCGCTGGCGTGGGGGTGGGGCCTGGCCGGGATCTGGGCGGGCCTGACGGCGTTCATGCTGATCCGCCTGGTGGCCGTAGGGCTACGGGCCCGCTCGGACGGGTGGGCGGTGACCGGCGCGGTGCGTCCTGCGGGGTGACCGGGCGCCCGCGATGTCACCCCGCGGACCACACGGGCTCGTCGGTCTCCAGCACCTCGCCGTCGCCCGCGAACAAGACGAAACGGTCGAATCCGCGGGTGAACCAGCGGTCGTGCGTGACGGCCAACACGGTGCCCTCGAACGCGGCGAGCGCCTTTTCCAGCGCCTCGGCGGAGGCGAGGTCGAGGTTGTCTGTGGGTTCGTCGAGCAGCAGCAGCGTGGCGCCGGACAGCTCGAGCAGCAAGATGAGCAGCCGCGCCTGCTGCCCGCCCGACAGCGTCTCGAACCGCTGCTCCGCCTGCGCGGCAAGCTCGTAGCGCGCTAGCGCCTTCATCGCGTCGCCGAGCGTGCGGCCCGGCCGGTCGGCGTCACCTCCCACGAGGACCTCCAACAGCGTGCGGCCGGTCAGTTCGGGCCGGTCGTGGGTCTGCGAGAAATGTCCGGGACGCACGCGGGCGCCGAGCCGTGCCACGCCGTCGTGCGCCACCGCGGGGAGCGCAGCCCCGCTCGCGGGGACGCTGCCCGGCTCCGGGTCGGTACCCCCGCGAGCCAGGAGCCGCAGGAAGTGGGATTTGCCCGAGCCGTTGGCCCCGAGCACCGCCACGCGGTCGCCGAACCAGACCTCCAGGTCGAACGGGTAGGTCAGCCCGTCCAGCTCGAGCTGCTCGCACATGACGGTTCTCCGGCCGGTGCGCCCGCCGCCCAGCTGCATCCGCACGTCCTGCTCACGGGCCTTCTCCGGGGGCTTACCCCGCCCGTCCAGGCCGGACTCGCGGAACCGGGCCAGCCGCGTGCGTGCTGCCTGCAGGCGCGATGCCATGCCGTCGTTGTAGGCGGCCTTCGCCTTGTAGAAGACGACCAACTGTTCCAGCTTGGTGCGTTCCTCGTCCCACCGGCGGCGCTCTTCGTCGAGCCGATCGTGCCGGGCGACCCGTGCTCCGTGCCAGGACGCGAACCCCCCGGGGTGCACCCACGCCGACCCCGCCTCGACGGTGACGACGCGCTCGGCGGTGCGGGCGAGCAGCTCCCGGTCGTGGCTGACGAACAGCACGCTCTTGCCCGACTCCTGGATCCGTGCCTCCAGCCAGCGCTTGCCGGGCACGTCGAGGAAGTTGTCGGGCTCGTCGAGCAGCAGCACCTCGTCACGGCCACGGAGCAGCAGTTCGAGCGCGAACCGCTTCTGCTCGCCTCCGGAGAGCGTCGCGACGCGCCGGTCGCGCACCCGCGTCCACGGCAGGCCCAGTGCGGCGACGGCCGCAGTGTCGAACTCCACCTCGGCGGCGTACCCGCCGGCCTCCCCCCAGCCGGCGAGCGCGTCGGCGTACCGGAGCTGCGAGCGCTCCACGTCGTCGAGGGCCCGCTCGGCGGCGCCGAGCCGCTCCCCCGCCACGCGAACGGCGGGCGGGGCGAGGGACAGGGCGAGATCGGCGAGCGTGCGGTCGTCGGTGATGGACCCGATGAACTGGCGCATCACCCCGAGCCCACCGCTGCGGGCGATGCTGCCCGCCGCAGGTGCCAGCTCGCCGGCGACCATCCGCAGCAGCGTGGTCTTGCCCGCACCGTTCGGGCCCACGAGGGCGATCTTGGCGCCGTCGCCGACGCGGAAGGAGACGTCGGAGAAGAGCGTCCGGCCGTCGGGAAGCTGGTGCCCGACGGCCATCGCCTCGATGTGTCCCACGAACGGAAGATGGTGCTGGGTGACGGGCCGGAGGTCGAGTGGATATCGCCGTTCGGACTACACCGGGAGAACCGGTGCCCGCAGCAGGCGCTCACCGACGAAGGCGGCGATCGCATCGAGCTGCTCCGCCGAGGCCTGCATCACCTTGTCGTCCGCTCCGCACTCCCACACCCGCTTCGCCTCGTCCCACGCCAGGTCCCGCGTGAAGCGAATGACGAGATCGGCCATCCAGTTGGCCGTGCGGTCCCAGATGGCGTCGTCCGGCCCGCGGCTGAGCAGGGAGCCGAGGTCCTCGCGCAGGGGGTCCATCTCCTGCTCGAAGACATCGTTGATCAGCCGGTAGTCGTGGAACTGGGCGCTCTCGGGCCCGTCGCCGTCGGGGGCGACGTGCTTCCAGGTGGACACGAGCGCGCACGCGAGATCGAAGTTGATGTGGGCGTTCACGCCGGCGATCGCGAAGTTGACGGGGGCGATGCGCGGGTCGCTGCGGTTGTCGAACAGCAGGCGCCAGACCCCGGGCGTGCGGTTCATGTCCTCGGCGTAGGTACGCAGGGCTGACAGGTAGCGCCCGGCGAACTCGACGTCGAGCCGGATCAGGAAATCCGCCTCCTTGAACTCCCCGCTGTCGACCATCTGCCCGATCCGGGTGGTGATGACGTGGTAGAGCCGGGTGAACGACGCGATCCCGTCGCCATCGCGGAGCATCGAGGTGCGCGACGCGTACTCGTGGATGGCGGCGAGCCGCCGCACGACCTCGGGAATCGACCCCGGCATGGTGGTCCCGGCGAGTCGTGCCAGGTGCTGCGTCGTCCCAGGATCCCTGGCCTGTCGCTCCATGTCCCCGATGGCCACTGCGACTCCTCTCGTTCGACGGACCCGTCCGGTGACAGCTCCCGCAGGAGGAGGGTGCGCCTGTCATCCTGATACGACCCCGGCCGCCCGGTCCGGGCGATCTGCTCCACCCTGTGAAGTGACTGCCCTTGGCTCTGGCTTCCGGTCCCGGGCATGGCTAACGTCGCCGAACGTGACCGAGCGATTGGCGTCGCCTCCGCTCGTCGGCAGGGAGGACGACGTCGCTGCGCTCACTGGTGCGCTCGACGCGGTGCAACAGGGCCGGATGGCCACGGTCTTCCTGGTCGGCGACGCGGGTGTCGGCAAGACGCGGCTGGTTCAGGATCTCGTGAGCCGCGCCGACCGGGTGAACGCCACCGTGCTCCTCGGCGGCGCCACCGACATCGCGGAGAGCCCGCCGTTCTGGCCGGTCGCGTCGGCGCTGCGCACCCTCCTGCGCTCGCCGCGGGGTGATGAGGTGCAGCGGCAGCTGTCGCCGTGGGCGGACCAGCTGGAGGAGCTGGTCGCGCTCCGGCCGGCGGTCCCGGCGCTGGGGGGCCCGCAGGCCCGGGTGCAGACCCTCGAGCTCCTGCACCGCGTGGTCCTGCGCCTGGCCGGGGGCTCCGTCGTCGTCCTCGTCGTGGAGGACCTGCAGTGGGCCGACCGGTCGACCCTCGATCTGCTCGCCTACCTGGTCGCGAACCTCGCCGACGAGCGCGTGCTCGTCGTCGCGACCCACCGCACGGAGCTGGCCTCGGACTCCTCTGCGGCGCGCACGATGATCAGTGAGCTCGGGCGGCACCGCCAGGTGAGGTGCCTGGAGGTGGCACCGCTGCGCCGGGAGGCGGTGGCGGCCATGGTGGACGCCCTCGCCCCGGGCCGGACGGACCTGGTCGAGCTCGTCTGGAAGCGCTCGGCCGGCAACGCGTTCATCGCCGAAGAGACGTTGCGGGCGGCCATGGACGGGGATCCGACGGGCCTGCCGACGACGTTGCGCGAGCTCGTCCTCTCTCGCGTCAACCGCCTGTCCGAACCGGCCTTGCGCGCCGTGCGCGCCATCGCGCTCTGTGACGGGCCGTTGCCGCATCGGCTCCTCGATACCGTGCTGGACGGCGGTGGGCCGGACCTCTTCGATGCTCTCCGTGAGGCGGTCAACGCCGGTGTCGTCGTGGTTGACGACGGAACCGACGGCTACCGGCTGCGGCACGGCCTGATGACCGACGTGCTGATCCGGGAGCTGCTGCCGGGTGAGCGCGTGCACCTGCACCGGCGCTACGCGGTGGCGCTCGAAGCCGCCTGGGCGCGCGAGCTGCCCGGCGTCGACGCCCGGCTCGCCCACCACTGGCAGTCGGCGGGTGACGTGCAGCGGGCGGCGACGGCCACGGTGGCGGCGGCCGAAGCGGCGGGCCGGGTCCGCGGTTACGCCGAGGCGCACCGCCACTGGCTGCGGGCCGCGCGGCTGGCCGGGGAGTCGACCGCCGCACCCGTCTCGCGCTCGGGGTGTCTGGAGCGGGCCGCCGAGGCAGCGCACCTCGCCGGGGACGCCGACCAGGCCGTTGCGCTGCTCGCGGAGCGGCTCCGCATGGCGGAGACGCCCGACGAGCCCGGCGACCTCGACAAGGCGCTGCTGCACGCCCGCACCGGCCAGTACCTCGTGGCCGCTGGTCGTGGCGGGGAGGCCGCCCTCGCGTTCGGACGCGCCACGGCGCTGCTGCCCGCGGTCGGAGCGGAGCAGGAGCGGGCCGAGGTCCTCGGAGGGCATGCGTCGGCGCTCTGGACGGCGGGTGACTTCGCGGCCGCGCAGGCGACCGCCGAGCGCGCGCTCCAGCTGGCGCGCCGGATGGGGCTCGCGGTCGAGGAGGCCAGGGCGCTCGCGACGCTCGGTTTCAGCCTGGCCTACCGGGAGGACCCGGAGGCCGGAGAGAACGCGCTGCGCGAGTCGCTCGCGGTGGCGGAGCGAGCGGCCGACCCCCGCGAGGTCGCCCGTGCCTACCGCAGCCTCGCCGAGCTGCTCTCGGGGCCGTTGAACGAGCTGGACAGGGGCATCGAGATCGCGCGCGTGGGGATCGAGCGCGTCCGCGCACTGGGGTTGGTTCGCAGTGCGGGAGTCGGGCTGATCTCCGTCGCGGCCAACGGCCTCTTCCGACGGGGCCGCTGGGACGAGGCGGACTCGGCCATCGCCGAGGCGTGGGAGCTGGCACCCAGCGGCGCGGAGGCGCTCGAGCTGCGGCTGGCCCGGGCCCGTATGGACATCGGCAGGGGTCGCCTCGCCCCGGCGGAGGACGACCTCGAGGCCGTCGACGTGCTGTCGGCGAGCACTGTCGGGCCGCGTTACCGCATCCCGCTGCTCACCCTCCGCGCCGGTCTCGCCATGTGGCAGGACCGTCCGGACGTGGCGCTGGACCACGTCGGCTCCGGCCTGGACGTGGTCGAGCAGGGTTCGGACGACGTGTGGCTGGTGGCGCCGCTGGTTTGGCACGGCGCCAGGGCGCGTGCCGAGCTCGCCCGGCTGGGGCTCCGCAGGCCCGACGATGGCACGGACGCACGGTTGCGCCGGCACGTCGCCGACCTGACCCGCAGTGCAGCCTCGTCGGTCCCCGCGATCCGCGACAGCGTGATGGGCTTCGTCGAGATGTGCGGGGCCGAGGACAGCCGGGCGCAGCACCGCTCCGATCCCCAGGCGTGGGAGCGCGTGGCCGAGTTCTGGCAGGCCCGCCAGCAGCCGTACCCCACCGCCTACGCCCACCTGCGGCGGGCCGAGGCGCTCCTCGCTCTCCGCGCGAACTCGGCTGCGGCCACCGAGGCGCTGCGGCAGGCCGAGCGCCTCGCCCGGGGGTTGGGCGCGACACCGATGCTCGCGGAGGTCGCCGACCTGGCAGAACGTGGCCGCGTCAAGATCGGCGCCCCGGCTCCGCACGCGGTACCGACCCCCGAGGCGACGACCGGCGCAGCCCGACCGGAGCCCGCCGACGAACTGACCGAGTTGACTGCCCGGGAGCTGGAGGTCCTCACCGAGTTGGCCGACGGTCACACGAACCGGGAGATCGCCCAGCGGCTGTTCATCAGCGAGAAGACCGTCGGTGTTCACGTCAGCCGCATCTACGCGAAGATCGGCGTCCACAGCCGGGTACAGGCCAGCGCCGTGCTGTTCCGGTCGACCCGCGGCCGCCGGGGCAAGCGCACGAGCGGACCTGTCCCGTAGCCCGCGACTCCTGATGTCCCGTGGTCAGGCGCCGGTTGCGAAGGCGCCCTCTTCGAAGCTGCGCCGAACCCGGTGGATGAGGCGGGCCCGGCTCGGCCCGAGGCTGCCGATGGGGATCCCCGTGCTTTGCGCCACCTCCGCGTAGGGCAGCGGCTCCTCCGCGAACAGCGCGTTCATGATCATGCGACCACGCGGTGGCAGCGCGGCGACGATGCGCCACAGGCGGGCCGCGGTGTCCGCATCGACCACCCGTTCCTCCACGCCCGACTCCGGGTCGGGGACCGCGTCCATCTCGACGGCCACGAGGCCCTGGGCCTCCCGCAGCATCCGCAGGCACTCACGCGATGCAGTGGTCGACAGCCACCCGCCCAGCCGGTCGGGGTCCCGCAGCGAGCGCAGGTGTTCCACCAGTCGCAGCCACGTGCGCTGCTCGGCGTCGCGGGCGTCGGCATCCTGCAGCCGGAAGTTGCGGACGACCGCGGTCACCAGACCCCGGTAACGGAGCACGATCTCCGCCCACGCCCTGCTGTCGCCCTGCGCGGCCAACTCGACCAGTTCGGCGTTTCCGAGTGTCGAGATCGTCGTCGGCGCGGTGGGCACGGTCATCGCCAGGCTCCTTCGTCATGAGCGTCACGGCCGGTATCCGGTCGTGGGCCGGTTGAGAAGGCAGCCTCGGCGCAGCAGACGCGCGTGTAATCAGGACAACGCCCTACGTCCGCCCTAGCGGACCCCCTATATCGGTGGCTGTGGCGCTCCACCGGTATCACCGGCGACACAACGCGACTCATTCGCGGTCCGACGCTCGCCGTGCGCTACCGGGGCTGCGCGGCCGACGGCCTCAGCGAGGAGGAGTCGTGGCGGAAATGACCGACCCGGCGACGACGGGAGCGATGCGAATGGGCGCGATGGCGGCCGAGCTGATCGGGTCGAGGGTGATCGCGGCGGAGCCGGGCGCATCCGGATCGTCGGCGCGGTCGGCCCCTCTGGAGTCGGCTGCTGGGCCGACGGGAGCGGGACCCGCTGTGAGAGGACTGGCTGGCATGGGGCCGAGCGGACCGAAGGTGCCGGGCCCGGGAGCGATCGAACCGCTCACGCCGCAAGCGGCCGTCCACGAGCTGGCACGGCTTCAACCCGGTGCGGACGCCGGACGGCGCGGAGAGGGCGTGGGTCCGGTCAACCGGCTGCTCACCGGGGTGGTCGGCGCCGTGGTCGACGACGTCGGCGCCGACCGGGAGTTCACTGCCGGGCTGGTCACGGAGTTGGCGAGGCGCTACCTGCGCGCCGTACGGGCCCACGCTCGCGGCGCAGGCGTGCCCAGGGCATGGCAGGAGGTGATCGACCGGTGGGGTGCGGCAACGGCCGGCCCCGGACGGATCGCCCTGGCCGGCGGGCTCACGCTCGTCGGGCTCGACCTCGCGCCTGCCGTCGTGAGCATCTGCACCCTGCTCGGACGAACGCCGGGTCCTGCCGAACGCGGTGACGTGCAGATGATCACCGGGCTGATCGTCCACGGACTGGAGGCCGCAGGAGCGCCAGACCCAGGCGCCGGGGCCGACGATGCCGGCCTCGGCCCCCTCCTCTCCCACCACGACGCCTGGCGGCAGGCCGAGCACCTGTGGGCGCTGCGCGGACGACCGTCCGAAGCCGAGCTGGAACGGGCGGCGATGGATTGGCGGGCCGGCCTCGTCGCGCGGGGACTGCTCGCAGGCCCTGGCTGACGCGGCACCAGGACCGGGGAACGCCCGCGAGTCGCCCGTTTCCCGCCCGCGAGTCGCCGGGTTTCCGCCCGTGAGTCGCCGGGTGCACACCGTGTGCGTGCTCGAGCCGGGATGTCCTAGCGTCGCTGCCGCGGCCCTGCCCGTCCTCCCGTCGGCGCTCCGGGCCGGGTTGCGCAGCCGTCCGATGAACCCCGACGACGCCGGGCGGTGGGCCGAGCTGCTGGCCGCGGTCGAGGAGGTCGACCGGCGTGACGAGCACCACGACGCCGACGACTGCGCCGAGGAGCTCGCTGATCCCGAGCTCGACCTGGAACGCGACACCATCGTCGTGCTCGACGGGCCCGCGGGCGACGAGGCCACTGCAGTGGCCTACCAGGTGCTGCGGCTGCGCAGCGGACGCGCAGAGGCTGCGCACCTGATCTCGGACGCGGCGTGCATCCCGCGTTCCGCCGCCGGGGCATCGGGAACGCGCTGCTGGCCGTCGCACGTGAGCGGGCAGGCGAGCTCGGCGCGACCCTGATGATGCGGGTGCCCGAGACCAACGCGGGCGCCGTCGCGCTGGCCGAGGGAATCGGGATGGGGCCGGCCCGGTGGTGGTCGGAGCTCCACCGCGACCTGACCGAGCCGGTCACGTCCGTTCCCGCGCCGGCCGGGCTGGCCGTGGCGTCGCTGGGCCCGTACTACGACGCGGCGCGCTGGGACGAGCCGCTCCGCGCCGCGCACAACAGCGCGTTTGCCGACCACTGGGGCTCAGTGCCGGCGAGCGCAGAGGCATGGGTGCACCAGCGCACCGGAAGCCGGGCCTTCCGTCCGGCCTGCTCGGCGGTGGCGAGGGTTGCAGACGGCGAGATCGCGGGTTACGTGCTCAGCTACGAGCACGACGCCGCCACCGCGCGCACCGGCAGGCGCGATCTGTACGTCGCCACGGTCGGCACCATCGCGGCGCACCGGGGCCGCGGAGTCGCTGCGGCATTGCTCGCGCACGTGTTGCAGGCGGCCCGTGATCACGGCTGCGACACCTCCTCGCTCACCGTCGACGCCCACAACCCGACCGGTGCCCTGCGGGTCTACGACCGGGCGGGTTACCGCCTGAACCGCCGCGAGATCACCTTCGCCCTCCCCCAGACCCATCCCTGACCCGCCCCGACCAGGACTTTAGCGCCGGGTGCGCAGCGAGGCCGAGCGCCTGCAGAGGAGTGGCCGCCGTGCGTGAGCTGCCCGGTGTTCGCACCGCGCACCGTCCGTCGGGAGTCGCCCATTCCGGACTCACGAGCCGGGTCGTTACCGTGGTCGCCCGTGCACCCCTTCCCGCCCTCGCACCCGCTGGCCTGGCTCGCTCCGCACGCCGCCCGTCGCCGGGAAGCAGGGCTCCGCCGCGAGCTGCGTCCGCGCAGCGCCTCCGATGGCCTGCTCGACCTGGCCGGGAACGACTACCTCGGCCTCACCACCGATCCCCGCGTGATCGGGGGCGCGCTGGAGGCGCTGCACACGTGGGGCGCGGGCTCCACCGGGTCCCGCCTGGTCACGGGCACCACCACCCTGCACACCGAACTGGAGCGCCAGCTCGCGGCGTTCTGCGGGGCGGAGTCCGGGCTGGTCTTCTCCTCCGGCTACGCCGCAAACCTCGGCCTACTGACGGCGCTGTCGGGTCCCGACGCGCTCATCGTCTCCGACGCCGCCAACCACGCCTCGCTCGTGGACGCCTGCCGGCTCTCGCGCGCCCGGGTCGAGGTCGTTCCGCACGACGACCCGGCTGCCGTCGACGCCGTGCTCGCAGGTCGGCGCGAGCCGCGGGCGCTCGTCGTGACCGAGAGCGTCAACAGCGTCGACGGCGGACTCGCCCCGGCGCGCCACCTGCACGCCGTCTGCCGAAACCGCGGCGCGCTGCTCGTGGTGGACGAGGCGCACGGACTGGGTGTGGTCGGTCCCGGCGGGCGCGGCCTGCTCACAGAGGTGGGACTGGCCGGGGCGGACGACGTGGTCGTGACCGTGACGCTCTCCAAGGCGCTCGGCAGCCAGGGCGGAGCGGTGCTCGGGCCGGCCGCGGTCACCGCACATCTCGTCGACACCGCACGCTCGTTCATCTTCGACACCGGCCTCGCGCCCGCGTCCGTCGGCGCGGCGCTCGCCGCTCTGCAGGTGCTGCGGGACGAGCCGGATCGGCCGACGGCGGTGCTGCGGGCCGCCGCGGAGCTGGCCGACGCCGCCGGGGTGACGGCTCCCCCTTCGGCGGTGGTGTCGGTGGTGCTCGGCGATCCGGTCCGGGCGCTCGACGCAGCGCGGGCCTGCGCCGCTCTCGGGGTGCGGGTCGGCTGTTTCCGACCGCCCTCGGTGCCGGAGGGGACGAGCCGGCTGCGGCTGACGGCCAGGGCGACCCTCACGGAGGCGGACACGGCGCTGGTCCGCGCGGTCCTGGCCGAGGTACTGGCCCCCGCGCCGGCGGGATGACCCGCGAGGTGGCGCAGTGGGAAAACCTCACCGACGCGGGCATCCTCGTCGTGACGGGGACGGGGACCGGGGTCGGCAAGACCGTCGTCACCGCGGCCGTGGCCGCGCTCGCCTGCGCCCGCGGGGACCGGGTGGCCGTGCTGAAGCCCGCCCAGACCGGCATCGGCGCCGGGGAGCCCGGGGACCTGGCCGACGTCGCCCGGCTCGTCCCGGGCGTCACCTCGCGCGAGCTCGCCCGTTACCCTGACCCGCTCGCACCCGCCACCGCCGCCCGGCGCGCCGGCACGCCGCCCGTGACGCCTGCGGAGGCCGCCGAGGCGGCCCGGGAGCTGGCCGCGGACCACGACCTCGTGCTCGTCGAGGGTGCCGGAGGGTTGCTGGTCAGGTTCACCGACGAGGGCGGCACCCTCGCCGACGTCGCCGCGCTGCTCGGCGCTCCCGTGCTGGTGGTGGCCGCCGCGGGTCTCGGCACGCTCAACCACACCGCGCTGACCGTCGAGGCCCTCCGGTCCCGCACGTTGACGTGCGCGGGGGTCGTCGTCGGGGCCTGGCCCGCCGCGCCCGACCTCGCCACGAGGTGCAACCGCACGGATCTGCCCGCCGTCACCGGCGTACCGCTGATCGGGGCGCTCCCCGACGGGGTGGGCGCTCTGCTGCCCGAGGAGTTCGCTGACGCCGCGCGTCGCGGGCTCGCCTCGGCGCTGGGCGGCGAATGGCAGACTGCTGTCCCGTGACGACCACCGAGACCGGCATCCTGGCCACCGCACGCACTCAGGTGTTGGAGGAGGGCACGCGCCTGTCCGAAGCGCAGGTGCTCGACGTACTGCGGCTGCCTGACGACGCGCTCGACGAGCTCCTCGAGCTCGCGCACCAGGTGCGGATGCGCTGGTGCGGCCCGGAGGTCGAGGTCGAG
>JAODNO010000366.1 GCA_025465235.1 Pseudonocardia sp.
CTCCGCGGCCAGCTTGCGGACCAGAGGGGTGACGTACGGGGCCCGGCCTGCGCCGCCGTCGCCGACGTCGGGCCGTTCGGGCTGCTCGGACGGCAGGTCGTCGCGCTCGGCCTGCTCATCGGCCTGCTCCACGGCCTGCGCGTCGACCTTGCCGTTGCTCGAGGGCTGCTCGGCGGCCTGGTCCTGCTCGCTCGGGGGCTCCGGCCTGCGCTCGGGAGCCGGGCCCTCGTCGGCCGGGGCGCTGTCGGCCGGAGAGGTGCCGGAGGGCGTACCAGCGGACGGGGCCGCGGAGGCGTCACCGATCACGGCGAGCTGACCGCCGACCTCGACCGTCTCGTCCTCGCCCGCGGTGATCTCGAGCAGGGTGCCGGCGATGGGGGAGGGGATCTCGGTGTCGACCTTGTCGGTGGACACCTCCAGCAGCGGCTCGTCGACCGCGATCTCGTCGCCGACCTTCTTGAGCCAGCGGGTGACGGTGCCCTCGGTGACGCTCTCACCGAGCTCCGGCATCGTGATCGCGATGCCGGAGCCGGTGGACTCGGTGGCCGCCCGGGGGGCCGGAGTGGGTTCGTCGGACCCGGCGGGCGCCGCCTGGTTCGGCGGTGCAGGCGGCGCGTCGGCGTCGGCCTCCTCCTCGGCCGGGGCCTCGACGGCCGACTCCGTTGCGGTGTCGCCGCCCTCGACGTCGCCGCCGGACTCCGAGCCGTCGCCGATCACGGCGAGCTCGCCGCCGACCTCGACCGTCTCGTCCTCACCCGCGACGATCCGCTGCAGCACGCCTGCAGCGGGAGACGGGATCTCGGTGTCGACCTTGTCGGTGGAGACCTCGAGCAGTGGCTCGTCGACCTCCACCCGGTCCCCCTCCTGCTTGAGCCACCGGGTGACGGTGCCTTCGGTGACGCTCTCACCGAGGGCGGGCATCTGGACGGAGAAGGCCATGGCGGGTCGGAGCTCCTCTTCCTGCGGTTCGGGTTCGGGTGGCCGGAGCAGCGGTCGGCTGCGCCTGGTCACGAGTGGCTGTGCAGCGGCTTGCCGGCCAGCGCGAGGTGGGCCTCGCCGAACGCCTCGTTCTGGGTGGGGTGGGCGTGCACCAGCGCGGCGACGTCCTCGGCCTGGGCGTCCCAGTTGTAGACGAGCTGGGCCTCCCCGATGAGTTCGCCGACGCGAGCGCCGACCATATGTATGCCGACGACCGGGCCCGGTGTGCCCGCTACCCCGGTCTTGATCAGTTTGATCGCGCCCTGCGTCTGCAGGATCTGGCTCTTGCCGTTGCCCGCGAGGTCGTAGGTGAGCGTCTGGATCTCGCCGTGCTTCTCCTTGGCCTGCGCCTCCGTGAGCCCGACGGACGCGACCTCGGGCTCGCAGTAGGTGACGCGAGGGATGCCGGCCTCGTCGATAACCGGTGGGTTGAGGCCGGCGATGTCCTCGGCGAGGAAGATCCCCTGGGCGAACCCGCGGTGCGCGAGCTGGAGGCCGGGGACGATGTCGCCCAGCGCGAAGACGTTCGGCAGGTTGGTGCGCAGCCGGTCGTTGGCGAGCACGAACCCGCGCTCCATCCGCACGCCGGCCTCCTCGAACCCGGCGTTGGCCGTGTTCGGGCCCCGACCGACGGCGACCAGCAGCAGGTCGGCCTCGATCTCCTCGCCGGACTCGAGCGAGACGCTGACGCCGTCCTCGGTCTGCTTGGCCCCGGTGAACCTGACGCCCGTCTTGAAGGTGATCTTGCGGCGGCGGAACGCCCGCTCCAGCAGCTTGGAGGAGAACTCGTCCTCGTTGGGGACCAGCCGGGGCAGTGCCTCGACGATGGTGACCTCCGAGCCGAAGCTCTTGAACACCGACGCGAACTCGACTCCGATGACTCCACCGCCGAGGATCACGATCCGGTCCGGGACCTCGTCCAGGTGGATCGCCTCGCTGCTGGTGATGATGCGGCCACCGATGTCGAGGCCGGGCAGCGTCTTGGAGTAGCTGCCGGTGGCCAGCACCACATTCCTGCCGACATACCGGTCCTCGCCGACGACGACCGCGTTGGGCCCCTCGAAGCGGCCGGTGCCGTCGACCAGAGTGATCTTGCGGGACTTCACCAGTCCCTGCAGTCCCTTGTAGAGCTTGGCGATGTCGCCGTCCTTGTAGGAGTTCACGCCGGCCATGTCGATGCCGGCCAGTGAGCTCTTGACGCCGATCTTGTCGCCTTCGCGGGCGTTGTCGGCCACCTCGGCGGCGTGCAGCAGCGCCTTGGTGGGGATGCAGCCGTAGTGCAGGCACGTGCCCCCGAGCTTGTCGCGCTCGACCAGCACGACCGACATGCCCAGCTCGGCCGCCCGCAGCGCGCAGGCGTAGCCGCCCGATCCACCGCCCAGTATCACCAGGTCCGCGTTGTGCTCGGGCACGTCTTGACTCCCTCACCGAATTGCCGGCAGTGCGTGTGACAGCGGCGTGTGACGCCGCCGTTCACATCTTGTCATCCGTGGTGGACGGGCGCGGCGGCTGGTGCACGCGGGAGAAAACCATCGACCTCGAGCGTTGGGGCAGTGGGGAGGTGGGTCGCGATGAGCGAGCCTGCGAGCAAACCATGGATACGGGGGCCGCGCGAAGCGCCGGCCGAGCACAGCGAGGGAGTGCGGTGAAGCTACTCGGAATGCTGGGCATGGGCCGCCGGGGCACGCTTCGGACGGCGGACCGTGATGATCAGGCACACCTGCGTGCGTGGGCGGAGGCGCACGAGGGTGTGGAGGGCTTTGTGGAGCCACGCACCACCGTCACCGCGATGACGATTCTGCTGGTCGACCGCGACGGGGAGTGGACGCGGCGGCGGATCCCGTCAGCCGACGCAGCGCGCCGGCTGGCCCGCTCGTTGAAGATGCCGGTGTACGACGTGCAGCTGGTGGGCTATCCGCAGCGGATGCGCGACCATGACGCCCGGCAACGCATCCTCCGTGACCGCCAGCGCCGCGAGAACCTGGGCGGATAACTGCCGACGGGGCGTCCTCGCAGACCAGCTGTCCTCGTCGCAGGCACCACGGCCTCTGAAAAGCGACAAGGGCCTCTGCGAGGACGGCCTCAGGGCCTCAGGGCCTCAGCCGTTCTTCGCTATGTCAGTCAGTAGCGCGTGCAGGGTGCGAACCGGTACGCCGGTGCCGCCCTTCGTCGTGTAGCCGTACGGGCCGCCGGTGTGGAAGCTCGGGCCTGCGATGTCGATGTGTGCCCACGGCAGGCCGTCCGGCACGAACTCACGCAGGAACGTCCCGGCCACGAGCATCCCGCCCCAGCGGCTGCCTGTGACGTTCGCGATGTCGGCGACGCGGGAGTCCAGCTCGCTGCGCATGTGGGCGGGTAGCGGCATGGCCCAGCCGTCCTCGCCGGTGGCCCGGGCATGCTCGGCTACCCGGTCGCGGAACTCGTCGCTGCCCATCACACCGGCGGTGCGCAGACCGAGCGCCACCTGCTGGGCACCTGTCAGCGTGGACGTCTCGACGAGGTAGTCGGGCTCGTCCTCGGCGGCTCTGGCGATCGCGTCGGCCAGGATCAACCGTCCCTCGGCATCGGTGTTGAGCACCTCCACCGTCTTGCCGCCGTACATCCGCAGCACGTCGCCGGGCCGGTACGCCGTGGCGCTGGGCATGTTCTCGGCCATCGGCACCGTCGCGGTGACCGCCACCGGAAGCTCCAGCTGCGCGGCCAGCAGGGTGGTGACGATCACCGCGGCCGCTCCGCCCATGTCGGACGTCATGTGGTCCATGTTCGCGGCGGGCTTGATGGAGATCCCACCGGTGTCGAACGTGATGCCCTTGCCGATGAGCGCCACCCTGGCCCGTGGTGCTGGTCCGCCTGCGTAGCGCAGCCGGACCAGTCGGGGCCCCCGCGACGAGCCCTGTCCGACACCGAGCACACCGCCGTACCCGCCCTCGGCGAGCGCGGCGTCGTCCAGCACCTCGACCTCGACACCGGCGGCCTCGGCGAGCTCACGCGCTCGGGCCGCGAACGACTCGGGGAACAGGTCGTTGGGCGGGGTGTTGACGAGGTCGCGCGCCGTGCGAACGGCCGTCGCGACGGCGGTGGCGGTGCGCACGGTCTCCTCGGCGTCGCCGTCGCCGTCGCCGACCAGGCCGACGCGGGCGACGGGCGCGCGGCCCGCGCCGTTGCTGCGGTAGGCGGTGAACGTGTAGGCACCGAGCAGAGTGCCCTCGGCGGCCGCGGCCAGGTTGATGCGGCCCAGGGTGCTGACCGCGCTCCCGGTGCCGGCAAGCGCGCGAGCGGCGGCTCCGGAGGCCCGGCGGACGGCCTCTGCGCTCGGCGACCCGTCGGCGTCCGGCTCGCCGAGGCCGACCGCGACGAGCAGTGGCGCCGTGATCGCCCCGCGCGTGGGCAGCTTGACCACCTCTTCGGCCTTCCCGGTGGCTCCCGCCACCGCGAGCAGGGCGGCGAGGCCCGAGTCGCCGGTGCCGAACGCGTCGGCCACCTCGTCGGCGCCGGGAGCGAGGCTCGGCTCGCAGTTCTCACCCGTGGCCGGGAGCAGCCCGACGACCACAGCGTCGGTTTCGGCGGTGGCGGGGGAGCCGCTTGCCACGTACAGATCGGTGGACACGTGCCGTCCTCTCGACGAACGATGAGTAATCGATGGCTGGTCAGTGGCGGGCGTTCGGGTTCCGCCGGCCCGGCAGGGTCCGGCTCGTCCGTTAGCGAGATCGCTTCGAGATGGTAATGACACCGCCGTGCAGCCGGATCAGGTAGGCCCGGGTGCAAGGGTGGGCACCGTGTCCTGGAGCGTGCAGCGCCGACTGGGCACGACCGACGCGGTCGTGCTCGGGTTGGCGGCCATGCTCGGTACGGGAGTATTCGCCGTCTGGGCTCCCGCCGCAGCGGCAGCCGGACCCTGGCTGCTGCTCGCCGTCGTGCTGGCCGGGATCGTCGCGGCGTGCAACGCCGCCTCCACCGCCGATCTCGCCGTCGCCCACCCGGAGAGCGGCGGCGGTTACGTCTACGGGCGCGAGCGGCTCTCGCCGGGGGCCGGGCGGCTCGCGGGCGTCGCGTTCCTGGTGGGCAAGACGGCGTCCGCCGCAGCGGCGGCGGGTGTGTTCGGCAGCTACGTGCTCCCGTCGCAACCCCTGCCGGCGGCGATCCTGGTGATCGTCGCCGCAACGGTGCTGAACACCGCGGGCGTGCGGTGGACGGCACGCGGGGCGTATGCGATGGTCGGCGGCACCCTGGCGGTCCTGCTGGTCGTGGTCGTCATCGGGTTGCTCGGACCGCAGGTCGACACCGTGGCCTCTGCCGCCACCCCGAAGGTGGAGCGGGTGGCGATGCCGGGCGGCGTGCTCGGGGTGCTCACCGCCGCCGGGCTGGTGTTCTTCGCCTTCGCCGGGTACGCGCGCATCGCCACGCTGGGTGAGGAGGTGCGCGACCCCGACCGGACGCTGCGCCGGGCCATTGCCATCGCGCTGGGCATCGCGTTGGTCACTTACCTGCTCGTGGCGGTCGCGCTGCTGGTGGGCCTCGGCGCGGAGCGGCTGGCCACGGAGCCCGCGCCGCTGGTTGCACTCGTCGATACCGGGCAGGCGAGCGCGCTCGGCGTGCTCGTGCGGCTCGGCGCAGCCGTGGCGGCGGGTTCGGCCCTGCTGTCCGTGCTGGTCGGGGTGAGCCGCACCGCACTGGCGATGGCCCGGCGCCGTGAGCTGCCGGGCGCACTCGCCAGGGTCTGCTCCCGCGGCACCCCGTGCTGGGCGGACCTCGCGGGCGGCGTCGTCGCGATCGTGCTCGCCACGGTCGCCGGGCCGGTGGCGGCCATCGCCCTGTCGGCCTGCTCGGTGCTCGTCTACTACGCCGTGATCAACCTGGCTGCTCTGCGGCTGCCCCGGGCGCACCGGCGATGGCCGGCCTGGACATCAGGGCTGGGCCTGCTGATGTGCGTCGGCCTCGCGGTGCTGCTGCCCGTGCGACAGGTGGTGATCACCGCTGCTGCCCTCGCCGTCGGCTGCGTGATCTGCACCGCGCTCGCCCATCGCCGCTGACCCCGGGAAGGTCGTCAGGCCGGCCCGTACGCCGCCGCGTCCGTCCCCTACGTTTCCGTACCGGATGGCAGATCGCCGGGAGGGTGCCGTGGAGTTCCAGCAGTCAGTGACGATCGACGCACCCGGCGATCGGGTGTGGGCCGTGCTCTCCGACGTCGAGCGCTGGCCGGAGTGGACCGCCTCCATCACGGCGGTGCGCCGGCTGGACGCGGGTCCGCTCGTCATGGGGAGCCGCGCCGAGGTGCGCCAACCCCGCCTGCCGCTCGCCCGCTGGGAGGTCACCGAGCTGGATCCGGCCAGGGGCTTCACCTGGGTCGCGGCCGGGCCCGGGATCCGGACGGTCGGTGAGCACATCATGGACGCGGGCGGTGGCGGCACCGTGGTACGGCTGCGGCTGCTCCAGCACGGACCGATGGGCGGGGTGGTCGGGCTGCTCGCCGGCGGGCTCACCCGTCGCTACCTCGCGATGGAGGCCGAGGGTCTGAAACGCAGGTGCGAGCAGTAGCGTCCCCGTCCGTGGACGATCTCGTGACCAGCCCGTTGCACGACCGGCACACAGCGCTCGGAGCCAGCCTCGGGGCGTTCGGCGGCTGGTCGATGCCGCTGTCCTACCCCGACGGCACCGTGGCCGAGCACACGGCCGTGCGCGAGGCCGTCGGGGTCTTCGACGTGAGCCATCTCGGCAAGCTGGCGATCACCGGGCCGGGCGCCGCGGATTTCGTCAACCGCTGCCTCACGGCCGACCTGGGGAAGATCGGACCGGGGCACGCGCAGTACACGCTGTGCTGCACCGAGGACGGCGGGGTCGTCGACGACATCATCGTGTACCTCGTCGGGCCGGACGAGGTACTCGCCGTCCCCAACGCCGCCAACGCCGCTCGTGTCGCCTCTCTCCTGCGGGATGCGGCCCCGGCAGGCGTCGAGATCGTCGACCGGCACCGTGACCTCGCGGTGATCGCCGTGCAGGGCCCACGCTCGCCCGAACTCTTCGCGAGCATGTTCGCCGGCTTCGAGGCTGTGGCCGGGCTGGACTACATGGCCTTCGCCGACGCCGGGAAGGTGCGGGTGTGCCGCACCGGCTACACCGGCGAACGCGGCTACGAGCTGCTCGTGCCCGCCGACGACGCCGCCGGGGTGTGGGACGCGCTCCTGGCCGGGGCGCACGCGGTGGGCGGTCGGCCGTGCGGGCTGGGGGCGCGCGACACCCTGCGCACCGAGATGGGCTACCCCCTGCACGGCCAGGACCTGTCCGTTGACATCTCGCCCGTCCAGGCGGGCAGCGGTTGGGCGGTCGGCTGGTCCAAGCCCGAGTTCTGGGGCCGCGACGCGCTTCTCGCCGAGAAGGAGGCCGGGCCTGCGCGGCGCCTGCGCGGGCTGCGAGCCACCGGCCGCGGCGTCCCGCGCGCAGGCATGGCGGTGCTGCGTGACGGCGAGCAGGTGGGCACCACGACGTCCGGAACGTTCTCCCCGACGCTGAGGACGGGCATCGCACTGGCGCTCATCGACACCGCGTCCGGCGTCGCGCTGGAGGACCACGTCACCGTCGACGTCCGCGGCCGGACGCTGGAGTGCGCCGTGGTCAAGCCGCCGTTCGTCCCCTCCCACGTGCGGTAGCCGGATGGCCGACAGCACAGCTCGGACGTCCGACAATCGGGGCTTGCTCGACCAGATAATGTGAAACCATGACCCCGCAGTTCACCCGGACCTTCAACCCCGCACCGGCTTCGAAGGCCCGGCGTGACGACGTACTCGCCGACCCGGGGTTCGGCCGGCACTTCAGCGACCACATGGTCACGATCCGGTGGACGGTGGACCGGGGTTGGCACGACCCGGCGGTGCTGCCCTACGGGCCGCTGGCGCTGGACCCGGCCTCGATGGTGCTGCATTACGGGCAGGAGATCTTCGAGGGGCTCAAGGCCTACCGGCAGCCCGACGGCTCGATCGCCTCGTTCCGGCCCGATGCCAATGCCGCCCGCTTCCGCGGCTCCGCGATGCGGATGGCGATGCCCGAGCTTCCCGACGACCTGTTCCTGGCATCGCTGTCGGAGCTGCTGGCCGTCGACCACGAGTGGGTGCCCGCGGCTGGGGGCGACGACTCGTTCTATCTGCGGCCGTTCATGTTGGCCACGGAGACGGGGCTGGGGGTACGGCCGTCGTCGGAGTACCTCTTCGCCCTGATCGGGGGGCCGGCGGGGTCGTACTTCCCCGGGAGCACGATCAAGCCGGTCGACGTGTGGTTGACCACGGACTACGCGCGCGCAGCGCTCGGCGGCACCGGCACGGCCAAGTGCGGTGGCAACTACGCCGCCTCTTTGCTGCCCCAGGCTCAGGCTGCGGCACACGGCTGCGCGCAGGTGGCCTACCTCGACGCCGGGGAGCGCAAGTGGATCGAGGAGATGGGGTCCAACAACCTCTTCTTCGTCTTCGGCTCCGGCGACCACGCCGAAGTCGTCACGCCGTCGCTGACCGGCACCATCCTGGCGGGGATCATCCGGGACTCGGTGCTCGTGCTGGCGAAGGAGCTGGGGTGCGAGGTCACCGAGCGACGAGTGTCGGCTGAGGAGTTGCTCGAGGGCGTGGCCGCCGGCCGGATCACCGAGGTGTTCGGGAGCGGCACCGCCGCTGTGATCGCTCCGATCGGCGGTGTCAAGCACGCCGGCGGTGATGTCCGGGTCGGCGACGGTCGGCCGGGTGAGGTCACGATGAAGCTGCGCACCCTGCTCACGAGCATCCAGCGCGGCGTCGGCCCGGACACGTACTCCTGGATGCGCACGCTCGTCCCGGCCTGACCGACGGTCACCACCACGTGGTGCCGGAGGGGCTGGCCGTCGCGAGGACGATGAGCGCCGCTGTCGTCGCGACCTCGCTGGCTGCTCCGAGCACGTCACCGGTCATGCCACCGAAACGGCGCGCGGTGTGCCGGGACAGGACCACGACGAGGATGGCGCCGAGGCCGACCGCGAGGGCTCCCCGCCATCCCCACGCCAGCAGCCCGGCGAGGGCCAGCGCGCTCCACCACGCCGGGGCGACCCACCACTGTTGCGAGCCGGCGACGGTCGCGCCGAGACCGCCGGGGCGGGCCGCTCGTACCCCGCGCCGCGCCACCCAGGCGAACCCGGCGCGTCCCGCTGCGGCGGCGACCGCCACGGCGGTGACCGCGCGTAACCCGTGCGGCGCGAGCGCCGCCAGCGCAGTGGCCTGGGTGCCCAGCAGCACGATCAGGGTGACCACCGCGAAAGGTCCCGCACCGCCGTCACGCATCACGGCCAGCGCGCGCTCGGGCGGGCCGTAGCAGCCCAGCCCGTCGGCGGTGTCGGCGAGCCCGTCCAGGTGCATGCCGCGCGTGGCCACGGCCAGGAACCCGACGGTGAGCAGCCCGGCAGCGAGTGCCGGCACGCCGAGCGCGGACAACCCCAGCAGTAACGCTGCCGCCGCGGCCCCGAGCAGCGCTCCGATCACCGGCGCCCACCGGATCGCCGCCGCCGCGACTCCCGCCTCCGGCGCGCCGGCGCGAACAGGCAGCACGGTGAGCCAGCTCAGCGCCAGCGCCCAGCCCTTCACCTCACGTCCAGCTCGTTCGCGTCATGCACCACTCCCGTTCACTACGCCATGGCGGATTCGGTCAGGTGAGCCCGAGATCCGCGGCGGTCGCCGTCTCGGCGAGCAGCCGAGCAGCCATCTGCAGCAGCGGCACGACCGCCATCGCTCCCGTTCCGTCGCCCACCCGGATGCCGAGGTCGAGCACCGGCGTGAGACCCAGGTGCTCGACGACGAGCGTCATCGCCGGTTCGGGCGAGCGCTGCGCCATCAGCCACCACTCGTGGGCGCCGGGCGCCAGCTCGTCGGCCACCAGCGCCGCCGCACCCACGACGAGCCCGTCGAGCAGTACCGGCGTACGGCGGAGCGCGGCCTGCAGGCAGAACCCGGTGAGCGCGGCCAGGTCGGCGCCGCCCGCGACGCGGAGCAGGGCCAACGGATCGCGGGTGTGGGCCCGGGTGCGGCGCAGGGCGTCGCGGATGGCAGCGGCCTTGCGCATCCAACCGTTGTCGTCGATGCCGCTGCCGCGGCCGGTCACAGCGACCGGTTCGGCCCCGGTGAGGGCCGCGACCAGTACCGAGGCCGGAGTGGTGGCCCCGACGCCGATGGAGCCGGGCAGGAGCAGGTCGGCCCCGGCGTCCACCTCCTCGTCCGCCAGCGCCCGCCCGATGGCCACGGCCCGCTCGGTCTCGTCGGTCGTGAGCGCGTCCTCGCGGTCGATGCGTCCGGTCCTGCGCCGCACGCGATAGCGGTCGCCCTGCTCGTCGTCGACGTCCTGGTCGAGCCCCACGTCCACCACTCGCACCGACGCTCCGGCGACGGGGGCGAGCACAGTGACCGGGGCGGTGTTCTCGCGTACCGCGGCGACCTGTCGCAACGTCGCCTCGTCGGAATGGGCCGACACCCGGGCGGCCGCTATGCCGTGGTCGGCCGCGACGACGACCACCCGGGCCCGGGCGGGCGGCCGGGGCGGGCAGCTGCCCTGGGCCGCAGCAAGCCACACGCCCAGCTCGGCGACGCGGCCGAGTGCGCCGTCCGGAAACGCGAGCTCGGCGAACCGGGCGACGGCGGCGCGACGGGCGTCGGAGTCCGGGGCGGTGACGGCGGGGAGGTCCACAGGCTCTTCCTACAGCGGACGGCGCCTGCGCTGCGGACCGGGGCCGCCGGCGATCACCGGATGTGACGTGAGAGCTTCTGCAGGACTACTTCAGCCGCAGCGGCAGCCCGGCCACCAGCAACAGCACCTCGTCGCACACCGCGGCCAGCGCGGCGTTCGCAGCGCCCAGCTCGTCGCGGAACAGCCGCCCCGCCCGCGTCGACGGCACGACGCCCAACCCGACCTCGGCGGAGACCAGCACCACCTGGCCGGGGCAGGCCGACACGGCGTCCACCAGTTCGCTCACCCTGGCCCCGACGGCAGCCGGGATCTCCGCCGACTCCCAGGCGCTGGCGTCGTCCAGTACCCCGGTCAACCAGGTACCGATGTCGTCCACCAGCAGTGGCTCACCGCCCGCCCGGACGAGGTGGGCGACGTCGGCATCCTCCACCGTCGTCCAGCCCGCGGGACGGCGGGCGCGGTGGGCCTCGATCCGCGCCGACCACTCGGCGTCGTCGTCGTGGCGCCGTGCGGTGGCCAGGTAGCGGACCGGCGCATCGGCGGCCAGCAGGTCCTCCGCGTAGCGCGACTTGCCTGACCGCGTGCCGCCGAGCACGAGCGTGCGACGGGCGACGACCACCTCGTCACGCTAACCTCCGGGCCGTGGCATACCGGTGGCGGTACCTGAACGCGGCTGGCGAGCAGGTCGAGGGTCCCGACGAGCAGTTCGACAACCAGCAGCTCGCCGAGGAGTGGTTCGCGGCCGACTGGGAGTTGCTGCGCGAGATCGGCGTGGATGCCGTCACGCTGCTGGACGGCAATGACGAGGTCTACGGCCCGATGAGCCTGCACGAGGCCTGAGCACCGGATCGACCGCTGGGACCGTGCCGCCGTCAGGGGTTGGCGCCCCGCGCCACCCGCGGTTTCGGGATCCGTAGCCGTCGGAGCTGGCTGGCGCGGGTGAAGGCGTACCAGCCGGTGGTCAGCGGGTTGATCGCTGCATCCGGGAACTTCGCGCGCGCCTTCTTCGTGACCGTCGCTCCCAGGTAGACCCCCTCGAGGATCATCACGGAGAGCGCGACCAGGCTGAACATGCTGAGGTACTGCTGCACGGACGGCACCTGCACGAGCAGCGACAGCACCACGATCACGGCGAGCGGCATGAACAGGCCCATGAGGTGCGGCCGGGAGTCGACGACGTCGCGGATGTAGGCCTTCACCGGCCCGCGGTCGCGGGGCATGAGGAACCTGTCGTCGCCGGCAGCCATCCGCTCGCGCCGCTCGGCGGCATCGCGGCGCCGCTGGTCCTTGTCGGGCCGGTTGGCCCTGGCGAGCCGGGAGGCCTCGCGCTGGGTGCGAGGCGGGGGCGGCGCCGGACCCCGGCGCTTGGTCTCCGCCTCGCGGCGCTTCGGCGTGGGACGGCCCTTCCCCGCTGTGCGGGTGGAGTCGCCGTTGCCCTGCGCCGCGTCGGTGTCGGTCGGGTCGGCACCGACGGTGGACGGTGTGGAGCGGCGCAGGAACCTCACGCACGTAACCATACGGGCGATACGGTGCTCGTCATGCGAGTGGTCGTGGCTCCGGACTCCTTTGGCGGCACCTTGAGCGCGACGGCTGCGGCCGACGCGATCGCGACGGGCTGGCGGCGCTGCGCGCCCGACGACGAGCTGCGGCTGTTGCCGCTGGCCGATGGCGGTACCGGGTTCGTCGAGGTGCTGCACACGGCCCTCGGCGGTGAGTGGCACGAGGTGGAGGTCACCGGCCCGTTCGGGGATCCGGTGCCGGCACGCTGGCTGCGGATCGGGTCCACCGCGTACCTGGAGTCGGCGGCGGCATGCGGCCTGCACCTCGTGCCGAAGGAGCGCCGCGTCCCGGACACCGCCCGGACGGTCACCACCCGCGGCGTCGGCGAGCTCGTCGCCGATGCCCGGGACGCGGGCGTCATCGAGGTCGTCATCGGACTGGGTGGCTCGGCCACCACCGACGGGGGAGCCGGGATGCTGGCCGCGCTCGGCGCGGTGGCGGTCAACGCGTCCGGCGTGCCCGTACCGGCCGGGGGAGCGGCGCTCGCCGGCTGCGCCCGGCTCGAGGGCGTGCCCGAGCTGGCAGGTGTCCGGCTCGTCGCGGCAGCCGATGTCGACAACCCACTGCTCGGCGAGCACGGTGCAGCGGCCGTCTTCGGGCCGCAGAAGGGCGCCGACGACACGGCCGTCGCCGAGCTGGACGCGGCGCTGGCCCGCTTCGCCGACGTGCTGGCCGGCGGGCTCGGCGCGGACGTGCGCGACGAGCCAGGAGCCGGAGCGGCAGGCGGCCTCGGAGCCGCGCTGCTGGCGTGTGGCGCCCGTCGAGTGTCGGGGGCCGGCCTGGTGCGGGAGCTCGTCGGGCTGGACGCGGAGCTCGACAAGGCCGATCTCGCCATCACCGGCGAGGGCAGCTTCGACTGGCAGTCGCTGCGCGGGAAGCTCATCACCGCCGTGGCGAGGGGGGCGGCGGACCGGGGGGTGCCGTGTGTCGTGCTGGCCGGTCAGGTGTCCGTCGGCAGGCGGGAGGCGGCGGCGGTCGGCGTCGACTCGGCGTACTCGGTGGCCGAGGACGCCGGCGGCGTGGAGGCGTCGATGGCCGACCCCGCCGGCACCCTGGCCGCGCTCGCGGAGCGAGTCGCCGCTCGCTGGAGCCGATAGGTCACCCCGGGAGGTGGATCGGATCACCCCGGCGCCCACGGGGCGGCCGGTAGGGGGTGCAAGGGCATAGGATGGCCGCAGAACCGGAACACGCCCCGGACCGGAAACACGCCGCGGACCGGAACAGCAGTGCCGCGCTCGTTGTTGGGAGAGCC
Organism: Pseudonocardia sp.; assembly: GCA_025465235.1. Classification (GTDB taxonomy): domain Bacteria; phylum Actinomycetota; class Actinomycetes; order Mycobacteriales; family Pseudonocardiaceae; genus Pseudonocardia. Next base: position 13,475 of record JAODNO010000366.1, read on the forward strand.
ATGACCGTCGATAACACCCCCGAGGTCGTCACCGAGACGCACGGTGTCGAGCTGACCGACGCCGCCGCCCTGAAGGCGAGGGCCCTGCTCGATCAGGAGGGCCGTGACGACATGCATCTGCGCATCGCCGTTCAGCCGGGTGGCTGCGCAGGCCTGCGCTACCAGCTGTTCTTCGACGACCGGTCGCTCGACGGCGACCTGTTCCGCGAGTACCACGGCCTCAAGGTCGGGGTCGACCGGATGAGCGCGCCCTATCTGCAGGGTGCGGTCATCGACTTCGTCGACAGCATCGAGAAGCAGGGCTTCACGATCGACAACCCGAACGCGGGCGGTTCCTGCGCCTGTGGCGACTCGTTCAACTGACGGTCATCCGGCACTTGTGACCTCGCACGAACCCCGGCTGGGAGCTTTGGCTCCCCAGCCGGGGTTCGCCGCATCTGCGGCCCGGTAGGGTACTTGATCGTGCCTATCGCCGTGACCGGTTCCATCGCCACCGACCAGCTCATGCACTTCCCCGGTCGGTTCGTCGACCAGTTGGTCGCCGATCAGCTCGACCGGCTCTCGTTGAGCTTCCTGGTCGACGACATGGTGATCCGCCCCGGTGGCGTGGCGGGCAACATCGCCTTCGCCCTCGGCGTGCTGGGCCAGTCGCCGCTGCTCGTGGGCGCCGTGGGCGCCGACTTCGGCGAGTACCGCGCCCGCCTCGAGGCCAACGGCGTCGACTGCTCGGCCGTGCTCGTCTGCGAGGACGTCAACACCGCCCGGTTCGTCTGCACGACCGACGACGACATGCGGCAGCTCGCGTCGTTCTACACCGGCGCCATGGCCCGGTCCCGCGAGATCTCCCTCGCCCCGTTCATCGGGCGGGTCGACCTGGCGATCATCGGCGCCAACGACCCGGAGGCGATGCTGCGCCACACCGACGAGTGCCGCGAGCTGGGCCTGCCCTTCGCGGCCGACCCGTCGCAGCAGCTGGCGCGGATGGAGGGCCCGGAGATCCGCCGGCTCGTCGAGGGCGCGCGCTACCTGCTCACCAACGACTACGAGTGGGAGCTCCTGCTCAAGAAGACGGGCTGGACCGAGGCGCAGGTCGCGGAGAAGATCGAGATCCGGATCACCACGCACGGGGAGAACGGTGTGGAGATCTACGGGCCGGAGACGTTCAAGGTCGGGGTCGTCCCGGAGACCGGCAAGGTCGACCCGACGGGCGTGGGCGACGCGTTCCGTGCCGGGTTCCTGGCCGCGGTGGCGGGCGGCCTCTCCATGGAACGCTCGGCGCAGCTCGGCTCGCTCATCGCCGTTCAGGTGCTGGAGACCGACGGCCCGCAGGAGTGGACCTGGGACCGGGCGCACGGCCTGGAGCGGCTCCGCGACGCCTACGGCCCTGACGCCGCCACCGAGATCGAGCGGGTCCTGCCAGCCTGACGTTGCCACGAGATCCGCCTATCCGCGCTTCCGAGGGCGGATAGGCGGATCTCGCCACGACCAGGGTCAGGGGCGCACCGGGTAGGCCGGCTCCGGGATCTCCGGCCTGATGCGCTGCTCGACGAAGATCCCGTGCCACAGCAGGAAGACCAGCAGTGTCCAGATCCGGCGGCTGTGGTCGACCGGACCGGCGCGGTGGGCGTCGAGCATGCGCTGCACCGCAGAGAGGTCGACGAGGTGGTCGGCCTGGGAGTCGCGGACGATGTCGCGCGCCCACTGGTACATCTCGTCGCGCAGCCAGTGCCGGATCGGCACGGGGAAACCGAGCTTGCGCCGGTGCAGCACGTGCGGGGGGACGATGCCCTGAAGCGCTCTGCGCAGTGCGTACTTGGTGGTGCCCTCGGCCAGCTTCTCCGAGAGCGGCAGCCCGGAGGCCACGGCGAACACCTCGGGGTCGAGGAACGGCACCCGCAGCTCGAGGGAGTTGGCCATCGTCATCTTGTCGGCCTTCACGAGGATGTCCCCGCGCAGCCACGTGAACAGGTCGACGTGCTGCATCCGCGACACCGGGTCCCACGCCGCGGAGTCGCGGTAGTGCGCGGCGGTGATCTCGGTGTGCGAGCGGCGGGGATCGTACTGGCGCAGGATCCCGGCGAGATGTTCGTCGCGGAAGATGCGGGCGTTGCCGTAGTAGCGCTCCTCCAGCGGGAGTGCGCCGCGGCGCAGCAGGTCCTTGCCCCGCATGCCCTCGGGCAGGCGCGTCGAGGCGCGGCCGAGCAGCCCCCGCACGGCCCCGGGCACCTTCTCGAACGGCGCCAGCGACAGCGGCTCGTGGTAGATCGTGTATCCGCCGAACAGCTCGTCCGCGCCTTCTCCCGACAGCACCACCTTCACGTGCTGGCGCGCCTCACGCGCGATGAACCAGAGCGGGACGAGCGCGGGGTCGGCCACCGGGTCGTCCAGGTACCAGATGATGAGCGGCAGCGCCGCCATCATCTCGTCGGCCTTGACGGTGCGGATGACGTGCCGCACCCCGATCGCGGCGGCCGACTCGGCCGCGACGTCCACCTCGGAGTAGCCCTCGCGTTCGAAACCGGTGGTGAACGTGATCAGGTCCGGGTTGTGCCGCTTGGCCAGCGCGGCGATCGCCGTGGAGTCGATCCCGCCGGACAGGAACGCGCCGACGGTGACGTCGGCGCGCATGTGCTTGGCCACGCTGTCGGCGAGCGCCTCGGCGATCCGGGAGTGCAGGGCGGCGGGCCCGGCGGCGGCGCCCGAGTGGAACGTCGGGGTGAAGTAGCGCTCGTACTCCACCTCCCCGCCGGGACGGACCGTGAGGTGCGTGCCGGACTCGACGCGCCGGATCGCGCGGTGCAGCGTGGCGGGCTCCGGCACGTACTGCAGCAGCAGGTAGTGGTGCAGGGCCGCCGGGTCGAGGTCGGCGGTGACGCCCCCGCCCGCCCCTCCCAGGCCCAGCGCGGGCGCCATCTCCAGCAGGCTCTTCTTCTCGCTCGCGAACGCGACCCCCGCCGGTCCGGTGGCCACGAACAGCGGCTTGATCCCGAACGGGTCGCGAGCGCCGAACAGCACGCGCTCCTGGGCGTCCCAGATGAGGAACGCGAACATCCCGCGCAGCCTGCCGACGGCGGCCGGGCCCCAGTAGTGGTAGGCCGCCAGGACCGCCTCGGTGTCGCCCTCGGTGGCGAACGTGGCCCCGTACTGCTGGGTGAGCTCGTCGCGCAGCTCGAGGTAGTTGTAGATCTCGCCGTTGAAGACGATCGTGTAGCGGCCCTCCGCATAGCTCATCGGCTGGTGCGAGTGCTCGATGTCGATGAACGAGAGCCGGTTGAACCCGAACGCGACGTCGGCGTCGTTCCAGGTGCCGCTCTCGTCCGGCCCGCGGTGGCGCGCGCAGCGCATGGCCGCAGCAACCGGTTCGGTCCGGGCGGCAGCGTCGGCCCCGGCGGTCAGCAGTCCCAGCAGTCCACACACAGCGAGCCAGTATGCCGACGACTCACCGCCGGCCCGGTGCCGACCCGACACCCGGATCGAGGGTCTGCTCGGTTAGTCTCTACGCGAGGTCGAAGGCGCGTGCAGGCTCGCGCAGCCGGGGCGTCCGGCGGCCGACGGAACACGACGGGTTGGGGAGGCGGCGCGCAGTGGGCCGAGCACAGCGCGGGGGAGATCACCGCGGTTCCGTTCGCGTGGGCCGCGGACGGGTGGCGAAGCTGGCCGCCCTGGCCGCTCTGGTCATCCCGCTGACCACCGGTTGCTCGGTGGACGAGGTCATCCGCTTCGGCTGGCCGGTCGGCGTCACGCCGCAGGCCGAGGCGATGCGCCAGCTGTGGACCTGGTCGGCGATCGCCGCACTCGTGGTGGGTGCGATCACCTGGGGTGCGATGTTCTGGGCGATCGCGTTCCACCGCAAGCGCAAGGGCGACGACGACACCCCGCCGCGCCAGACGCAGTACAACCTGCCGATCGAGATCGTCTTCACCGTGATCCCGACGATCATCGTCGCGGTGCTCTTCGGCTTCACCGTCAACGTCCAGAACTACGTCACCGCGCATCTGCCCAATCCCGACGTCCGGGTCAACATCACAGCGTTCCAGTGGAACTGGCGGTTCGACTACCCCGACGCCCGGGCGGCGAACGGGCAGCCGATCACCACGCAGGGCACGTCCGAGACGATCCCGCTGCTCGTGCTGCCCACGGATCGAAGCATCCAGTTCACGCAGCACTCCACCGACGTGATCCACAGCTTCTTCGTGCCGGAGTTCCTGTTCAAGCGCGACGTGTTCCCGTACCCCCAGCAGAACGACCAGGACAACGTCTGGCGGATCGACCGCATCGACCGTGAGGGCGCGTTCGTCGGCCGCTGCGCCGAGCTGTGTGGCGCGTACCACGCCATGATGAACTTCGAGGTCAGGGCCTTGAGCCCGGCGCTGTACGACCGGTGGGTCACGCTGCGCGAGCAGGTCAACCCGACCACGGGTGCGCTCTATACCGCCGGCGAGGCGCTGGGCGCGCTCAACTGCGGCCAGCTGTGCACACCCCAGGCCTACACCACCTACCCGTTCAACACCGACCGCACGAAGCGCTCGGCGTCCGAGCCGGTCACCGCGGGGAGCTGAGAGGCACGCCATGAAGGTCGAATCCCGCATCTTCGAGATCATCACGGTCTTCTTCTTCATCGCGGCCATCGTCTACACGGTGCTCACCCATGAGGTCGTCGGTGTGGTCGGGCTGTTCCTCACCGGTGGACTGTCGCTGATCATCGGCACCTACTTCCGGTTCGTCTCGCGGCGTCTCGAGGCCCGCCCGGAGGACAACCCGGACGCTGAGGTCTCCGACGGCGCGGGCGATGTCGGCTTCTTCTCCCCGGGCAGCTACTGGCCGATCGCGGTGGCCGGGTCGGCGGCGATCGTCGGCATCGCGCTGGCTTTCTTCTACGTGTGGCTTCTGGTGATCGGCGCCGTCCTGCTGCTGATCGCCGTTGGCGGTCTGGTGTTCGAGTACCACATCCGGCCCGCCGAGCACTGACGCAGGCGCGCGGGGCCGGACCGGCGGGGGCCGGCCCGGTTCCACGGGTTGTCGCAGCTCTCGGATCAGAAGCACCGTCCTGCTCGTAGCGCCGCAGTCACCCTCGGACGGGCGCTCAGCCGACCCGGTCGACGGCCCGCCGCAGTGCGTCACGGGCGACCGTGAAGTGCTCGCGCGCGATGGCGCCCGCCGTATCCGGATCACCGTCCGCAATGGCGTCCACCAGCGCCCGGTGCTGGGGCACCACCGCACGTCGCCGGAGCTCGTCGGTGACCGGCTCGATGGCCAGCCCGACGTTGACGCGGGCCAGCAGCTCGCGGGAGAGCCGTGCCAGGTGCCGGTTGCCGGCGGCGGCCACCACCGCCTGGTGCAGCTCGTGGTCCGACCGCCGGGCCACCACGCTGTCCTGGGCGCACTCATGGTCGGCCAGCGCGGTCCGCATCGCCGCGACGTGGGCCGGCTGCCTCCGTTCCGCCGCAGTGCGCGCGGTCATGGACTCGACGAGGCAGCGCAGGTCGGAAAGCTCCACGAGCTCGTCCCAGCTCGGGACGAGGGTGCTGCGCACCGCGTCGTTGCTCAGCCTGCCCCAGCCGTCCTGCACGACCGCGCCGCCCGTACGTCCGCGCCGCGTGACGATGTAACCCGCGTCGCGCAACCGAGCCAGCGCCTCTCGCAGGGTGGGCCGCCCGACGCTGAGGAGTGGGGCCAACTCCCGTTCCGGGGGGAGGCGCTCGCCGGGGGAGAAGTCGCCGACTGCGATCGCCGTGGCCAGCCGATCCATGACGGCATCGACACTGCGCCCCACGACGCTGCGCCCCATGACACTGCGCCCCATCAGCACTGGACCGAGCCAGGTGTCGTTGATGGCCTTCTCGGGCGTCATGTCTGGATTGTCCCATCGTGGAATGGAAATGGTACTTGTTCGAGTACCAAATACGAGTGATGATCTCGCCGACCCACGGAGGCGATCCCCCTGGACACACCTCGCGCACTCGCGGACGCCGGTCGGCAGGGCACCGTTGCGTTCGGCGAGTACGAGACCTGGTACCGGATCACGGGCGAGCTCCGCCCGGACCGGACACCGCTCGTCACCCTGCACGGCGGCCCCGGCTGTACCCACGACTACCTACTGACGATCGCCGACCTGGCTGAGCAGTCCGGTCGCGCAGTGATCCACTACGACCAGCTGGGCAACGGCCGGTCCACCCACCTGCCCGAGAAGGGCACGGACTTCTGGACCGTCGAGCTGTTCCTCGCCGAGCTGGACAACCTGCTGGCCGCGCTGGGGATCCAGGACGACTACCACCTGTTGGGGCAGTCCTGGGGCGGCATGCTCGCTGCCGAGCACGCGGTGCGCCGCGCGGCCGGACTGCGCAGCCTGACGATCGCCGACTCGCCTGCGTCGATGGCGCTGTGGGTGGCCGAGGCCAACCGGTTGCGCGACGTGCTGCCGCCCGAGGTGCAGGCCACGCTGCTCGCCCACGAGGCGACCGAGACCTACGACCACCCCGACTACCAGAAGGCGATGCAGGTCTTCTACGACCGGCACGTGTGCCGGGTGCTGCCCTACCCGCCGGAGGTGGCGGCCACCTTCGCTGCCCTCGATGCCGACCCCACGGTCTACCGCACCATGAACGGCCCTACCGAGTTCCACGTCGTCGGGACGCTCCGGTCCTGGTCGATCATCGACCGGCTCGACCGGATCGCCGTCCCCACGCAGGTCGTCTCCGGTGCGTACGACGAGGCGACGCCCGCATGCGTGCAGCCGTTCGCGGACGCCATCCCCGACGTCCGCTGGCACGTCTTCCCCGAGTCCAGTCACCTGCCCCATGTCGAGGAACGAGACGACTTCATGACCCTGCTCGCCGGTTTCCTGGCCACGGTCGACGAGCGGGTGGCGGGATGAGTACTGAGCGTCCCACCAGCGAGGCCGCCGAGGGCGGCGACCTGAGCGAGTTCGGCTACCAGCAGGAGCTGCGCCGCAGCCTCACCCTGCGCGACCTGCTGGTCTACGGGCTCGTGTTCATGGTGCCGATCGCGCCTTTCGCGATCTTCGGCGTGGTCTTCAACGCGTCGATGGGGATGGTGCCGCTGACCTACGTCATCGGCTTCGTCGCGATGATCTTCACGGCCCTGAGCTACCGGGAGATGTCGCGCGCGTTCCCGATCTCGGGCTCGGTCTACGCCTACGCGGGGCGCGGCCTGCACCCGGCGGCCGGGTTCCTCGCCGGCTGGGCGATCCTGCTCGACTACCTGCTCGTCCCCACCCTGCTCTACGTCACCGGTGCCGCTGCGCTGGGTTCGGTGATGCCCGCGGTGCCGCAAGCGGTGTGGGTGATCCTCTTCGTGGCGGTCAACACCGTGGTCAACCTGCGCGGGATCGAGACCACGGCGCGCACGAACAAGATCTTCCTGGTCGGTGAGCTGGTCGTGCTGGCCCTGTTCGTCGTGCTGGCGGTGGTGGCGATCTCACGCGGGGTCAACGGGGCGAGCTGGACGTTCACACCGTTCTTCAACCCCGAGGTGTTCCAGCCCAGCCTGATCTTCGCGGCCCTGTCCGTCGCCGTGCTGTCGTTCCTCGGCTTCGACGCGATCAGCACGATGGCCGAGGAGACCA
>JAODNO010000369.1 GCA_025465235.1 Pseudonocardia sp.
GGTGCGGAACGACGGCGACGGCTCCGGCGCCGTGCTGCTGGAGCACCAGGTCGCCGAGGGTGACGTCTGGCGCGCGTGCCAGACCAAGGACGCGCCGATCCGGAACTGGGTGGAGCTGGCCGTCTCCCGCGCCCGCGCCACCGGCGCTCCTGCCGTCTTCTGGCTGGACGAGAAGCGCGGCCACGATGCCGAGGTGCTGAAGAAGGTCCGCGAGCACCTCGCCGACGCCGACACCCACGGCCTGACCATCGAGATCCTTCCGGTCGCCGAGGCCACGCGCTACACGCTCGAGCGGGCCAAGCGCGGCGAGGACACGATTTCGGTCACCGGGAACGTGCTGCGCGACTATCTGACCGACCTGTTCCCGATCATGGAGCTGGGCACCAGCGCGAAGATGCTCTCGATCGTCCCGCTGATGAACGGCGGCGGCCTGTTCGAGACCGGGGCCGGCGGCTCGGCCCCCAAGCACGTGCAGCAGCTGGTGAAGGAGAACCACCTCCGCTGGGACTCCCTCGGTGAGTTCCTCGCGCTGGCCGTGTCGCTGGAGTTCCTGGCCGAGAAGAGCGACAACCCACGCGCGGCGCTGCTCGGCACGGCACTTGACGACGCCACCGGCAAGCTGCTGGAGGACGGGAAGTCCCCCTCTCGCAAGGTCGGCGAGCTGGACAACCGGGGCAGCCACTTCTACCTCGCGCTGTACTGGGCCCAGGCCATGGCGGAGCAGACCGACGACGACGAGCTGGCGAAGATCTTCGCTCCGCTGGCCGAGCGGCTGGCCGCCGACGAGGCGACGATCGTGGGCGAGCTGAACGGCGTGCAGGGCACGCCGGTCGACCTCGGTGGTTATTACTACGTCGACAAGGCCAGGACCGACGAGGTCATGCGTCCCAGCCCGACGTTCAACGCGGCGGTCTCCGAGTTCTAACGGCGCACCGAAAAACGGGTTGCGCCGGGCCGTAACGTCGATCTACGTGCTCGCGCCCTATCCCCAGCTCATGGTCGCGGGCTACCGGCGCTATGCGAGCTACCGCCAGGCGACGCTCGCCGGACTCGCCACCAACGTCGTGTTCGGTCTGCTGCGGGCCGCCGTGCTCGCCGCCGTGGTGACCCAGCGCGGCACGGTGGCGGGCTACGACCTGCCCGCCTCCATCACCTACGTCTGGCTCGGCCAGGGCCTGATCACCGTCGTGATGCTGTGGGGCGACCAGGAGCTGGCCCGCCGCGTCCGCACCGGTGACGTCGTCATCGACCTCGGCCGCCCGTGGGACCTGCAGGCCGCCATGCTCGCCACCGACCTCGGACGCGCCGGCCACGCGGTCGCGCTGCGGCTGCTGCCGCCCGCCGCGTTCGGGGCGCTGCTCTTCCCGTTCCGCTGGCCCGAGCGGCCGACGACGTGGGTGTTGTTTGCTGCGTCTGTTGGGCTCGCGGTGGTGGTGAGCTTCGGCATCCGGTTCCTGCTCAACGCGAGCGCGTTCTGGCTGCTGGACGTGCGTGGCGTGATCGCTGTGTGGGGTGTGGTCGGCGGGGTGCTGAGCGGGCTGGTGCTGCCGCTGGCGTGGTTCCCGGCGTGGGCGCAGGCGGTGCTGCGGTGGACGCCGTTCCCGGCGTTGTTCCAGAGCCCGATCGACGTGTTCACCGAGCGCGGCGACGCCGTCGGCGTGCTCGCCACCCAGCTCGTCTGGGCCGTGCTGCTGCTCCTCGCCGGGCGCACAGTCCTCGCGCGTGGAGCGGGCAGGCTGGTGGTGCAGGGTGGCTGAACGGATCTACTTCCGGATCGTCGGCTCGCGCATCCGCAGCCAGCTCGCCTACCCCGCGTCGTTCGCGCTCGACGTCGTCGCGCAGTTCTTCGGGCAGGGCATCGAGCTCGTCGTGATCCTCGTGGTTTTCACGCAGGTCAGCACGCTGGGCGGGTTCTCTGCGGCCGAGGTCGTGCTGATCTACGGGCTGGCCGCCACCGCGTTCGGGCTCGCCGACCTCAGCGTCGGGCAGGTCGAGGAGCTGCCCACCTACATCCGCACCGGCGAGTTCGACGTGATGTTGCTGCGCCCCCTCGGCACGCTCGCGCAGCTGCTGTCGGCCGACGTCGCGCTCAAGCGGGTGGGCCGCGTCGCCGCTGGGCTCGGGGTGCTGGGCTGGTCGCTGGCCACCCTCGACCTCGAGTGGACGCCGGCACGGGTGGTGCTCGCCGTCACCGCGCCGGTGGTGGGCGCCGTCGTCCTCGCCGCGATGTGGGTGGCGGCGAACGCCGTCTCGTTCTGGCTCGTCGACGGCCGCGAGGTGGCGAACTCCGTCACCTACGGGTCGAACTTCTCCACGTCGTACCCGATCACGATCTACGGCCCGTGGCTGCGCCGGATGATGTGCTACGTCGTTCCGGGGGCGTTCGTGGCGTACTTCCCGGCGCTCGCGCTGCTGGGGCGGCCCGACCCACTCGGGCTGCCGGAAGCGCTGCAGTGGAGCTCTCCGCTCGTCGCGGCGATCGCGGTGACGGGAGCGCGGCTGGTCTGGCGCACCGGCGTCCGGCACTACCAGGGGACAGGGTCATGATCATCCAGACCGAGGCGCTGCGCCGTGAGTTCCTCGTCGGCACGCGGCTGCGGCGGCGCCGCGTCACCGCCGTGGAGGACGTGACGCTCACCGTGGCTCGGGGGGAGGCGGTCGGGTTCCTCGGGCCGAACGGCGCCGGCAAATCCACGACGATCAAGATGCTGACCGGGGTGCTCGTCCCGACCTCGGGACGGGCGAGAGTGTGCGGGCTCGACCCCGTGCGCGAGCGCCGCGAGCTCGCCCGTCGCATCGGGGTGGTGTTCGGGCAGCGCAGCCAGCTGTGGTGGGACCTGCCGCTGGTCGAGAGCTTCGACCTGCACGGCGCCATCCACCGCGTACCGGCGGCGCGCTACCGCGAGCGGCTGGACGAGTGCGTGGAGCTGCTCGACATGGGCGGGTTCCTGCGCACGCCGGTGCGGCAGCTGTCGCTGGGCCAGCGGATGCGCGGGGAGGTGACCGCCGCGCTGCTGCACTCCCCCGAGCTGCTCGTGCTGGACGAGCCGACGATCGGGCTGGACCTCACGAGCAAGGAGCGGCTGCGCTCGTTCCTGTCCGAGGTGAACGCGCGCGGCGACGTCACGCTGCTGCTCACGACGCACGACCTGCCCGACGTCGAGCGGCTGTGCCGGCGGGTGGTGGTCATCGATCAGGGCCGCGTGCTGGTGGACGACGAGCTGGCCGTGCTGCGGCAGCAATTCGCCGGCCATCGGACACTTGTCGTCGAGCTCATGGAGCCTGCACCGCCGCTGCTCGGCCTCACCGGGGTCGTCGACGTCACCGTCGAGGCGCAGGGGTTGCGGCAACGCCTCGAGTTCGCGCCGGGCGCGACCACCGCCGCCGAGCTGATCGCGGCCGTTGCCCGGCACGTGGAGCTCCGCGACGTCTCCGTCTTCGAGCCGTCCATCGAGGACCTCGTGCGCACGATCTACCTGCGCTGACGCGCCCGTGCGCGGATACGGGTGCCAGAGCACTCGTATCCACTCACGAGGTGCTGGCGACCCCGGGGATCGCACCGCTCCGGAACGCCTCGACGAACAGCGCGTGATCGGCCCGCACCTGGGCCGCGTACTCGTGGGCGAACTCCACCACCCAGGCGACGAACTCGTCCTCCCGCCCGGCGACCACCCCCATGATCGCGTCCTCCGTCTGGAACGGGACGAGGGAGTGGTCGGCGTCGGAGTCGGCCACGCAGTGCACCTTCGCCGTCGCCCGGCCCAGGTAGTCGACCACCGGCGCGATCTCCGACGGCTCGGTGAGCTCCGACCAGTCCAGGTCGGCCTCGTACGGCGACACCTCGCTGACGACGAATCCGACGCCGTCGAGGTCGGTCCAGCCCAGCAGCGGATCGGCGTGGGCCTGCAGCGCGCGCTGCGACACCACCGTGCGGTGGCCGTGGTGGCGGAACGCAGCGGCGATCGCGGGGTCGGGGACCACCCGCGAGGGTGCCGCGACGTTGCCCTGCTTCATCGACAGCACCACGTCGTTGTCCAGCGCCTGGTTGTAGCCCTCGATCAGCACCGTGTACGCCGGGAGCCCCGCGCTGCCGATGCCGAAGCCGGAGCGCCCGGCCACGTCCTTGACCGTGTAGGTGACCCCGCGGAACTTCTTCGACTCGGGAATGGAGTCGAGGTAGCGCTCGAACGCATCCGTGACCATCGCGCGCTCGCCGTCGTCGAGGCGGCGAAGGCCGGGCCCGTCACGCAGCATGCGATCGAACCCCTCGGGCTCGGTGATCCGGTCCAGCAGCTCCACCCGCGTACGCAGCCGGGCCATCTGGAGCACCTCGTGGACCACGCCGTCGGTGGTGCCCAGCCGCAGCGAGAAGCTGCGGTCGTCGGCCTGGTCGACGAACCAGCGCACCTGGTCCAGGTAGGCCCGGGTGTACCGCTCCACGAGCGTCGTGATGTCGGGGTCGGGGATCGCCTTGCGCCAGCCCAGCAGAGCCAGGCTCGCAGCGAACCGGGTGACATCCCAGGTGAAGTGCCCGACGTATGCCTCGTCGAAGTCGTTGACGTCGAAGATCAGCACCCCGTCGCCGTCCATGTAGGTGCCGAAGTTCTCCGCGTGCAGGTCGCCCTGGATCCAGACCCGGCTCGTTCGCTCGTCGGCCCATGGGTCGTCGCGCTTCGACATGTCCGCGTAGAACAGGCAGGCGCTGCCGCGGTAGAACGCGAACGGGTCGGCTGCCATCTTGCGGAACTTCGCCCGGAACGCCGCCGGGCCCGCCGTCATCAGGCTCGAGAACGCCTCGACGAGGGTGTCGACGATGCGGGCCGCGCGGGCGTCATCGGTCATGCCACTGATCGTGCACGGGACGCGCCGTGCGCGGCCGCACCGAAGGCCCGGCGCGTCCCATTCCCGCTTCCCGGGGCCGACGATCGCCTCGGCCCGGTCGGCGACGGCCGGCTACGCCACCCTCGGCGGCGCTGCTCGCCCGCCGTCCCGGTGAAGCGGGTGCGGTCTGAACGCGCGCGACAGCGTTCACCCGAAGTCGAACGAGCCGCGTGTGATCGTGACAGCCAGCGCCGTCATCACCACCCCGAACGCGGAGTAGCAGAGGACGTCGATGGCGCGGCTGCGGATCGCGAGGAGACCGACACGGTCCACCGGGAGCAGGACCCGCAGCACCGCCGCCACGATCAGGGCGCCGCCGAGCAGCACCGCACCCTCGCGCCAGTGTTGAGTGAGCACGCGGACCATGCCCGCTGCCGCGATGATCATCACCAGGGTCATCGGCGCGTGCACGGGAAGCCGTGTGCAGAGGTCGCTCACCATGACACCCCGGCCGTGCCTTCGGCGTCGATGCTCACTCCGACCGCTCCGTTTGGCCTCGATGCTCACTTCGACAAGCTCCGTTCGGCTGCCTCCACCACGTTCGTCAGCAGCATCGCCCGCGTCATCGGGCCGACGCCCCCCGGCATCGGCGCAAGTCGGCCGGCCACCTCCACCACGTCCGGCGCGACGTCACCGACGAGGCCGAGATCGGTGCGGGTGACGCCCACGTCGAGCACCGTCGCGCCCGGCCGAACCATGTCGGCAGTGATCAGGCCAGGTACACCCGCCGCGGCGACGACGACATCGGCGCGGCGCACCTCGGCGGCGAGGTCGCGCGTTCCGGTGTGGCAGAGCGTCACGGTGGCGTTCTCGCTGCGCCGCGTGAGCAGCAACCCGAGCGGACGACCCACCGTCACGCCCCGGCCGACCACCGTGACACGCGCGCCGGCCAGCTCCACGTCGTAGCGGCGGCAGAGCTCGACGATGCCGCGCGGCGTGCACGGCAACGGCCCGGGCTCGCCCAGCACGAGGCGACCGAGACTGACGGGGGCCAGTCCATCGGCATCCTTCGCCGGATCGATGCGCTCCAGGGCCGCGCCTGCGTCGAGGCCCTGCGGGAGCGGGAGCTGCACGATGAAGCCGGTGCAGGCCGGGTCGGCGTTGAGCTCGTCGATCTCCCGCTCGACGTCGGCCTGCGTCGCGTCGGCCGGCAGCTCCTTCTGGATCGAGGTGATCCCTACCTTCGCGCAGTCGCGGTGCTTGCCGCGCACATAGGAGTGCGATCCGGGGTCGTCACCGACGAGAAGGGTGCCCAGGCCCGGCGTCACGCCGTTGGCCTGCAGCTTCTCGACCCGGCTCGCGAGCTCGCCCAGGATCTCGTTCAGAGTCGCCTTGCCGTCCATCAGTGTCGCCACAGCCCCATTCTCCCAGCCCCCGCGTCGGTACCGAGTGATGGCCGAGTGCCCCATTTCGTCCCGCGATCGGGGCGGGGATCAGGCGATGCGGAGGCCGTGGGCGGTGGCAAAGGCGAGGGCCTGCTCGGCGTCCACGGTGGCCCCGGTGAGCCGGGCCTGCACGAGGCCGTCCGGGCCGATGCGGGCGCCCCGCAGGTCGGCGCCCTCGAGCCGGGTGTGCAACAGCCGGGCGCCGGTGAGGTCCGCGCCCCGCAGGTCGGCGTCGCGCAGGTCGGCCTCGACGAGGTTCGCCTCCCGCAGCCGCAGCCCGGACAGGTCCGTCTTCCGCAGGTCGGCCCGGCCGAGGGAGGCAAGCGTGAGGTCGCAGTCGGTGACGACGAGCGGCCGGAGCCGGCAGTCGATGAGCGAGGTGCCGAGCAGCGAGCAGCCGCGGAAGGTCGCGCCGCCCAGGGTGGCCCGGCGGATCATGCAGGTGCGGAACGCGCTGCCGCGGTGGCTGGAGTCACCGAGGTCGGCGCCGGTGAAGTCGCACTCGTCGAACGTGCAGGACTCGGTGACCAGGCCGCGCAGATCGGCGTCGACGAACCGGCAGCGGACGAACCGCCGCTGCCGCCACGGCTCGTCCCCCGAAGGCACGTCGGACAGGTCCAGATCGATCTGCTCGGTGGCGTCGTATCCGGTGTCGTCGTATCCGGTGTCGTCGTGCACGCGGCCACCCTGCCATCTCCCAGGGCGTCGCCGCGGCCGGCTCCGGACGCCGGTCCCTCCGTTGCCGGTGACGTGACCGATCCTGCCTCGCGGGCGCTGATGGGCCGTGCTCACCCGTGGCAGACTGCCCTTGACCAGGTCGGCAACGTTGCCGGCGGCCGACTGGAACGCCAGCGCATGGAGGTCCCGCATGATTCTCATCGTCCTGAGGGCAAAGATCCGGCCGGAGAAGCACGACGAGTGGCTGGCCGGAATCAGGCAGTACACGGCCGACGTGCGAAGCGAGCCCGGAAACGTCTCGTTCGACTACTTCGAGAACGGCGACGACCCGAACGAGTTCGCGATGATCGAGGTGTTTGCGGACTCGGATGCGGGCGCAGCGCACGTCGCCACCGACCACGCCACGAAGTTCTTCGACTGGATGCCGGCCATGGTGGCGGAGCGGCCGCGGATCAACTACCAGGACCTGGACGGCGAAGCCTGGACGGAGATGGCCGAAGTCACCCCCAAGTGAACGGAGCAGGCCCGGGCTCCCTCTGCCACCGGGGCCCGGATCCGGCATAGGGCGGATCAGCCTTGCGGAACCAGCTCTCCTCGCACCTCCACTCGCGTCGGGACGCAACCGTGTCGCGATGAGGCGATCGGGCGCACAATGTGATGCATCCGGCGGATCGACGCCGGGGAGGCGGCCGTCTCAACGAGGAGCGAGTGGATGAGCGTGAGCGACGCCGGGCCGCGCACGGGAAACGTGACTCGGGAGGCGTCGGCCACCACCGGCGGCAACCCCGCTCTGCTCGGTCTGCCTGCTCTGCTACCCGGCAGCCTCACGCTGGGCCTGTGGCTCATCGGCTACCTCGACACGGCCACCCTCCCCGGGGGCATGGTCCCCGCGATCACGTCATCGTCGGGCCTGTTCCTGCTGGTGGCGTGCATCTGGGCGGCGCGGGTGGGGCAGGGCGCCGCGGCCGCGATCTTCGGCACCTTCGCCGCGTTCTGGCTGAGCTTCGCGTTCCTGCTACTGGGCGTCATCAACGGCTGGTTCGGTATCGCCACGGAGCCGTCGTTGCGAGCGGTGCAGGTCCGGGAAGTCGAATCCACCTTCGTGCTGTCGTGGCTCATCGTGTTCGCGACGCTCACCGTGGCCACGCTCCGGCTGGCGCTCGCGTTCACCGCGGCGTTCGCCGTCGTGTGCACCACGCTCGCGCTCGTGCTCGGCTTCGTGGTGAACGGCAACCCGCTGTTCGCCACGCTCGGCGGCATCACGACGTTCGTGTTCTGCGCGATCTACGCCTACATCTTCGTCGACGCGATGACGCAGGAGCTCGGCGGCGGCTCGATGCCGATGGGCGCCCCGATCCAGCGGTGAGAAGGCGACCGGCTTTCACCGGCACGGTCAGCGCCAGCCCCTGGAGCCGAGCGGCCAGGTTCCCGTCGATCACGGTGTTCGGATCAGCCCGACAGTGAGCAGCATTGCCAGCACGTACCCGCCGGCCACCACCAGCATTGCGCCGAGCAGGGCCGGCCGGCCTGCCGGGTCGAGCAGGATGGCCCCCAGTCCCGCCACCCCCACGGCTCCTCCAGCCTGCCGGGCGGCGTTCAGCACTCCGGCACCGAGCCCGGCACTCGCCGGCGGTACGGCGCTCACCGCGACCGACGTCATCGCCGGCATCGCCAGGCCCACTCCACCGAGCAGCGCGGCGGCCGCTCCGACCACCACGGGCGCCGAGCCCGCGCCCATCCCGGCGAGCGCCGCTGACCCGAGGACACCGGCGCCGAGCCCGAGCAGCATCGGCACCCGCGGGCCGGTACGGGCGTTGATCCGTCCCGACAGCGCGGCGCAGATCGCGACCACCACGGTCAGCGGCAGGAGCACCAGGCCGGTCGTCCGCGTCGAGGTTCCGAGCGTCCGTTCCAGGTAGAGCGCGAGGCAGAACAGCGTTCCGTAGAGTCCGAAGTTGAACAAGGCACCTACCCCGACCGCCACGCGGAACAGTCTCTGCGCGAACAGACCGGGCGGAATCATCGGCGCCCGGACCAGTCGCTGGGATGCTGCGAACCCCACCGCTGACGCCAGCCCGGCTCCAGCCGCCGTGAGTGCTGCCGGGCTGTTCCATCCGACCGACGGCCCGGCCACAAGCGCGGCTGTCACCGCAGCCAGAGCGGCCGCAGCCAGGGTCTGTCCCACGAAATCGGCACGCACCGCGGTGCGTCGGGGCGTCTCGGGCGTCGTGGCCACCACGAGTGCCGCGGCGAGCAGCGCGAACGGCACCACGGCCCAGAACACCGCCCGCCAGCCAGCGGCGTCCACCAGGAGGCCGCCGAGGACCGGGCCCGCCGCGAGCCCGATCCCGGAGATCCCACCCCATCCGCCGAGCGCGCGGGCCCGAGCGCGTTCCTCGGGGAACCGCTGTCTGATCAGGGCCAGCGAGCATGGCGTCACCAGGGCGGCCCCGGCTCCCTGCACCACCCTCGCCAGCAGGAGCTGCGAGAGATCACCCGCCAGTGCACAGGCCACACCGGCGCCGGCCAGCAGCGCCAGCCCCAGCAGGTACGTCCGGCGGGAACCCCACCTGTCGCCCGCCGCACCGGCGCTGAGCAGCAGCGCCCCGAACGCGACGGTGTATGAGCCGACCACCCACTGCTGACCACCGAGCCCACCGCCCAGCGACGCCTCGATCGCCCCCAGTGCGACGTTCACGATCGTCGCGTCGAGCAGGACGACGAAGAACCCCAAGCAGATCCCGATCAACGAACAGCCATCCCGCGCAGATGTCATGAGGACCACCGTGCGGAAGCCACGAGGTCGGCACAATGCGGAAGATCAGGCCATAGCCTCTGTTGAAAACAGAGCCTCATGGCGCCGGTATGGTCCGGTGATGGCGTTCGATCTCGTGGATCTCCAACTGTTCGTGCAGGTGGTCGACAGCGGAAGCATCACGGAGGGCGCACGGCGTTGCCACCTCTCGCTCCCCTCGGCCAGCGCAAGAGTTCGCCTGATGGAGAGGGAGTTGGGCACGTCCCTGCTGCAGCGGCACCGGCGGGGCGTGCATCCGTCCGCCGCGGGGCAGCAGCTGCTCGGACATGCCCGCACCGTGATAGGCCAGCTCGCTCGGATGCGTGGCGACCTCGCCGCATTCGCCGACGGGATGCATGCTGACGTCACCCTGCTGGCCAACACCGCAGCCGCGTCCACCTTCCTGCCCGACGCCCTGATCCGCTTCCTCGCCGAGCACCCCGACACCGACGTCGCCCTGGAGGAACGGTCGAGCCAGCAGATCGTCGGGGCCATCGCCGAGGGTCGCGCAGAGCTCGGCGTCGTCGCCGACACCGTGGAGCTGGGCCTCCTGCACACCCTGCCGTTGCGGCCCGATCCCGTCGTCGCGGTGACGACGCCAGTACATCCGCTGACCACCCTGCACCGGGTCGCGTTCGCCGAGTGCCTCACGTTTCCCTTCGTCGGTCTCGTCGACGGCAACCCCTTTCAGGAACACCTCGGCGGCCGAGCTCAGCCCCTCGGACTGCGCCCTCGCTACCGCGCCAGGCTGTCCGATCCCGACGCGATCTGCCGCGCCGTGGCCGCCGGCATCGGTGTCGCAGTGCTCCCTGCGGCCGTCGTGTCCCGGTCGCGACGCGAGCTCGCCATCACGACCATCCCGCTCACCGACAGCTGGGCAGATCGCCGGTTGCTGCTGTGCACCACCGACCCCGGGAGGCTTTCCTCACCTGCTCGTGCGCTCGCCACGCACCTCACCCATGAGCTCCGCGACGTTCCGTGAACCGCGATCAGGCGGCCGAGGGCTGCCCACCACACGACCTCAGCGGAAGTCGCGCGACTTCACCGGCACGGTGAGGGCCAACCGCTGGAGCCGGTCGGCCACCAGGTTGAGCACGCCCTCCGGGCTGCGCTCGAGCCGTCCGCGGACCAGCAGCGCCGTGCTGCCCACCGCCACCGTGCGGTAGCGCGCCCACAGCCCCTCCGAGCACGTGACGTTGAGCATCCCGCTCTCGTCCTCCAGGTTGAGGAACGTGACACCGCGCGCGGTGGCCGGCCGTTGCCGGTGCGTCACGAGCCCGCCGACCAGCACCCGCGGCGGCGTCTGCTCCGGGTCACCGGCCACGAGGTCACGTCCGACGGCGTCGAGACCGTCGATGCGCACGACGCCCAGGCCGTCGAGCCGCTCACGCAGGTGCTGCATGGGGTGGCTGTCCGGGGAGACCCCCGTGGCCCACACGTCGGCGGCGGTGAGCTCGACGCCGGTGAGACCGGGCAGTGCGGGCGCCTCCAGCCCCACGGCGGTGCCGGGCAGCTGCTCGGGGCGCACCGCGGCCACCACTCCTGCCGCCCACAGCGCCGACCGGCGGTCCACACCGAAGCAGCCGAACGCCCCCGCCGTGGCGAGCGCCTCGGCCTGCGGCACGGTGAGGCGCACCCGGCGGGCCAGGTCGGCGAGGTCGCAGTAGGGCCCGCCCCGCTCGCGCTCGGCGTCGATCTCCTCGGCCAGCTCGAGACCGATCCCCCGCACCTCCGCCAGCCCCAACCGGATCGCCTGCCCACCCCTGCTGCGCTGATCGGGTTGCAGCACCGCCTCGGCCCGGCCGAGATTGACATCCGGCCCCCGCGTGAGCACGCCGTGCCGGCGCGCGTCGGCCACCAGCGACTGCGGCGAGTAGAAGCCCATCGGCTGGGAGTTGAGCAGCGCCGCGCAGAACGCCGCGGGGTGGTAGTGCTTGAACCAGGCGCTGTAGTAGACCAGCGACGCGAAGCTGATCGAGTGGCTCTCCGGGAACCCGAAGTTGGCGAATGCCAGCATCTTCGTGAAGATCCCGTCGGCCACCTCGCCGGTGAGGCCGTTGGCCGCCATCCCGTCGAAGAACCGCGCCCGTAGCCTCTCCATCTTCTCCTCGGAGCGCTTGGAGCCCATGGCGCGGCGCAGCTCGTCGGCATCGGCGGCGGTGAAACCCGCGACGTCGACGGCCACCTGCATGAGCTGCTCCTGGAACAGCGGCACGCCGAGCGTCTTGTCCAGCGCGTTCGCCAGGAGCGGATGGTCGTGCTTCCACTCCGCCCCGTTGCGCCGCTGGATGTAGGGGTGCACCGAACCGCCCTGGATGGGGCCGGGCCGGATCAGCGCCACCTCGACGACCAGGTCGTAGAAGATCCGTGGCTTCAGCCGGGGCAGCGTGGCCATCTGCGCACGCGACTCCACCTGGAACACCCCGACCGAGTCGGCGCGCTGCAACATCGCGAACACGTCGGGGTCGGTGGGCTGCAGCTCGTGCAGCTCGATCTTCTCGCCGTGGTGCTCGGCGACCAGGTCGATCATCAAGTGGAGCGCGGTGAGCATGCCCAGTCCGAGCAGGTCGAACTTGACCAGGCCGGCAGACGCGCAGTCGTCCTTGTCCCATTGGACGACGGTGCGGCCCTCCATCCGCGCCCACTCGACGGGCACCACCTCGGAGACGGGCCGGTCGCAGATGACCATGCCACCGGAATGGATGCCGAGGTGGCGAGGGAAGCCGAGCAGCTCGTCCGCCAGCTCGACGACCTGGCCGGGCATCCCTGCCGGCGCGATCGCGGTGTCGCCCACCGGGCCGTGCCAGCGCTCGATCTGCTTGCTCCACGCGTCCTGCTGGCCCGGGGAGAACCCCAGCGCCTTCGCCATGTCGCGAACGGCCGAGCGTGGCCGATAGGTGATCACGTTGGCCACCTGGGCAGCGCAACCGCGACCGTGGCGGTGGTAGACGTACTGGATCACCTCCTCGCGGCGACCGGACTCGATGTCGAGGTCGATGTCGGGGTAGCCGTCCCGGGCGGGAGACAGGAACCGCTCGAACAGCAGCCGGTGCGCCACGGCGTCGACGTTGGTGATGCCCAGCGCGTAACAGACCGCGGAGTTGGCCGCCGACCCCCGGCCCTGGCAGAGGATGTCGGAGCGGCGGCAGAACTCGACGATGTCGTGGACGATCAGGAAGTAGCCGGGGAAGTTCTTCTTCTCGATGATCGCGAGCTCCCGCTCGACCGTCTCGACGGCCTCCGGGTGCTCGGCGTGGCTGCCGTAGCGGCGGGCTACCCCGCGGAAGGTCAGCTCCCGCAGCCAGGTGGCCTCCGTGTGGCCTGGTGGGACGTCGAACGGCGGCAGCTCCGGCGCCACCAGATCGATCGAGAACGCACACTCCACCCCGACCGCCGCCGCCCGGGCCACCGCACCCGGGTAGCGCTGGTCGAACCGGGCCGCCATCTCCGCGCCGGAGCGCAGGTGGGCGGTGCCGGCGGGGGGCAGCCAGCCGTCGGCGTCGTCGAGGCTGCGCCGGGCCCGCACCGCCGCCAGCGCCGTGGCCAGGGGGAACCGGTGCGGGGCGGCGTAGTGCGCTGCCGTGGACGCGATCGTCGGCAGGCCGGCGTCGCGCGCCAGATCGGCGAGGGCGTCGTTGCGTTCGCTGTCGGTGGGCAGGGCCTGATGAGTGAGCTCGACGGCCACGTGGTCGGCCCCGAACCGCTCGACCAGGCGGCGCAGCTCCTTGCCCGCGGCGTCACGACCGCCGGTGCGCAGCGCCTGGCGCACTGCACCTTTGCGGCACCCGGTGAGCACCAGCACCTGTCCCGCGGTGTCGGCCACGACCTCGTCGAGGTCATAGACCGGGCGCCCCTTCTCCTTGCCGCGCAGCTGTGCGGTGCTGATGGTGCGGCACAGCGAGCGGTAGCCCTCGGGGTGGCGGGCGAGCAGCAGCAGGTGGCTGCCCTCCGGATCGGCCACGCCGTTCTGCGGGGCCGTGAGCCCGAGGGACAGCTCGGCGCCGAAGACCGTGCGGACCCCCAGCTCGGCGGCGGCCTCGGCGAACCGGACCACCCCGTACATGCCGTCGTGGTCGGTGAGCGCGATCGCGTCGAGACCGAGCCGGGCGGCCTGCTCGATCAGCTCCTCGGGGTGGCTCGCCCCGTCGAGGAAGCTGAAGTTGGAGTGGCAGTGCAGCTCGGCGTACGGGACGCCGAACTCGGGCTCCGGGAGCTTCGGCGGGGTGTAGGGCTCACGCTTGCGCGACCACGCCGGGCTGTCCCCGCCGTCGACCTCCGGACCTCCGGTGAGGCTCGCGCCGTCGCGCGGGCGCCCTGAGAGCGCCGCCTCCAGCTCGCTCCACGGTACGTCCGGGTTGTTCCAGCCCACGCGCCCAGTCGAACATGCGTTCGATGATCAGATCAACGTCCCTCCGGGGGAACCTGCTCACACGTGCGAGAGTCCCGACGTGATCGTCTGAGTGAACGGCGCGTTCGGCAGCGGCAAGACGGCCCTGGTCCGCGAGTTGCACGGTCGCTGCGCTGAGCACCTCTCCTCGGCACCGCCGGTCAGGCGCTGAGTGCCTCAGCGGGAAGGTGGTCGGCGATCGCATGCAGGAGCGCCGCCTTCGGCCTGGCGCCGACGACCTGCGTGACGACCCGCCCCCCGACGTACAGGTTGAGCGTGGGCATGCCGAGCACGCCGGCGTCGCGGGCCGTGGCCGGGTTGGTGTCGACGTCGAGCTGGGCCACGACCAGCCGGCCCTCCTGCTCGGCCGCGATCTCGCGCAGCACCGGGATGATCATGCGACACGGGGGGCACCACGTCGCGGTGAAGTCGAGCAGCACCGGAAGCTCGGAGCGCAGCACCAGCTCGTCGAACGTGGTGTCGCTGACGGTGACGATCATGTGTTCTCCTCTGGAGTCGCACGACGTGGCGCGCGGGTGGCTCAGGTGACGTCGGACGTGATGGCACAGCGCGGATCGGGCGGCTCCCCGAGCTGGGCGGCGAGCTGGTCGCGGACGGCCTGCAGCCGTGCGAGCCACTCGTCGACCTCGGCCACCTTGCGGCGCTGGACAGCACGGGAGTCCGGGCAGCTCGAACCCGTCGCGTGCCCAGCACGCAGGCACTCGACGAACGGGCGGGTCTCCTCGAGCGCGAAGCCGAGCTCGACGAGCGACCGGATCTCGGCGACCACCCGCAGGTCGCGCTCGTCGTAGTCGCGGTAGCCGTTCGCGCGGCGCCGCGCGGGCAGCAGACCCAGCTCCTCGTAGTGGCGCAGCGCCCGGGTGCTCACCCCGGCGCGGCGCCCCAGCTCACCGATCCGCATGACCCGACGCTAAACCTTGCCGCCGACGGCAACGCCAGCCCGAAATCGCCACCGACGGGTCAGGCCGCCGGGATCTCGCCCGAGCCGCGGCGGATCAGGGTCGTGGGCACCACGCGGCACTCCGGCGGGCTCGTGTCCCCCCCGATCCGGGCGAAGAGCAGGGCCGCCGCCGTCCGGCCGATCGCGGTGGGGTCCTGCGCGACGACGGTGACACCCGGGGAGAGCAGGTCCGCCAGCAGGAAGTCGTCGAACCCGACGAGCGCGACGGCATGCTCCAGCCTCAGCCTGCGCAGGGCGCGCACCGCGCCGACCGTCACCAGGTTCTGCGCGGTGAACAACGCCGTCGGCGGGTCGGGGCGGCCGAGGAGGGCGGTGACCGCACCGTCGGCGACGCCGACGTCGTGGACGTCGTGCACGACGAGCGCAGGGTCCACCGGCAACCCGAGCGCATGGAGCGTGTCGCGGTAGCCCCCGAAGCGCTGCTGAGCCGTGGCGATGGTGCTCCGGTCGCCGAGGAACGCGATCCGCCGGTGCCCGGCCGCGGCGAGATGGCGCACGCCCTCGGCGGCGCCGACTGCGTTGGTGGTGATCACCGAGTCGACCGGGAGGTTGCGCGCCTCGCGGTCGACGCAGACGATCGCGGTGCCCGCCCGCAGTTCGGCAGCCAGGTGCGACTGGTCGTCGCCCGCGGGGGCGAGCAGCAGCCCGTCGACGTCGCGGGCGCCGAACGCCTTCGCGAGCGCGCGCTCGCGGGCCGGGTCCTCGTCGAGGCTCGCGGAGTAGACCACCACGCCCCGCTGCTCGGCAACGTCTTCCACCGCCCGCTGCACCGCAGCCGAGAACGGGTTGGCGACGTCCTCGAGCAGCAACCCGATCGATGCCGTCCTGCGATCCGACCGGCGCAGGATGCGGGCTCCTACGTTCGGGCGGAAGTCGAGTTCGTCGATCGCCCTCCGGACACGGCGTTCGAGCAGGGGGGACACCCCGCCCTCGTCGTTGACGACACGGGAGACGGTCTTGAAGCTGACCTGTGCACGGGCCGCGACGTCCCGCATGGTCGAGCGGCGCCCCCCGGACGGCGGCTCGGGGAGGTGACTCATGTTCCCCCTCTCGACCGGATGCGGCCGACGCAGCCTTGGCCCTGCCCGCGGATGGTCGGACAGCGTGGCCAACGTTGTCAAGAATCCTTCCAGCGTTGTGAAGTTGTTACCGATCCTCTGTCGGCCCCGCTTGTCAGGAGCGCAGCGAGGGCGTCACAGTGCCTGACAACGTTGTCTCGATTCAGCTACCAGATGTCAATGATGACGAAAGGTCGCACCACATGAAGCAGGCACGGACAGCACGTCGGAGGGCCGTCGCTCTGGCCACCGGGATGGTCGCGGCGCTCACGCTCGCCGCGTGCGGGGGCGGTGACAGTGGCGGGTCCGGCGGCGGCCAACCGGTCGTCGGCCTGATCACCAAGACCGACACCAACCCCTTCTTCGTGAAGATGAAGGAGGGCGCCCAGGCGTCGGCGACGACGCAGGGCGTGCAGCTGCAGAGCTTCGCCGGCAAGCAGGACGGCGACAACGAGGCACAGGTGCAGGCGATCGAGAACCTGATCTCTGCGGGGGCGGCCGGTTTCCTGATCACCCCGAGCGACTCCAAGGCCATCGTGCCCGCGCTCGACAAGGCCAGGCAGGCCGGGCTGCTGGTGATCGCGCTCGACACCCCGACCGACCCCGCCGACGCCGCCGACGCCACGTTCGCCACCGACAACTTCCAGGCCGGCGTGCTCATCGGGCAGTGGGCGAAGGCGAAGTTCGACGCCGAGGCCAAGCAGGCGAGGATCGCCATGCTCGATCTCAGCACCAACCAGGTGTCGGTCGACGTTCAGCGCGACCAGGGCTTCCTCAAGGGCTTCGGCATCGACGTGGCCGACCGGGCGCGGATCGGGGACGAGTCCGACCCGCGCATCGTCGGGCGCGACGTCACCAACGGTGCCGAGGAGGGCGGCCGGACCGCGATGGAGAACCTGCTCCAGACCGACCCGTCGATCAACCTCGTCTACACGATCAACGAACCGGCGGCGGCCGGCGCGTACGAGGCGCTGAAGGCGGCAGGCAAGCAGAACGACGTCACGATCGTCTCCGTGGACGGCGGCTGCCCCGGTGTCGAGGCGGTGAAGGCGGGGCAGATCGGGGCCACGTCACAGCAGTACCCGCTGAAGATGGCGTCGCTCGGCGTCGAGGCCCTCGCGAAGTTCGCCAAGGACGGCAACAAGCCCGCGATGACCGCGGGCAAGAGCTTCTACGACACGGGCGTCGAGCTGATCACCGACCAGCCGCAGCCGGGTGTCCCGGCGAAGGACACCACCTTCGGGGCCCAGAACTGCTGGGGCTGACACCTGGCTCACCGGCCGGCCGCGGAGCAGGCTCTCACGCGGACGGCCGGCACCACCCGCTCGAGCCACCCGCCTGACGCACGAAGGAGTGCACCACATGGCGAACGACACGTCCGACCGCGGCGGGACCGCCACCGCGACGAAGACCGAGGCCACGGGCTTCGAGGAGCGCCGGTCGGAGTCACCGCTCCAGCGCATCCAGCACGTCCTGCACGCCAACCCGATCCTCGGACCGCTCGCGGTGCTGGTGCTGGCGGTCGTCGTGTTCTCGATCGTCAGCGGCCGGTTCCTGTCGGCGGCGAACCTCGGGCTCGTACTCGCCCAGGTCACCGTCATCGCGGTCCTGGCCCTGGGGCAGACCCTGATCATCCTCACCGCGGGCATCGACCTCTCGGCCGGCGCGATCGCGGTGTTCTCCTCGATCCTGATGGCGAACATCGCGACCGACCTCGGCGTGCCCGGGGTGCTCGCGCTGATCATCGGTCTCGTCCTCGGCACGGCGATGGGCGCGATCAACGGCCTGCTGGTCACCCGCCTGAAGCTGCCGCCGTTCATCGTCACCCTCGGCACGTTGAGCATCTTCTTCTCGCTCAACGCCGTGGTGTCCCGGAGCGAGACCGTGCGCGGGTCGGACATGCCGTCGATCATGACCTGGACGGGCACGACGTTCAGCCTCGGCGGCTTCCGGATCACCTACGGCTCGATCATCATGCTGCTGCTCTTCGCGCTGTTCTGGTACGCGCTTTCCAAGACCGCGTGGGGCAAGCACGTCTACGCCACCGGCGACGACATCGAGGCCGCGCGCCTGGCCGGCATCCGCACCGGCCACGTGCTGTTCTCGGTGTACACAGTGGCCGGGCTGCTCTACGCGGTCGGCGCCTGGATCCTCATGGGCCGTCTCGCCTCGGCCAGCCCCAACGTCGGTGTCGAGTACAACCTCGACTCCATCACAGCCGTGGTGCTCGGCGGTACGAGCCTGTTCGGCGGCCGCGGACTGGTGCTCGGCACGCTCGTCGGTGCGCTCATCGTCGGGGTCTTCCGCAACGGTCTGCAGCTCGGCGGCGTCGACGTCGTCTGGCAGGGCTGTGCGATCGGCCTGCTCGTGCTGATCGCGGTCTCCATCGACCAGTGGATCAGGAAGGTGCGGGCATGAGCGAGCTTGCGAACGAATCATCGATCATGAGCGAGCTTGTGAACGAATCATCGATACAGCGCCGCCGCGCGGTGACGTCTCACGATGGGCCGGCCGAGCGCAGCGAGGGCGAGCGATGAGCGTCGAGACCAATGTGGAGGCGGGCTCGCAGAAGGCACCGCTGCGCGAGCCCGTGCTGCAGGCGAAGGGCCTGGTCAAGCGGTACGGACCGGTCACGGCCATCGCCAGCGGAGATCTCGAGCTGTACCCCGGGGAGATCCTCGCGGTCATCGGGGACAACGGCGCGGGCAAGACGAGCCTGATCAAGGCGCTGTGCGGGGCGATCATCCCCGACAGCGGCGAGATCCTGCTCGACGGCAAGCGGGTGCATTTCCGGACCCCGATGGACGCCCGCCGGGCGGGCATCGAGACGGTGTACCAGTCGCTGGCCGTCGCGCCGGGGCTCGACATCGCCGACAACCTCTTCCTCGGCCGGGAGGTGCGCAAGCCCGGCATCCTCGGCTCGGTGTTCCGCATGCTCGACCGCAAGCACATGAGGGACGAGGCCAAGCGGCACATGAGCGAGCTGGGGATCACCACCCTGCAGAACATCGGGCAGGCGGTGGAGAGCCTGTCCGGCGGTCAGCGGCAGGGCGTGGCCGTGGCCAGGTCGGCCGCGTTCGGGAGCAAGGTCATGATCCTCGACGAGCCGACGGCTGCCCTCGGGGTCAGGGAGGGCAACCGTGTGCTGCAGCTCGTCCGCGACGTCCGCGACCGCGGCCTGCCGGTCATCCTGATCAGCCACAACATGCCGCACGTGTTCGACATCGCCGACCGGATCCAGATCCAGCGGCTCGGCAGGCGGGCCACGGTGATCACCCCGCAGTCGCACACGATGTCGGAGGCGGTCGCGATCATGACCGGGGCCGCTGAGCCGCCGCCACCGGTCGGCTGAACAAGGGAACGGGACGATGTGGCGGCGAGCACACTGGGGCGATGAGGACGCCCTCAGTCGCTGCTGTGTTCGCCGCGCTCGTGGTCGCGTTGGCCGGCTGCGCCGACGCGCCCGCACCCGACACCGCCCTCCCCGACCGTCTGGTCGAGGCCGTCACCGGCGACGGCGCCTTCAGGCACCTTGCCGAGCTGCAGCGCATCGCCGATGGGAACAGCGGCAACCGGGCCCTCGGCACGCCCGGCTACGAGTCGAGCGTCGAGTACGTGGCGAGCACGCTCCGGGACGCCGGGTACGACGTGCAGACCCCGACGTTCGCCGTTCGCCGCTTCACCGTCCAGGACCAACGGCTGACCGTCGACGGCGGGCCCGTGCCGGTCGCGGCGCTGGAGTACTCACCGTCGACGGGACCGAGCGGCGTCACGGGGCCGCTGGCGGTGGTGGCCGGGGAGGGCTGCCAGCCGGCTGCCCTGGCCGGGATCCCGGCCAGGTCGGTGGCACTCGTGCGCCGGGGCGCCTGCACGTTCGCCGAGAAGGCAGCCACCGCGGCCAGGGCCGGGGCGGCCGCCCTGCTCGTGGCGAACAACGAGGACGGCCCCCTCACCGGGGTGACCCTCGGCGAGGACACGACCGGCGCCGTCCCGGTGGGCGGACTCAGCCGGGCCGATGGGCAGGCGCTCGCCGGCCGGGCCGGCACCCCCGTCACCCTGATGTTGGTCACCGCGGTGGAGGAGTCCGAGAGCCGCAACGTGTTGGCACAGACCCGAACCGGCAACCCGGACGAGGTGGTGATCGCGGGCGGCCACCTGGACTCGGTGCCGGCCGGGCCAGGCATCAACGACAACGGTTCCGGGGTGGCCGCGCTGCTCGAGACGGCCGTGCGCCTCGGTGGCTCGCCCGGCGTCGCCAACGCGGTGCGGTTCGCGTTCTGGGGTGCGGAGGAGGTGGGGTTGGTCGGCTCCACGCAGTACTTGCGAGGGCTCTCCGACGCCGACCGCGCCCGCATCGCCCTGTATCTGAACCTGGACATGGTGGCCTCGCCCAACGCGGGCTACTTCGTCTACGACGGCGACGACTCCGACCGGGTGGGCGCGGGCCCCGGACCGGCAGGCTCGGCCGCCATCGAACGCGCGCTCGCCGAGGCTCTGACCGCGAAGGGCGCGCCGCCCGCGGGCACCGACTTCGACGGCCGCTCCGACTACGGCCCGTTCATCCAGGCGGGCATCCCGTCGGGCGGACTGTTCACCGGCGCGACGGAGCCGAAGACGCCGGAGGAGGCGCAGCGCTGGGGCGGCACGGCGGGCGCGCCGCACGACCCGTGCTACCACCAGGCGTGCGACCGGCTCGACACAGTGAACCGCACGGCGCTGGACCGCAACACCGACGCCCTGGCGTCAACAGTGGCGCGCTTCGCGCTGCTGACGACGCCACTGACGGGCCGCTGACGGGCCGCTGACGTGCCCGTGCGCGGGCGTCAGTCGTAGATGCCAGTGACCCACCACCTTCCGCTGCGGGCGAGCAGCAGCAGCGCGACCCCGTCGTCCATGGCCACCTGCAGCCTGCTGCCCTCGGCGCCGCCGGGCGCCCACCACCGCTGATGCAGCGGCCAGGGACCCGCCCATCCCTGCACCGCCCGGGGCCGGCCGCCGTCGACCATCACCTGGTGGGGCGGCGCGGACAGCAGGTCGGGCGCAGTGAGACGCACTGGGCTCCCCGTGACGTCGACCAGCTCAGCGGGAAGGGGCTGCGGGGGCACGGTGGCCGGGGACGGCGCGGGCAGCCGCCCCGGCCAGGACGGCGGTGGTTCGCGGACCGCGGTACGTCCGGTGGACCGCCGCGGGGTGGGGACCCGGCGGCGCCGGTTCGTGGAGCGCCCCTTGGTCGATGGAACGCTCTCATTCGCATGGGTGTCGACATCGGCGGCGGAGACCCGCCCGGTCCGCCGCACCACGTCCTCCGGCCACCCCGCCGGAGCCGCGGACCGGAGCGAGCCGGGCTCCGCGGATCCTCCGGCCACCGCCCCCGGCGCCCCGGCCACCGAACCGACACCACCCACAGACGAGGCCGCCCTGCCTGCTAGATCCGCGCCACGTGCCAGACCCGCACCGCCCACCGAACCAGCATTGCCTGCCGGAGCGACACCGCCTGAGGAACCCGCACAGCCTGCCTCCCCGGCACCCACGGCCGACGGCGCCACCGGCCCGGACTCCTCGCCCGGCACGGCGAGCTCGAGCTTCCGATCATCACCCCACGGCACGAGCCGGACCTGCTCGGCGGGGTCCCGTCCCCCCACCAGCACCGCGGTGACCACCGACTCCGGGCCGAGCAGCGCCTGCACCCGCACCAGCGCACGGCCTGCACGCTCGTCTGCCTCACCGACGTCACCCCACAACCCGAGCTGCAGGGCCCCGGCGGTGACCGTCTCCTCCGGGACCAACCGCAACCGGGACACGGCGCCCGGCCCACCCTCTGCCGGTGAGCTCGCGCGCTCGTCTGCCTCAGCGGAGGTCAGCTGGGCGGACGCCATCCGGGAGCGCGAGCGAGCGGATCGCGTGAGCCAGGCGTCGAGCTGCCAGCGCACCCTGTCGACGGTGCCGGCGGGGGTGAGCGGCTCGGCACAGCGCCAGATCCGGTGCAGCTCCTCCCCCTCGACCGTGCGGGCCGCGACGCCCAACCGTGTGCAGGAGAGCCCGTGCCCCGCGAGCGTGCGATGCAGCCGCTCGGCCAACCCACGGGCGGCGAAGGCTGCGGCGTCGACGCGGTCGACGGGTGGGTCGAGCTCGATCTCGACGGCGAGCTCCTCGGATGGCCTGCGACGCACGGGCGGGCGCGGGTCGAGGCCACGGGCGAGCCGGTGGCAGAGCACGGCGTCGGCCCCGAACCGGGAAGCGACGTCCTCGGGGTCGAGCGCCGCGAGCGCCCCGAGGCTGCGCAGCCCCAACCGGCGTAGCAGCCCGACCAGCTCGGAGCGGTCGACGTCAGGCTCGCGGTCCAGCTCCTCGACGCCGAGCGGGGCGAGGAACGCGGGGGTGTCGCCGGGCGCGACGGCCAGACCGCGACGTGCCGCGAGCACCGCGGCGAACAGCCCGTCGGCCACCCCCACCTGGCACTCGACGCTCGTACGGGCAGCGACCTGGTCGACCAGCTTCTCCGCGGCAGCCTGCTCACCGCCGAACCAGCCGACCGGACCCTGCGCCGCCAGTGCCACCAGTCCCGGCCGCACGATCTCCACCCCCGGTGCCAGCTCCTCGATCGCGGCCACGACCGGTTCGAAGGCGCGGGCGTCGCGGTCGCGGTCGCGGTCGAGCACGACCAGTTCGGGGCACCGGGCCTGCGCCTCCCGGCGGCGCAGGCCACGGCGCACCCCGTGCGAGCGGGCGACGGCCGAGCAGGCCAGCACCCGGTTGGCCACGATCACCGCGGCAGGCCTGTGCGAGGGGACGTGCGCGGCCAATGCCGCCGCCGTGACCGGCCAGTCGGGCGACCACAGCGCGAGCACCCGCGTGGACACGC
This sequence comes from Pseudonocardia sp., assembly GCA_025465235.1. Taxonomy (GTDB): domain Bacteria; phylum Actinomycetota; class Actinomycetes; order Mycobacteriales; family Pseudonocardiaceae; genus Pseudonocardia. Next base: position 23,028 of record JAODNO010000369.1, read on the forward strand.
TCACGGTGGCCCCCCTCCGTGGCTCGCGTCCCGGTCCCGCGGCTCCCCGCACCCTTCCTCTGCCAGGGGTCCGCCGCGTCTCCACCGGTCCCGGCCCACGTCGGCCCGTCGCCCGATCACCGTCATCCCGCCGCCGCCCGGACCGCTGGCCGGTCCTCGCCGAGGCGACCGACGTCGGCCACGCCGCTCCGCCCCGTGGTGACGCTGCCTGCTGCACCCGCCACCGCACCACCCGGTGCCGGCAGCAGCAGCCCCGCAGTGCGTCCTCCCGGCGCGGCCCCCCGCCCCTTCAGCTGCACCCTGACCCGCCGGGAGCGCAGCCTGCCGGCGCCGGCACCCAGCCCCTGCCACTGCGCATCGACGCAATGCAGCTCCACGTCGGCGCCCGGCCACGGGCCGAGTGCCAGCAACACCGCACCACGCTGCCGAGCCCTGGCCGCCAGCCGTTGCCGGTCGGCGGCGCGCACGCCCGCCCGGTCGGCTCCCGAGACCGCGACGACGTCCATCCCGTCCAGCAGCGCGACCGTGACCGCCATCAGATCGGTGCCCGGATGGGGGACCAGCGCCAGCCGTTCCAGCCGCACCCCGGCCTCGGCGGCGGCCAGCAGCCCGAGCTCCGGCCTGCCGACCACCCCGACCCATGCCCCACCGGCCGACGCCTCGGCGAGCAGGGCGAGCAGCAGCGAGGTGGCGCCCGGAACGGCGGGAAGCGCGACCGCGGACCCCCGACGCAGTCCTCCGGCGGGCAGGAGCCGGGCCAGTGGTTCGGCCACCGGCAGGACCCTGCCGTCGGCCTCCGGAGTGGCCACCGGTCTGACGGCCGCCGAACGGTCCTCCATGCGGCGCAGCAGACCTCGTGCAAGCTCCAACCGGCTCGCCGGATCGGCCCCTGCTGCCACACCGGTCACTGCCGCCTCACCCATGCATGCCTCTCCTCCCCTGGCGTTCACGCCGCGGGGAAGTCGGCGCACTCGAACGTACGTTCGATACTAGCCGGACCGGGCGAAACGCTCAAGCCCGTGCACTAGCGGCACGACACCGTCCGGTACAGCGATGCCCAGTGCTCCGCGCTCAGGTCCCGCGGCCGAACCGAGCCGGGCATGCCCTGGCCGGCGAGCCACCGCCGCGCTCCGGGGAGCACCCCATGCAGCGCCGGGAGCAGCCGGTCACCACGGAACGCCTCGCGCACCAGGCGCTGGTACGCCGCCCGGTCCGATGGCTCCACCAGCGATACCGGCCGCCGGCCGACGACGAGTATCCCGCCGTCGACGCCTGGCCGCGGCCGGAACGCCGTCGAGGGCACCCGGCCCGCGAGCGCGAACTCGTACCACGGCCACCAGCTCGCCGTGAGCAGCGTCGTCCCGCCCACGGCGGCGCGCTTGCGCGCGACCTCCCACTGCAGCAGCAGCACCGCAGTGCTCCACGCCCGCTGTGCGAGCAGGTGGCGCAGCACCGGCGTCGTGATGCCGAACGGCAGTTTCGACACGACGTGGTGCACACCGTCGAGGCGGAACCGCAGCATGTCGTCGTGCACCACGCGAACGCGCGGGCCGAACATCCGGCGGAGCCCGGCAACCCGCACCGGGTCCAGCTCGACGGCGGTGACCGGGCCCGGGCGGTCGGCCAGCTGCCGCGTCAGGGCGCCGTCTCCGGCCCCGAGCTCGAGGACCGGGCCCGGCGGGACCAGCTTGGCGATGCGGGCGGCGACCCGCCGCTCGACGAGGAAATTCTGGCCGAGCTCGTGGCGGCCGCCGACAGAACGATGAGGAACGGACGAGGACATGGGTGACCTGCGCTTCGCGTCGATCGGGACGGGGATCCGGATCGGACGACGCGCGCGGCGGAGCAGCCCCTGCTGGAGGGGGCGGAGATCAGCGGCGCGGCGTCCGGGAGACGCGGCGCAGCCTTATGAAGAAGGCGCAACCCACGACAAGGACGCTAACGGGTGGCGCCAGCCGTTTTCGGCGGACGACGGCGGACGACGGAGCGGCGGGTGACGGGCCGGGCGACTCGCCGGTCCCGACAAGCGGCTCGCGGACCCGATCCGGGCAACTCACCGGCTCGAATCGGGCGACTCGCGGGCCCCAATTGGGCGACTCGCGGGCTCGAAACGGGCGACTCGCGGGGTCAGTGGGCGAAGTGGCGGGTGCCCGTCAGGTACAGGGGGACGCCTGCGGCGGCCGCGGCCGCCGTCACCACGTCGTCGCGCACCGAGCCGCCCGGGTGCACGACGGCCCGGACGCCGGCGTCGAGCAGCACCTCCAGGCCGTCGGGGAACGGGAAGTAGGCGTCCGACGCGGCGACCGAGCCGCGGGCCCGGTCGCCCGCCCTGGCGACCGCGAGACGGGCCGCGTCGACGCGGTTGACCTGGCCCATCCCCACACCGACGGCGGCGCCGCCGGAGGCCAGCAGGATCGCGTTGGACTTCACCGCGCGGCTGGTGCGCCAGGCGAATACGAGGTCGGTCAGCACGTCTGCGGGCACCGGGTCCCCGGTGGCCAAGCGCCAGGAGGCAGGGTCGTCGCCAGGGGCGTCGATCGCGTCGCGCTGCTGCAGGAGCAGGCCGCCGGAGATCGGGCGCATCTCCGCCCCACCGCGACCCACGGCCGACGGCAGCCGCAGCACACGGATGTTCTTCTTGCGCGTGAGCACCTCGAGCGCGCCGTCGGCGTAGGACGGGGCGAGGACGACCTCGGTGAACACCTCGGCAACCTGCTCCGCCATCTCCACGCTGACCTCGCTGTTCGCCGCGATCACGCCCCCGTAGGCGCTGACCGGGTCGGTGGCGTGGGCTTTGCGGTGCGCGTCGGCGATGTCGGTGCCGACGGCGATGCCGCACGGGTTGGCGTGCTTGATGATCGCGACGCACGGGGCGTCGTGGTCATGGGCGGCGCGCCACGCCGCGTCGGCGTCGACGTAGTTGTTGTAGGACATCTCCTTGCCGTGCAGCTGCTCCGCGCCGGCCACGCCGGGCCGGTCGGCGACGTACAGCGCCGCTGCCTGGTGCGGGTTCTCGCCGTAGCGCAGGGTTGCAGCGCGCTCCCACGAGGCGCCGACCCAGGACGGGAAGACCCCGGCGTCGGGCTCGGGGGCGAGCACGCTGCCCATCCAGGACGCGACCGCGATGTCGTAGGTGGCGGTGTGCCGGAAGGCCGCGACGGCGAGCAGCCGCCGGTCGGCGAGCTCGAACCCACCGTTCTTCACCTGCTCGAGCACCCAGTCGTAGCGCGCGGGGTCGACGACGACGGCCACGCTGTCGTGGTTCTTCGCCGCCGCGCGGACCATCGCCGGTCCCCCGATGTCGATCTGCTCCACACACTCGGCGGGTGTGGCGCCGGAGGCGACCGTCTCGGTGAACGGGTAGAGGTTGGACACCAGCAGGTCGAACGGCGCGATCCCGAGCTCCTGGAGCTGTTCGACGTGCTCGGGGCGCCGGGTGTCGGCGAGCAGCCCGGCGTGCACCGTGGGGTGGAGCGTCTTGACCCGGCCGTCGAGGCACTCGGGGAAGCCGGTGAGCTCCTCGACGGGCGTGACGGGCACACCCGCGTCGGCGATGCGCTGCGCGGTGGAGCCGGTGGACACGATCTCGACGCCGAGCGAGTGCAGGCCCGTGGCCAGGTCCGGCAGGTCCGCCTTGTCGTAGACGCTGATCAGCGCCCGTCGCACGGGACGGCGCCCCGGGGTCTCGGCTGGGCTCACGGGATGGTCACCTCTCGTCCGGTCACGGTGGCCCCCTGTCGGGCCAGCGCGGCGACGGTGCCCACGAGCAACCGCCGCTCCTCGATCTTGATGCGTTCGTGCAGTG
>JAODNO010000381.1 GCA_025465235.1 Pseudonocardia sp.
GCGACGGCCGGGCCTACGACGTGCAGGTGTGGAGTACGAAGCAGGTGCGGTCGAACGCCCAGGACATCGGCAACCTGCTGCTCGACACGCCCGACGGACGCCAGGTGCGGCTGTCGGAGGTGGCCGAGGTGAAGATCGTGCCCACACCCAACACCGTGCGGCACGAGAACACCGCGCGCCGCATCGACGTCAAGGCGAACGTCGCAGGCCGGGATCTCGGTGCCGTCGCCCGCGACGTCGAGGCCGCGTTGGCGAAGGTGGACTTCCCGCTGGAGTACCGGGCGGAGGTGCTGGGCGAGTACGTGGAGCGGCAGGCGGCGTCGAACCGGCTGCTCGTTCTCGGGGTCCTCGCCGCAGTCGGGATCCTCGCCCTGCTGGTGGTCTCCTTCTCGAGTTGGCGGCTGGCGTTGCTGTCCTTCGTCACGCTTCCGATCGCGCTGGTCGGCGGGTTGCTGGCCGCGTTCCTCGGAGGCGGCGTCCTCTCGTTGGGCTCGCTGGTCGGCTTCCTCGCGGTGCTGGGAATCGCCGCGCGCAACGGCATCATGCTGATCAGCCACTACCAGCATCTGGAGCGCTACGAGGGGGAGGCGTTCGGTCCGGCGCTCGTGCTGCGGGGCGCCAAGGAGCGCCTTGCGCCGATCCTCATGACGTCACTGGCGACAGCGCTGGCACTGGTCCCGCTGGTCGTCGCGGGTTCCATACCGGGCAACGAGATCGAGCACCCGATGGCAATGGTGATCCTCGGTGGCCTGGTCACCTCGACGCTGCTCAACCTGTTCGTCCTGCCGCCGCTGTACCTGCGGTTCGGCGGCTCGGCTCCCGCCCCCGCCGACGACGGGGAACCTCGGGAGAAGGTCCTGGCATAGGTCGGGCTCAGGGCACGACGAGCTCCAGGACCGTCCAGGTGTAGAGCGCGATGGTGGCCAGCGCTCCACTGCAGGCCGCGACGGCCACAGGAGCCACGCGTCGCCAGTGGCGGAGCAGGGCCCGGCGCCGGAGGGCGTTGGCGTCAAGTCGGCGTGCCATGAGCGGTGGCGCACCGGGCAGGTAAGCCGCGAGGTGCGGCTGCCTGTCCAAGGGCGTCCAAGGGGCCGTGATCATCCGCATCCTCCTTCCGAGCAGCGCCGCGTCGCTCCGCGGGTCGTCCGCCCTGGGGTGTGTCCTAGTCGTCCATGTCCGGGCCATCGTCGGCCTCCTCGCCTACGACTCGGAAGTTCTGGTCCAGGGCGACCTCCACGTGCCGGCCGTCCGAGCGGCGGATCTCGACGCCGTAGGCGGCGCCGTCATCGCCCGTCTCGGTGTCCGTTCCGTGACCCTGCCGCCGCGGGTGTGCGCGAGTGCCGCGCCCTTGGCCCGGTCGAGCACTGTGCCGGTCAGGGCCCAGTCGCTGTCACCGTCGGGGACGGATTGGACCCGGCGGCCCACGCGGCGGTTCCCGCGGCGATGACGGCGACGGCGCCAGCGGCAGCGGCAGCGGAGACGGCCAACGCGCCGATCGCGATCCCGATGATCCTGACAAGCATGACCGCTCCCTCCCCTCATTTCGGACGAACAGGAGCAGCATGCCGCACCGGTACTGAAGGACCCCTGAACGGCTTCAGCAGCTCTCGGTGCTGCGTGGGAGCCGGACCTCGATCCGGGCGCCGCCGAGCGGGCTCCCGGTGATCTCGACAGATCCGTGGTGCGCGGCCACCAACTCGGCGACGATCGCGAGGCCGAGACCACTCCCCCCGGTGTCGCGGGTACGTGCCTCGTCGAGTCGCACGAACCGCTCCTTGACCCGCTCGCGATCCGCCGGGTCGATACCCGGGCCGTCGTCGTCGATGTCGAGAACCACCGCGCCGTCCTGCTCGGCGACAGCGAAAGCCACCCGGGAACGCGCATGCCGGGCCGCGTTGTCGCCGAGGTTCAGCAGCACGCGGCGCAGTCCCGCGACGTCACCGTCGACCCGGCCTGCGGACACTGCGGTCGTGTCGATCCGCAGCGTTCCCGTCGCCCGTAACCGTCGGGCCTCGTCGAACACGAGGTCGTCGACGTCCACCGGCTCCTGCCGCACCAGGAGGTTCCTCTCGTCGGCGCGGGCCAGCAGCAGCAGGTCGTCGATGAGCCGCTGGATCCGCAGGCCCTCGGCGAGCACCGTGCCGGCGAGCTCGGTGGCGTCGGCCCAGGCCGGGTGGGCGAGCGTGACCTCGGCGTGCTGGCGGATCGCGGCGACGGGAGACCGCAGCTCGTGGGAGGCGTCCGCGACGAAGCGCCGCTGGAGCTCGTGGGACCGTTCGAGGCGCCCGAGCATCTCGTTCATCGTGCGGGCGAGCCGGCCGATCTCGTCCACTGTGACCGGCGCCGGGACCCGGCGGTGCAACTCCGAGGCCGAGATGGCGTCCACCTCCCGCCGAATCGCCTCGACCGGCGCCAACGACCGGCCGACGAGCCGCCAGGTCAACGCCGCGATCACCAGCAGTAGTGTCGGCAGGCCCACGGCGAGCAGCCTGGCGACCAGAATCGTCACATCCGTGACGGACTTGGTGCTGCGCCCGACGAGCACGCTCAAGCCTCGCTCGGTGCCTGCAGGCACCGACACGACGACCATAGGGTTCTCCGTGGCGCCGGGCCGCAGCTCGACTGACGCGTCCGGCCCGGGGAGCGCCACGGGTGGGCCGCTGACGTTCTTGCTGGCCAGCACGACGCGCCCACGGCCGTCCACGACCTGAACCAGCTCGTCCTGGGGCTCAGCGGCGAGGATGACCTCGTCGAGGTCGTTCGAGCCGACCTGCATCGCGATCTCGGTAGCGCGCGCCCGAGCCGTTGCCGCCACCTCCTCGGT
>JAODNO010000576.1 GCA_025465235.1 Pseudonocardia sp.
TCTACGACGGGATGAAGGACCGCCCTGACACCACCTTCGGCACCATGAACGACGACGTGCTCGCCCACTTCGCGCCCGGCTTCACCCGTGCGGACTTCGTGGACATCATCACCGGCTCGGCATGGCCCGAGTGACCCCTCATCCACCTCGATGTAGTTCGGAGAGTGCAATGAACTGTCTGGAATGCGCGTTAGCCGCACATCCGCGCGAGCGGCCCGCGATCGGCTGCTGCGCATATTGCAGCGTGAGCATATGCTTTGAGCACGCAGTTATCACCCCGATCCGACCGCAGCCCGTGGGGGTGGTTCTGGCGTCCAAGCCTGGTCGCCGGAAACTCACCTGTGTCGTCTGTACTCCGCGCCGCGGTCACAGCGAAGGATCAAGCCGTCAGCGGTACGCCCGCGGAGTGGCCAGTACAGAAGGACAAGTGCGGCTCGCCGGCTAGGGCCAAAGCCGCTGTCCGGCTAGAGGGTTTTTGGGGCAAATCGGCGATTCAAATCCCCGAGGGCTGACTGCTGCAGCGCTCGGTGCACCGTGCGGGCCGGCCGCGGGGCCGACGCGGGTGAGGTCACCGCAGCCGGGATCGGCGCTGAGGACTCGGGGCCGGCGGGCCTCCGATCGGTGGGGCTGCCGTCCCCGCCGGTGAAGATCGGCCCGGGGAGACCGGTCGGCCGACGACGGCGTCGAGGCTCGGGGCAGGCATCCGGTCGAGACTCTGAGGGTACGAAGAAGGATCCGCCTGCTCGCCGCCGCCGAGCCGCGTTTCGGGCACCCGGGAGGTATTGACCGGACGCCGGCGGGTATTAGGGCGGGCATCGGCCGTGCAGGCGCCGACGCAGGCGGGAGCAGCTGATGGACGAGGATCGCGACAAGTGGGCGGCCCGCAACATGCAGGAGCTGCTACAGGAGCTGCGGGTGGCGCAGACCGGGGTGCAGGTACTGTTCGCGTTCTTGCTGACGGTTCCGTTCCAGCAGGCCTTCCACCTCGTGACCACCTTCCAGCGCAACGTCTACTACGCGACGCTGCTGGCCGCTGCGCTCTCGGTGGTGCTGTTCATCGCCCCTGCCGCGCAGCACCGGATGCTGTTCGGCAAGCAGGAGGAGGCACGGCTGCTGGGCCGGTTCAACCGGCACACCATCGGAGGGCTGCTGTTTCTGGCTGCGACCATGATCGGAGCAGTGCTGCTGGTGACCTCCTACCTGTTCGGCCCGACTCGTGCGGTGCTCACGACCGTGATCTCGGTGGCGGTCATCCTCGGCTTCTGGGCCGTCGGCCCGCTGCTGTTGCGGGGATAGATAAGCCGGCCCGCGTCGCGGCCTGCAGCACTGTCGCCTCCTATCCCCTGGTGCCGGCCTTTACGTCAGGCTTCGTGCGCAGGCGGTAAGAAGGGAGGCCAGCCGTTGTACCTCGCCGGGCGGAAGACTCGCGACCATCCGTTTCTCCACGTCGAGCACGATCTCGTCCGCCTGGTCGAGAATGGACTGACCCGCGTCGGTAAGAGTGACCGGCAGGGCTCGGCCTGCGATCGGCTGCGCGGCGACGGTCGCACGCCCTGCGGAATGCCTGCGCCACCTGCTTGACCAGGTAGCCCTGACAAGAAGAGGAGCCATGCCCGCAACCACCACCATCAGTGCCGACGCCCCGGTCGCGACATTGATCAACGTCTTCACCGTCGAGGCTGCCCGCCAGCGCGAACTCGTCGACCTGCTGGTCCTCGCCACCGAGGAGGTGATGCAGCACCTTCCCGGATTCATCGCCGCCAACATCCACGCCAGCGCGGACGGCACCAAGGTGGTCAACTACGCCCAGTGGGAGTCCGCGGAGGCCTTCCACGCCATGCTCGACACTGCGGCTGCCCAGGTGCACATGCGCCAGGCCGCCGCCATTGCTGACCAGTTCGACCCGCACCTGTACACCGTCGAATCAGTGCACCATCGCTGACCACATTCCGGTTCGGAGCCCCGAGACCGCAGCGATCGCCACGGGCATGACCTTCGTTCCCAGCGTCCAGGGTCGAAGCCGCTGGCCGGCCGAGTTGAGCACCTGGGAGGACATCGAGGCCGGGGCGGACGTACTCCTCGCGATGGTCCACGCCCTCGCCACCGATTGAGCCGGCAGTGCGCTTCCCCACGGTGTCGCCGTGTCGGCGATCAAGCCGCGTTGCACGTTACGGCTCGGATCGTTTTGGCTGGTCAACCCACGCTCGGGTGTAACTAGAAGTCGCTTAACATGGTCAAAACAGAGGTGCACTGGACATGTAACCGTGACGAGCGAATGTTTTGCCACCGGCCAGCCAGGAGGCATCACATGTACCGAGTACCGGATATCCGTGACGTGCAAGAAGTCGCCGGAGGCCTCGGGGTCCACCTCTCCGCCGAGGATGCGGCGATCTACCAGGTCCACCTTTCCAGATTGCTCGGCGAGTTCGACGACTTCGTTCAGTCACGTGTCGACGATCATGTTCCCCCGAGGTATCCCGGTGCTCGCGATTCTGGTCATCGACCGGGCGCATCGGAAGACCCGCACAACTCGTGGATGTGGAAGTGCCATATCCAGGGCAATGACTCCGGATTGCTCACCGGAAAGAGGGTGAGCTACAAGGACCACACCGCGGTCGCGGGCATCCCGCTCACCTTCGGTGCACACGCGTTGGAGGGCCTCATCCCCGACTTCGATGCGACTGTGGTGCAGCGGGCGCTGGAAGCGGGCGGCACCGTCGTCGGGAAGAACGTGATGAACGGACTGGCCGGTGGCTTCGGTTTCGGCGGCGGGTTCGGCGACTACGGCCGCCCGCTCAATCCCCACAATGTGGACCACCTCACCGGCGGCTCCTCGTCGGGGTCGGCATCCGCTCTCGTGGACGGCGAGGTCGACATCTCCTTCGGCGGCGACCAGGGAGGCTCGATCCGGATCCCCGCATCGTGGTCCGGAACGGTCGGGCTCAAGCCGACGTTCGGACTGGTCTCCCACTTCGGCGTCGGGTTCGGGTCCGATCAAAGCATCGACTACACCGGCCCGATGACGATGACGGTCGCCGACTGCGCTCTCGCACTGGAGGCGGTGGCCGGCTACGACGGGCTGGATCCGCGGCAGACCAGGGAGGTGCCGGACCACTACGACGCGACAAGTGGTCTGCCGGAGGGTATCGAGGGACTCCGGGTCGGAATCCTCAAGGAGGGTTTCGTCGGTGCGACGCCGGAGGTCGCGGACTCGGTGAACAATGCGATCGAGGTGCTGACGAAGTTGGGCGCGGTGGTCAGCGAGGTCTCCGTGCCCGGACACCTGACCATCGGTCAGGCGCAGCAGGCGCTCTCGGCCGAGGCGAGCCTGGCCATCAGGGCCACGGGGTTCTACGGAGCGTTCACCCGCACCTATTACCCGGAGGACGTCATCAGCGCGATCACCCGGGTCTGGCAGAACCACTCCGACCTGCTCGATCCTCGCGGGCTGCTGAACTACCTGTCCGGCGTGTACGGCCGCCGGTACTTCACCGGCCGGCTCTACGCCAGGGCCCAGAACGTCCGCCCCGGCTACATCAAGGCCTATGACCGAGTGCTGGCCGACAACGACGTGCTGGTGATGCCCACGACGATCACCCAGGCCCCGCGGTTCGATCCGCCCAAGGACCGTGCCGAGGCGCTCGAGATCTCCCTCAAGGGCGCCAGCAGTATGAGCGCGGTGGGGAACACCCGTCCTTTCAACTTCACGGGGCATCCCGCTCTGGCGGTTCCCTGCGAGAAGCGCGGCGGCCTGCCGGTCAGCCTCCAACTGGTTGGCCGGATGTTCGACGACGCGCTGCTGCTGAGGGCGGCGAACGCCTTTGCCGAGACCGTTCCGTTCTCCGACTACGTCGCCGTGGACGGCTGACGTCGTGTCCGCACTCTGAGGCCGCCAGGCATGTCGTTGTCCGGCATGTTCCGATCGCTGAGCATCCACAACTACCGCATCTTCTTCTGGGGCGGGCTGTCCAGCAACATCGGCGTCTGGATGCAGCGAACGGCACAGTCATGGGTCGTCCTGCTGCTCAGCGGTGGTGACGGTTTCGCACTGGGAACTGCCACGTTCCTGCAGTTCTTCCCAACCGTGCTGCTCAGCGCCTGGGCCGGCTCGATCATCGATCGCGTCGACAAGGTGAGGATGCTCGTGCTCACCCAGACGTTGGTCGGCGTCGGAAGCCTGGTCATGGGCGTGCTGGATCTGTCCGGCGTGATCAATCTGGCTCAGGTCTACTCCGTTGTCATCGCCATCGGCATCGTCACCGCGTTCGATGCCCCGACCAGGCAGTCGTTCGTCTCCGAACTCGTGGATCGGGACAACATCGTCAATGCGATCGGTCTGAACACCGCGTCCTTCAACGTGGCTCGGCTGATCGGCCCTGCCGCCGCCGGGTTGATCATCGGCGGTGCGAACACCGCCGTCCTGTTCTTCATCCACGCGGTCAGCTCGGCGTCGATCGTGACTGCATTGCTGCTGCTGGACCGGAGCAGGTTGCTCGGGCCGCCGCCGCAGCCGAAGGCAAGGGGCCGGGTGACCGCGGGGCTGCGCTACATCGGTCACGACCCGGTACTGGTCGTCCTCATCGCCCTCGCTGCGGTGATCAGCAGTGTGGGAGCCAACAGCCTGCAGGTCCTCCTGCCGCTGGTGGCAACGGAGTACTTCGATGTCGGCGCGGTCGGCTTCGGTGTGCTCACCTCCTGCCTCGCAGTGGGCGGACTGACCGGCGCGTTGCTCGCCTCGTCGACGTCCGGGGTCCCCCGACGCCGATGGCTGCTCGGTACCGCCCTGCTGTTCGGGGTGTCACAGGTGGTCGCGTCGATGATGCCGGTGTTCGTGGCCTTCGCCGTCGCCATCGCATTCTGCGGGGTCCTGTTCATGGGCTTCGTCGTGGCGGTCAATACCAGCGTCCAGCTCTCCGCGTCGATCGAGATGCGTGGTCGTGTGGTGGCTGTCTACCTGATGTTCTTCCTCGGTGGTGGAGCGTTAGGTGCTCCACTGCTCGGTGTGCTGTGCGAGCAGATCGGGCCGATGGGTTCGATTGCGTGCGCTGGGATCGTCAGCATTGCCGCATGTTCCATCGGCGTGCTCGCTCTTCTCGGCGTCCGGCGCCGTGGCGCGCGTCAGGAGCTGGCTCGGGTCGGTTGACGCAGATGCCGTAAAGTCGGCGAAACAAGCCCTTACTCTACGGCAACCTCAGCGGATTGCTCCGATCAGCCCAATGGGGTACGTTGAATAGGATCCGATCCGACGATCGCAGCCAATAGCGCCTGCTGTCGTTCGACCGCCACCGATGGGTAATGCGGCCACCATCTCTCGATGATGCACCTGTGCACCCTTGTTCTTCGGCCAAGGCCGGCCGCCGAATTTCGAATCGGCGCAATCGAAAGGAACAACGGTATGTCGACGACAACCGGCGTGCGCGAGCGCGTGGAATCCATGTCCCGCGGCGACAGCTCTTCGGAGACGATGGCCTCGCTGGAGGTCCGAGACCTCATCACCGAGTTCCGTGGCCGGCGTGGTCACGTCCGGGCAGTCAACGGCGTCTCGTTCACAGTCCCTCGAGGTGGCGTGCTCGCCGTCATCGGGGAGTCAGGCAGCGGCAAGAGTGCGATGCTGCGGTCGATCATCGGGATCAACCCGCCGAGCACGTTGATCGAAGGCAACATCTTGCTGCAGGGCAAGGACCTGCTGAAGATGTCGCAGCGGGACCGGCGGAGAGCCCGCGGGCGGGACATCTCCATGGTCTTCCAGGACCCACTGACCGCCCTCGACCCGGTCTACACGGTCGAGCGCCAACTGGTCGAGACGATCAAGAAGCACCATGAGGGCATCAGCAACGCCGACGCCCGGTCCCGGGCGATCGGTCTGCTGGAGCTCGTCCAGATCCCATCGCCGGGCGCCCGGCTCAAGGCGTACCCGTCCGAACTGAGCGGCGGCATGCGGCAGCGGGTGGTGATCGCGATGGCCATCGCGGGCCGCCCGCAGGTAATTCTCGCGGACGAGCCCACCACGGCGCTGGACGTCACCGTCCAGGCGAGGATCGTGCGGCTGTTCCGGCAGATCCAGCGCGAGGTCGACGCGGGTCTGGTCGTCGTCACGCATGACCTGGGGGTCGCCGCCGAACTGGCCGACGAGGTGGCCGTGATGTACGCGGGTCGCTTCGTCGAGCACGGCTCTGCCACCCAGGTGCTGACCACCCCGTCACACCCGTACACCGAGGGGCTGATCGAGGCGAACGTCCGCGCTGGTCAAGATCGTCGTCCCCGGGCCATTCCCGGCGCGCCGCCGAGTCTGAAGCGCCTGCCGGCGGGCTGCGCCTTCGCCCCCCGGTGCGCCTATGCGATCGCCGACTGCTGGTCCGCACCGGCGCCGATCCGCGACACCGCGACACACCACTGGAGCCGGTGCCTGCTGGCCTCCAACGCCGCAACGAGCAGCTGACCGTCCCGCCCCCGGCGCGGCCGAAAGGGAGCCAGATCCATGGTCCGTGATCGTGTCGTCCGAATGAGGGAAACATGACCAGGCGAACTCCGAAGGGCGGCTGCGCGAAGCTGATCGGCGCCGTGCTGGGGCTCGCTCTTCTCGGTACAGCGTGCAGTTCGGGAGACGGCAGCACCAGCGCGGGTGGCGCAGGTGGCAGCGGTGGCACGTTGCGCATCGCGATGTCAGCCGCCAACGTCCCGTTCCCGTCGACGCCATCGAACCAGGGCTACGAGGGGTACCGCTTCGTCGGCAACAACATCTACGACGGCCTCACGCGGTTGAACCTCGACCAGGACGCGACGCTGCCGACGCCGCAGCCGGCACTCGCCGAGTCCTGGGACGTCAACGACGACATGACGGTGTGGACGTTCCACCTGCGCAAGGGCGTGAAGTTCCAGGACGGCACCGACTTCAACGCCGACGCGGTGATCTTCCAGTACAACCGGATGCGCGATCCGTCCTTCGAGTTCTACTCGGCGTCGGACGCAGCAAATGCCGCCGCGGCGTTCCGCTACTTCAAGTCCTGGCGAGCGGTCGACGACTCGACCGTGGAGATCACCACCACCCAGAGGTACGCGTGGGTGCCCTGGGACCTGCTGAGCATCTACTACCCGAGCCCGACCGTGGTCAAGCAGTACGGCAATGCCGGCTACAACCAGCACGCGGTCGGGACCGGGCCGTTCAAGATGACCAAGTATGTCGACGGTGAGGTCATGGAGCTCACCCGCAACGACGACTACTGGCGCGCGCCCGCCAAGCTCGACAAGATCGTCCTGTACCCGCAGCCGGAAGCAGCTTCCCGGCTCTCGATGTTGCAGTCGGGGGAGGTCAACTGGGCCGAGGTTCCGTCACCGGACGCGGTCGACCAGCTCAAGGCGGATGGCTTCCAGGTATTCCTCGGCAATTACCCGCACGGCATCATGCCGCGATTCAACATGTTCCGCGAGCCGTTCAAGGACAATCTGAAGCTGCGGCAGGCGCTCAACTATGCGCTCGATCGTGAGGGCACTGCTGCCCTGATCAACAACGTTGGGTACCCGGCCAAGCAGTGGGTGTACGAGGGCAGCCCGGACTACGCTCCCAATAATCCCGGCTATTCGTACGACCCGGTGCGGGCCAAGCAGCTTCTGGCCGAGGCGGGATATCAGCCGGGTCAGTTGACGCTCACGTTCGGGTATACCACAGGTGGGTCGGGAAACATGTTCCCCGACGTGATGATGCAGAAGCTCCAGGCAGACTTCAAAGCGATCGGCGTTGACGTCAAGCTCCAGCCGATGGAATGGACGGTCCTGATCTCCGCCGGCCTCGATGGCCTGAACAACAACAAGTGGAACAACCTCGACATCCTCTGGGCGTCACCGGCTGCCGGAATGCTGCCCACCGGTTACAACACGACATTCATGTGCCGGCGACCAGGTGATCTACTCAACGCGACCGGCACCTGCGATCCGAAGATGGACGAGGACCTCACCATGGCCAGCCAGCAGAAGGACGGGGCCGAGCAACACAAGTACCTGCAGATGATGATGGACGAAGCAGCGAACAACGCGTACTTCCTCTTCTGGATGCACGACCGGAACCTCCGGGTCATGGCGCCCGAGGTCAAGGGTTACGTACACCCGCAGTCGTGGTGGGTCGACTTCACGACGATCTCGGTGGTGGGCTGATCATGCTGCGATTGGCCGCGCGTCGCGTCGGGCTCGCAGTCCCGATCCTGGTCGGCGTCTCGATCATCGTCTTCCTGCTGATGACGATCCTGCCCGGCAACGCGGAAGCAGGACTGGTGCCCGAGGACGCCACTCCGGCGCAACGGGCGGCGATCCGCGACAGCCTCGGGCTTAACGACCCGCTGCCGGTCCGGTACGTCGCGTGGCTGGTCGAGGCACTCCGCGGCGACCTGGGGTACTCCCTGCAGCGCCGGCGCGAGGTCGCCGACCTGCTGGTCCAGGCATGGGGCAACACCTTCGTCCTCGCGGCGGTGTCCGCGGTGCTGGGCATCACACTGGGCCTGCTGCTCGGATACGTCGCCGGCACCCGCAGGGGCACACTCGTGGACCGGGTGGTCTCGATCGTGAGCCTCGCGGGCCTCAGCGTCCCGTCGTTCTTTGTCGCGATCATTCTGCTGAGCATCTTCGCCGGAGGGCTCAAGATGTTCCCCTCCGGCGGCGCGACCTTCGACGAAGGCCCGATCGCCGCGATCCGAAGTCTCGTGCTCCCCGTGGCCTCCGGCTCGCTGATCACGATGGCCATCACGGCGAGAGTCACCCGCGCAGGCATCGTCGACGTCCTCAGCGCCGACTTCGTCGAAACCCTGCGCGCCAAGGGGCTGAGCGAGCTCGAGGTCCGCACCCATGTGCTGCGGAATGCCATCTCGCCCGTGCTCACCACGTCCGGGGTGCAGATCGGCGCCCTGCTTGGCGGCTCCGTGCTGGTGGAGACGATCTTCCGGTGGCCGGGGATGGGACAGCTCCTCTACACCGCGATCTCGTCCCGCGACCTCGTGGTGGTGCAGGGCGCGACACTCGTCATCGCCCTGACCTTCGTGATCATCAACCTCATGGTCGACATCCTGCAGGCCGCAGTCGATCCTCGGGTGAGAGGAGCCGTCGCATGACCCAGGCAGTCACTCCCGTTCTACTGCATCCGGGCTTCGGCGCCGGAGTCCCGGTCGAGGCACGGGCACGGGCGGCGGAACTCCGGGACGAGTGGGACGCAGCCGACCAGAACGTCGACGCGCAGTCCTTCTGGAAGGAGACCGGCAAGCGGTTCCTGGCCAACAAGGTCGGCGTGGCCGCGGCAGGGGTCGTGCTGCTGCTGGTGGTCGGGGCCGTGTTCGCGCCGTTGATCACGTCGGCCGATCCGCTGGTCGGCCAACCGACGGACCGGCTGCAGAATATCGGGTCGCCGGGGCACGTCCTCGGAACCGACGAGCAGGGCCGGGACGTATGGGCGCGGGTGCTCTACGGCGGCCGCCTCTCGCTCCTGGCGGGCTTCGTCCCGACAGTCGGCGCGGCCCTCATCGGCACGATCATCGGCGTCACCTCAGGCATGTTGCGCGGGGTCGTCGGCACGATCCTGATGCGCTTCATGGATGTGCTCTACGCGTTCCCGGCGATCCTGCTGGCCATCGCCGTCGGCTCCTCCCTCGGACCGGGGCTCACCAACACGATCATCGCCGTGACGATCGTCTTCATCCCGCCGGTCGCCCGGGTCGCCGAGTCCGCCACCCGCAGAGTGGTGGTCCAGGAGTTCATCGAGGCCGCCCACTTGAGCGGTGCGAGCGGGTTCCGGGTGGCCCGGAGCCAGATCCTCCCCAACGTGCTGAACGACATCATCGTCTACTCCTCGGGGCTGGTCGGGGTGGCGATGATCATCGCGGCGAGCCTGAGCTTCCTGAGCCTGGGCTCCCCGCCGCCGGTGCCGGAATGGGGCTACATGCTCAACAGCCTCCGCGGCTCCCTCTACACGACGCCACTGGTGACGCTCGTTCCCGGTTTCTTCATCTTCCTCACCTCGGTGGCTTTCAACATGGCCAGTGACGCCCTGCGGGAAGCGATGGACAGCCGGCTCTGAGTTCGTCCGGATGAGTGCCGAACACGAAGGGAAATGCGAATGCCCGAGGCGATCACGAGTGTGCAGGCCGAGCAGCCCGGTGAGAACGGGAACAGTCTTCCGAAGCGGCCACTGCTCGAGCTCATCGACATCTCGAAGGAGTTCGACGTCCGTGACAACGGCCGTCGCGCCACGCTTTCCGCCGTCAACGAGGTGTCGTTGAAAGTGCGCACCGGCCGGACGCTCGGGATCGTGGGAGAGTCGGGATGCGGCAAGTCGACCCTCGCTCGCGTGATCGTCGGTCTGCACGCGGCTTCGAGCGGCGAGATGCTCTTCGAGAACCGGCAGATCGAGACCACCGGCCGCCGCCCGCGCAAGATCGTCGAGCAGATGCAGATGGTCTTCCAGGACCCGTCGTCCGCGTTGAACCCGCGGGCGACCGTGGGTGAGTCGATCGGTTTCCCGCTGCGCGTGCAGGGCGCATCGAAGAAGGAGATCGACGCCCGAGTGAAACAGGTGATCACCGACGTCGGGCTGCCTGCGAGCTACGTCGGCAATTATCCGCACCAACTGAGCGGCGGGCAGCGGCAGCGCGTGAACATCGCCCGCGCACTGGCGCTCCAGCCGAAGCTTGTCGTACTCGACGAGGCGGTCTCCGCACTGGACAAGTCCATCCAGGCCCAGGTGCTGAACCTGCTGGCCGACCTGCAGCGCGACTACCAGCTCACCTACGTTTTCATCAGCCACGACCTGAACGTGGTCGAGTACATCAGCGACGAGGTCGCCGTGATGTACCTGGGTCAGGTCGTCGAGGAGGGTTCGGCGAAAGCACTCTACGAGAACCCGCGGCATCCCTACACGCAACTTCTCCTCTCGTCGATCCCGACGCTCGATCCGGCCCAGAGCAACCGGGACGAGCCGATCGGGGCCGGGGACAGCGAGATCCCCAGCCCGATCAGCCCGCCGAGCGGATGCCGGTTCCGGACCAGATGCCCCTTCGTCATGGACATCTGTAGCGAGGTGCTGCCCCCTCGGGTCGAGGCGGCACCGGAGCACATCGTCGCGTGTCACCTCTACTCGGAAGGGGCGGAGCGCAACGACGGCGCCGTCGCCGCCGCCGCAAGCTGATCCGCGATTCCGCAGGTCGCGGAGCACCTAGCTCGCCAGGAGCGGGCAACGAACACGTAGGGCTCGGGCCGACGTCGGCCCAAGAAGAAGGGAAATTGCATGTCTCCCAGTTCTGAAGAAATCGTCACCAGTTTGCTCTCGATGGCGAGACTAACCGTTTCGGACGACGAGAAGGCGACGTTCGTCCGCGATTTCCCCTTGATTCGCGAGGGGGCAGATGGCCTGTACCTTCCCGACGTGGAGTTCGACGAGCCGGCAGTGAAGTTCAATCCGCTGGACTACTACCCGGCGACCGCGTGGCCGGCTGTTCAGGCGCAATCGACACGAAGCGAGGAAGTATGAGCGAGAAATACCTGACGATCGCGGATGCGGCTGTCGCGATGCGGGACGGGACCACCACCTCGGTCGCCATCACCCAGGAGATCCTGGACCGGACCGCGACGCTCAATCCCGCACTCGGCGCCTATGTCGAGGTGACCGCGGACGCGGCCCTCGAGCAGGCGGCCGCGGCCGACGCGGCGCTGGCAGACGGAATCGATCACGGCCCGCTGCAGGGCATCCCGCTGGCGATCAAGGACATCATCGCCATGAGAGAGGCTCCGACCACGGCTAACAGCCGGGTGCTCGATCCCGAGTGGGGCAAGGGCACGGACGCACCGGTGGTGGCGCGGCTGCGAGCCGCCGGAGCAGTCTTCGTCGGCAAGGCCACCACGAGCGAGTTCGCCCTCGGGCTGCCGGATCCGGACAAGGGCTTCCCGATCCCGCACAACCCGTGGAACGTCGCGCACACGCCGGCAGGCTCCAGCTCGGGCACCGGCGTCGCCGTGTCGGCCGGGCTCGCGCTCGGCGGCCTCGGCACGGACACCGGCGGCTCGGTCCGTGGTCCGGCGAGCGTGAACGGCCACACCGGCCTGAAGGTCACCTTCGGGCGGGTTCCGAAGAGCGGTGTGGTGCCGCTCGGCTTCAGCCTCGACAGCATCGGCCCGATGGCCCGCAGCGCCTACGACTGCGCGCTGCTCCTCGAGGTGATGGCCGGCTACGACGCGAGTGATCCGAACGCCGCCGACGTTCCGGTGCCGAAGTACTCGGAGCTCCTCAGCGGTGACATCGCCGGTCTCGAGATCGGCTTGCCGATCCCGTATTTCTTCGAGCACGAGAAGCTCGACCCGGAGATGAAGGAAGCCGTTCTGGGCGCGGTCAAGCAACTGGTGGACCTCGGCGCGAGGTCGGAGGAGTTCGAGCTCCCGTACGCCAACGAGGCCAAGGACGCGAACCACATCATCATGGTCGCCGAGGCGTACGCCTATCACCGCAACGACCTGGTGAACCGGTGGACCGACTACGGCTACGCGACGCGGCCGACGCTGGCCCGCGGTGCCTTCTACACGGCGGGTGATGTCGCCCAGGCACAACGGTTCCGGATGATGTGGTCACGCCTGGTCGCGCGCGCGTTCGAGAAGTACGACGTGATGATCACGCCCTCGGCCCCTGCTCCGGCAGAGAAGGCGTCGGAGATGACGGTGAGCCGACGGTTGCTGACGCCGAACTACACCGGCCACTGGAACCTGACCGGCCTGCCCGCTGTGGCGGTCCCGGTCGGTTTCTCCACGGCAGGCCTGCCGCTCTCGATGCAGGTGATCGGCAAGCCGTTCGCCGAGGCCACGGTTCTCAAGGTCGCCGATGCGTTGCAGCGCATCACGGACTGGCACCTCGCCGTACCGCCGGTGGAGGCCCTGGTCGCGGCTGCGTGACAACCATCCGAGCAACACCGTTGCTGAACGGGAGAGTTCCACATGACAGGCGATGACCAGAAGTTGGACGTGGTTCTGGAGATCTGCGGTATCAGTCCGTTGCCGCAGGACAAAGAGATCATGCTGAAGAACTTCGTCACGGCCCGGGAACAGGCCGCCTTGCTCTGGGGCGTGGCGGAGGCCCGCTACGAGGAGCCCGGGCTGATCTTTTCGGCGAAGCTGTAGGAGGAGCGCGGATGAACGAGTACCTGACCATCTCCGACGCCCTCGACGGCCTCCGGGAGAACGAGATCACCGCGACCGAGCTGGTCGAGAAGGCGATCGAGACCGGCAAGTCCCTCGACGACGAGCTCGGCATCTACATCGCCCGCTACGACGAGCACGCGCGGGAAGCCGCTGCCGCGGCGGACGCGGTCTACGCGGCCGGGGACGAGCCTGGCCTGCTGCAGGGCATTCCACTGGGCATCAAGGACATCATCACCACGGTCGAAGGCGAGACCACGGCCCAGAGCCTGGTGCTGGACCGGTCCTGGGGACCGGCCATCGGCGACGCGGTGGTGGTGCAGCGGATGAGGGACGCCGGTGGCGTGATCACCGGCAAGACGACCACGATGGAGTACGCCATCGGCGTCCCGGACTGGACGAAGCCGTTCCCGATCCCCAGGAATCCGTGGAACACCGAGCACTGGACGGGCGGCTCCAGCTCGGGCACCGGCAACGGTGTCGCGGCGGGGGCCTTCCTCGGCGGTCTCGGGACCGACACCGGCGGCAGCATCCGTATCCCGGCCGCCTACTGCGGTATCTCCGGGATCAAGGCGACCTTCGGGCGGGTGCCGAAGTCGGGCTGCGTACCGCTGGGGTACAGCCTCGACCACATCGGCCCGATGGCCCGCTCGGCGCGCGACTGCGCCATCATGCTGCAGGTACTGGCCGGTTACGACCCCAGCGACGCCTGTGCGGTGGACGCGCCCGTCCCCGACTACCTCAGCGGCCTCACCGGGGATCTGACCGGGTTGCGGGTCGGCGTGGACACCCTGGCCCAGCATGTGGGCGACGACGGCGACCCGGCGACGGTCGCGGCGCTGCAGGCAGCCGTCTCGGTGTTGTCGGAGCTGGGCGCGACCGTCACCGAGTTGGCCTTGCCGTACTACGCGGAGCTGAATGTCGCCACGAGGGTGACGTCGCGGAGCGAGGCGTTCGCTTACCACGTTCCGGACTTCAGGAGCCGCTGGGGCGACTATTTTCAGTCGACCCGGACCGGTGTCGGCTCGGCGGTCGCGTTCACGGGGGCCGACTTCGTGCAGGCACAGCGGGTCCGCCGGGTAGGCCAGAAAGCAGTTGCGGCACTCTTCGCCGATGTCGATGTGATCGTCACACCGACGGCGAGCATCGGCGCCCTCAGTCTCGAGGAGCTCGGCGACCTCGGCGGCGGCTGGTTCAGGTCGATGCACACGTCCTACTGGAATGCGGTCGGCAACCCTGCCCTGTCTGTGCCGATGGGGTTCACCGCTGCGGCACTGCCGCTCGGTATGCAGATCGTGACCAGGCCGTTCGACGAGGCGACCGGGCTCAAGGTCGGTGAGGCCTACCAGCGGGCCACCCGCTGGCATCTGGCCGTTCCCCCGTTGGCGGGGCGGTACGACGTTGCGGTCCGCGACCAGGGTGATCTGACGGATACAGCGGCGTGAGCCGGTCATCGGGACCACTACCCGATGACCGAGCCCATTCCGTGAGCCTGGACGCGGGCGTCGGGCCAGGGTTGATCCAGCGGCAGTTCTACGGGTTGAGCATCACTGCAGGCCTGGCGCTAGGCCTGACCGCTCCGCTCACCGCGGTGCTGGCGGTCGAGCTGGGGGCGACCCCGTTCGCTGCGGGGATCTCCGTCGCGTCGCTCACGGCCGTCGTCTTCGTCATGGACATCGTCGGCACCCGGCTCCTGCCGTTCCTGGAGCCTCGGCGCGCCATCACGCGGGGCATGCTGCTGTGGGCGTTCGGTTCCTTCGGTTCGGCGGTGGCCCCGACGTTCGAGATCATGGCAGCGGCACGCCTGGTTCAGGGGATCGGTCTGGCGCAGTACGCCGCAGCGGCCCCCCAGCTGGCGGTCAAGCTCGCCGGGACGGCCCGGGTGGCTCAGGCGATGGGGCGATTCCAAGCGGCGATGACGCTCGGTTCCGCGATCGGGCCGTTGTCAGGCGGGCTGGTGACCCAGGTCGGTGGAGGCACGCTGGGCCTGCGTCTGGCATTCGCGGTCTGCGGGGTGATCGCCCTGATCTGCGCGGCGTGGGCGTGGGCCGTCCTGCCCACCACACCGAGCGCGACGAAACCGCGCTTGAGTCTGCCGCGGCTGCCAGGCATGGGCAGCTCTCGGGCGTTGCTCGGCCTGCTGCTGGGAACGTCCGCGCAGGGACTCCGGGGGGCGATCACCCTGACGATCGTGCCGCTGGTCGCGGCTGAACAGCTGGGCATGGATATCGCGTGGCTCGGTGTCTTCCTGACATTCATGTACGTGATCGAAGTGGTGGCGATGACCTCGATCGGTCCGCTGTCAGACCGGCGTGGCAGACGGACCTCCATGCTGGCAGGCAGCGTGTGCGGCGGCATCGGAGTCGTTCTGATCCTGGTCGCGATCTCCACCCAGTCGCCGGTGATCTTCTTTCTCGGCGCGCTGCCGCTGGGCGTCGCGAGCGGCTGCATGTTCAGCGTGACGCCGGCGGTACTCGTGGACATCGCCGGTACGGCCGAGGTCGGGCTCTCCGCCACCAGGATCGCTCGTGACCTCGGATTCACGATCTTCACCGTGGGCGTCGGTGCGGTGATCACCGCGAGCAGTGCGTCCGTGGCTCTGTGGAGCTGTGTCGGAGCGTACGGCCTGGTGGCGCTCCTGATGATCGTCATCGGCGAGACCCATCGGGGCGGCAGGAGCCGTCGCGCCGTGCCCGGCTGATCAGGTGAGCACCGTTCTGCCCTGCTGCCGCTTCTGGGTGCGCATCATCGTGGAGAAGACCAGCTTGTCGCCGCGGGCATGGGAGATGCTGTACTCGACCGCACGGCCGTTCAGCGCACGGACGATCCTGGTGGTGTTGAGCAGCGCGAACCCGACGTCGACGCCGAGGCTCTCGGCGGTGATTGGGTCGGCGTTGGAGCAACTGATCTGGAGCTCGGTGTCACCGATCGGCTCGTTGAGCACGTCCTCTATGACCTCGTACGGCGACCGGTGCAGGTTGACTGTGCTCTCGGTCATGTGAACCGCGAACAGATCGGCTGGCATGAACGCCGACCGTATGCTGAGTGGAGTCCCGTCAAGTACGGTCATCGACTCGACGATGACGATATCCGCGCCCGGCGCGATCTCCAGCTTCTCGGCGATGAAGTCGGTCGCCGCATGGATGCTGGCATATGTGGTCCGAATGACGACCCGGGTACCCCGGGCGTTGACGTCCTGGGCCAGATCCTGGGATATCGCCAGGTCGTGATGGAGTGCACTCGGGGCGAGGACGAAGGTGCCGGAGCCGCGAACTCGTTCGATGGTTCCCTGGTCGCCCAGGATGGAGAGCACCTCGCGGATGGTGCCGCGCGTGACCCCGTACTTGCGGATCAGTGCGTCCTCGCTCGGCAGCGGCGAGTCGGTGTACGCCCCGCTGATCAGCTCCATCCGCAACAGGTCGCAGACCCATTGCACAGATGACAGGCGCCGGCGGCTACGCGGTCTGGTTCGTTTTCCGAGGGTGTAAAGTTGCGCCACAGCGATTCCCCTCATAATCACCGGTCGCGGAGGACACGAGACGCCCGGACTCCGGAAGTGATCATCAGCTCGGCATGCATACTGTAGTTTGGATTCCAAAATAGACTGACGCCGCGGTCCTGGGAAGGCTGGGCACGTTACAGTTGCGTGGCCTTGCCGAGCGCGACCGGACTGCAAGCCGGGCGTGCGGGCCGGCGCCCTGACCGTGGCGTTCGACTGTCGGGGCGCGTCAGGAGCCGGCGGGGGGCGGTGACGACCAAGACGTGACGCAGAAACTAATGGGGAGACGCACGTGGGGAAACTCGATAGCGACCATGAGCTGTTCGTCTTCGGATATGCCTCACTTGTGTGCCCGGAATCGGTGGGGTCGACTCTGGGTCGCCAGATCGATCCGCACGGATTCGCGTTCGCCGAGCTCAAGGGCTGGCGGCGCGAATGGGCGGTCGGGTCGGACCGGACTTCGCATCCGGAGCGGGTCTTCATTCAACCTGATGGGTGCGAGTACGAGGGAGTGGTTGCCGTCCTCGGCATCTCCCGGATCGACGGTGACAGCTGCGATGGAGCGGTCTTTCCCGTGTCGGGTGGCGACCTCGCCGTCCTCGACGGGCGGGAGCGCAACTACACGCGAATCGAGGTGACCGACGCGATTTTCTGGGTCGGAAAGCCGCGGAACTGCGTCGTGTACACGTACGTGCCGTCGCCGGAGGCCGTCGATCGTATTGGGCTGGCGTTGCAGAGAGGTCAAGCGGTGCATGTGCGTCTCGGCTATCTGCAACTCGTTCGGGCGGCCTTCTCGAGGGAGGGCTACGATGCCCACAAGCCGGAGTTCGTCGGGCCGCCCTTTCCCGTTCAGGACCTCCGCGTCGAGCGCAGTGGGGCCCACTGAGGACGTCGCCGTCGAAGTCGTCATCCGAAAAACTCATACCGGACTCCGTCTCGAACGACGCCCAGGGTCTGTGGAAGCAGTTCACCGACTGGTTGTCCAAGCGGTTCTGACCGGGCGCCGTCCCTGACGTCCTCTCCGGATCCCGGCCGTCGGTCAGGCGCGGCGGTCACCGCGCAGCAGCCGACGGGCGAGGGCGTCGAGCAGGTAGCCGAGCAGACCGATCACGAGGATGACGGCCATGACGCCGTCATAGGCGAGCTGGTCGCGGGAGTTGAGGATCTCGTAACCCAACCCGGAGGTGACGCCGAGCATCTCCGCAGGTACGAGCACCACCCATCCGATGCCCAACGCGAGCCGCAGCCCCGTCAGCACATGCGGGCGGATCGCCGGCAGCACCACGCTGGTGAGCACCTCGGCCGACGTCGCCCCGAGCGAACGTGCGGCGAGCACGAACCCCGGATCCACCGAGCGCACGCCGGCGACCGTGTTCATCACGACCGGCCAGACCGCCCCCGCGGCGACCAGGAAGTACACCGGGCGGTGCCCGATACCGAAGACCCCGATCGCGACCGGCGCCAATGACAGCGGCGAGACCATCCGGAGGAACTGGAACACCGGCCGGGTCGCGGAGTCGAGCCAGCCGACCGAACCGACCGCCAGCCCGACAGCGATCCCGAGCACTGCGGCCACGAGCAACCCGACGAGCAGCCGCCACAGGCTCGTCACGATGTCCTCGAGCAGCACCCCCCGCACCGCCAGATCCACGACGGCGGGCAGCGCCCGCTGGGGCGCGAACGCCGCGAGCAGCGACTCGCGGGGGACCAGGACGGTCGTTGCGAACCACCAGAGCAGCACGGTCACGGTGATCCCGACCGTCGGGGCGAGCAGTTCCCTGGTGCCCCGACTGCGCGTGGGAACGGGGTGGCGGTCGATCTCGGGTGCGGTAGTCATACGCGAGCCACCTCTTCGGTCCGGGTGAGCGATGTGGGCAGGCCGAACGCCTGGGGCCCGCCGAGGGAGGCCATGCTGCGCAGCACGAACCGGTCGTCGACGAGGTCGGCGTGGACGGCCGGCGGATCGAGGCCGGCGAGGAAGCCGGTGTCGCCGTCGACGACGGTCTCGCGCATGGCGTTGACCAGCGCCGGGGTGTAACTCGGGAACGGGTACGGGCTGAAGCCGATCTGCTCGCCGTGCCAGCTGGGATTCCGCAGCGTCGCGGCGTAGTCGGAGGCGTGGTAGGTCAGCGCCTTCGTGATGGCCGGCAGCGGCTGGGGCAGATAGCGGTTCACCGACAGCAGCCCGGCTGCGCCGGCCCTGTTGGCCCCGATCCACTGCTGGGCCCCGGCGACGGCGTCGGTCACCACCTGCACCGCCTGCGGCCTGCGGTCGATCAGTTCCTGGCGGACGGCGACCACGCAGCACGCGTGGTCACGCCAAACATCGCCCACGAAGCGGGCGATCCGGCCGACCTTGCGGATCTCCGCGGCGGCGTTGAACGGGTCGGCCACGATGTAACCGGCGATCGTGCCGGTCTGCAGCGCGGGCAGCATGTCCGCCGGGCTCATGACCATCAGCTGCACCGTGCCTGCGGCCGTCGACGGTGCCTCCCGCACCACCGCGCGCAACCCGGCGCCGCGCAGGATCCGCTGCAGCATCACGTTGTGGATCGACCACCAGAACGGGATCGCGACCTGTCGCCCGGCGAGATCACCGACCTCGGCGACACCCGGGCCGACCGTCAGCGCCGAGCCATTGGTGTGGTTCCACGCGACGAGTCGCACCTGAGCGCCGAGGGCGTAGCGCAGCTGGATGGCGAGCGGCATGAGCAGGTGCACGACGTCGAGCTCGCCCGCCACGAAGGCCTGCGCGAGGGAGTCCCAACTGCGGAAGAGCACGGGCCGAACGGCGTCGACGCCTGCGGACCCGAACCGGTTCTGGGCGTGGGCTACGAGCAGCGGTGACGCGTCGGTGATCGGCAGATACCCGATCCGCAACGGCCCGCCACCCGTGGCCGCCGTCCCGGCGCGGATGGTCGACGGTGCCGCCGTTGCCAGGTCAGCGATGCCGGCGAGTCCCCCGGCAGCGCCCAACGCCACCGCACCACGGAACAGGGCCCGTCTGCTCAGCCCGACCATCAGCCGGCCGCGGCCGGGGCCGTGCCGCGGGCCCCGACCTGGCTCCGGTAGCTCGCGAGCAGCTCGGCCCGAAGCGGGTGCGCGACGAGATCGTCGTGCTCCGGCGTCGTCGGGTTCGCCCAGCTCCCGGCCGTCGCACCGGCTCCGTCGAGCGCGGTGATCGTCGACCCGAGGTAGACGGCCTCGTCGACGTCGTGGGTAACGAGCACGATGGTCAGCCGGAGGCGGGTCGCCGTGTCGCGCAACCAGGCACGAAGGTGCTGCCGGGTGGCCGGGTCGAGCGCACTGAAGGGCTCGTCGAGGAGCAGGATGTCGGGGCCGACCGCCATGGCTCGTGCGATCGCGACCCGTTGCGCCTGGCCACCGGAAAGCTGCGCGGGCAGCGAACCGGCCAGATCGGCGAGGCCGAACAGCTCCAGCAGCTCTCCGGCGCGGACGTCACTGAACCTGTCGCGATTCGCCCGGTAACGGCCGCCGAGGCGCACGTTCGCCGCGACGTCGAGCCACGGCAGCAACAACGGTTGCTGAAACACAGTGGCGGTTGCGGCCCCTTGACCGTCGGGACGGGAGAGCTCGCCCGCGTCGAGGACCTCGAGGCCGGCCAGTACCCGTAGCAGCGTCGACTTGCCGCTGCCGCTGGGACCCAACACGACCAGCCGCTCGTCACGAGCGACGTCGAGATCGAGACCGTCGAGGACGACCCGGTCGCCGTACCGCTTGACCGCACCGCTCAGGTGTAGCGC
Organism: Pseudonocardia sp.; assembly: GCA_025465235.1. GTDB lineage: Bacteria > Actinomycetota > Actinomycetes > Mycobacteriales > Pseudonocardiaceae > Pseudonocardia. The sequence continues at coordinate 20,419 of JAODNO010000576.1, forward strand.
GACAGTTCCCACCGCAGGTGGCCTTCCGTCGGGGATTGGATGGGCAGGAACGCGCCCTCGCGCAGCCGCCTGCTGACGTCGCTCCGCGCGACGTATCCAGCGCCACCGCGCACGGTCGCCTCGACCCGGGTCGCGTCGGTCGCGACGCCGGCAGCGTCGAGCCGCAGCCGGAGCAGGTCCGCCGGGCGCAACACCGTCGGATCGGCTGCCGCGGCATGCAGCCGCTCGTGCACCCCCGCCGCCCGGGCCGTGACAGCCGCGGCGTCTCCCGCCAACTCGATGTTCGGTCCGGTGGCACGCTCCTGCGCCTCCCGCGCGGAGCGGAGCGCAAGTCCCGAGCAGAACGCGGTCTGCACGAGCAGGAACGTCGGCCGGATCGCGCCGACGAAGGCATGCAGGTCCTCAGAGAGCACCGCGTCGGCGGCCACCTGGACCCCGTCGAGCTGCACCGACGACGACGCGGTCCCGTTGAGCGCCAGCAGGTCGGGCCGCGCGGCGACCCGGACCCCGGGGTCGGTGGTCCGGATCCGGACCACCGCCCGGCCGGGCCCCGCGGCGCCGAGCCGCACCGGAAGCACCACCGTGGCGCCGTCGAACAGGTTCGACGCCCAGCGGATCGGGCCGTCGAGCCGCAGCCCGCCCGCCGTCCGGGTCGCGACCACCGGAACCGGCTCGAGCCCAGCGAGATCGCGCAGCGCGGGGGCCATGGCCGTCGAACCGACGAGGCGGCCCGCCCGCAGGCCATCACCCAACGCACCGGGGTCTGGCTCACCGCGCGTCACGTACTCGATCACCATCCGGTGCGCCCACAGCGAGAACGCCGAGCTCATGCACTCCCCCGCGATCCGCTCGACGAGCGAGACCGCATGCGGCAGGCCGCCGCCGGCTGGGGCCAGGAGATCCGCCGCCCCCAACCGGCGCAGACCCGCACGCGCGTCGCTGCGCCCCTGGTCGACGGCAGCGGCTTCGCCGGCGAACCACTCGAGGACCCCGTCGAGACCCGGGAGGGTGGTCGTTGCTGTCATCGCTGTTCCAGCGCATGCAACCGGTCGATCGGGGTGTCCACCGCGGCGCGCCCTCGCCGGACGATGTCCTCGTCGGCCGCGTCGTAGAAGCAGAGGCACTTGGCCATGTCCTCACGGACGTAGGTCCGCAGGAAGCTGACCTCCGGTACATCGGCGTAGCGCGGCGCCTTCTCCTTCTTCCGCGCGAGATAGGTGTCCATGTCGAGCTCGGCGGGCAGATCCCATTCGACGAGGTAGCCGGCCGCGGGGCGGGCCGCCTTGAGCTGCGCCAGATCGGCGCCGACGAGTCGCACCTCGTCCGGGCCGGTCACGCGCGCAGCCGACGGGACCTTCCCGAACTCCGTACCGAGGGCAGCCGCGGTTTCGGCCTCGACCACAGCGAACACGATCTCGTGCCCCCCGGTGACCTGGGACTCGATCAGCTCGCCCGCGGCGTTCGCCGCAGCCTTGTCGATCTCGGCCAGCAGCGCGGCGACGCCGTCGCGGTCGGTGCGGGCGGGGACGAACTCGAACAGGAACAACGACATGGAGATCCTCCGAGGACAGGTCGCCTACGAGCGCGTCCAGGGCGTGCCAGGGCGCGAGCAGACGTACGGGAATCGGGCGGCGGCTGGGTGGCGGCCCGGCGGGGCGGGGTCTCAGTACACCCGCGACGGTGAGCGCGGACACGCCGCGGCGACGACCCGGAGAAGGTCGACGTGGCGGCGCTGCACCAGGCGGACGGGGCTCACGTCGAGGAACGCTACCGGATAGATCGGTCGGTCCGCTAGCGGCAACGTCTATGCTGCTCAGCATGGCCATACGGGACAAAGCGACGAGTCGACCCGAGCGAATGCCGCCAGCCGAACGACTGCTCGACACCGCCGCTTCGCTCTTCGATCGGGAGGGCATCCGTGCGGTCGGTATCGAACGGCTCATCGCAGCCGCGGGGGTGGCGCGCGCAAGCCTTTATCAGAACTTCGGTTCCAAAGATGCCCTCGTCGTCGCGTACCTCGAGCGCGCCGACCGGGCCGACCGGGCCAGGTTCGCCCGCGAGGTCCGCGACCTCGCTGACCATCCACGCCAGCGGATCCGCGCCGTGTTCGGCCTCGCCGAGGCCGGCGCGAAGCGGCGCGGCTACCGCGGATGTCTCTACATCAACGCCGCCACGGAGTTCCCCGACGCCCACCATCCCGTCCGGGGCGTCGTGCTCGAGCACCGCCGATGGCTCCTCGACGAGCTCACTCACGCCCTCGACCAGGCCGGTGCCGTCGAACCACCGCGGCTGGCCGCGCGCCTCCAGCTGATCTATGACGGAGCCCTCGTCGGGGCCAAGTCCGCACGGGCGGTCGCACCGATCAGGGCAGCAGCCGAGCTCGTCGAGGAGCTGATCGACGCTGCGCTGACGACCGGTTCGTAGGCACGTTCAGCGGCGCGTCAGGCGCCGCGATCAGCTCGGCTTGGGCAGGGTGGTCGGTTCGAGATCCGTAACTTCCCCGACGCGGCAGCTCATCTCGCTGTAACGCGCCGCTCCTACGGTATGGATCCAAGTTCGGATCCAAAGTTGGACACAAGCTGGGATCCAGCCAAGGAGAACAGGGATCGCATGGTCGTACCGACAGCGCCGGGTATCCAGATCGGCAGTCTCACCAAGACGTTTCGCGTTGGGCGCCGGGAGGTGACCGCCCTCGACGGTGTCGATATTCACTCCGAAGAAGGCGAGTTCGTCTCCCTCGTGGGGCCGTCGGGGTGCGGGAAGAGCACCATCCTGCGCATCCTGGCAGGGCTGGAGCGGCAGTCCGGTGGGCAGGTCCTGGTACACGGTGAGACGGCGGCCGACATGCGCAAGCGTCATCATCTCGGAATCGCCTTCCAGGACAGTGCTCTGTTGCCCTGGCGATCGGTGCGCTCCAACATCGGGTTGCCGATGGAGATAGCGGGAGTGCGCAAGGATGAGAGCCGGATCCAGGAGCTGATCGATCTTGTGGGTCTGACCGGATTCGAGGGCGCGCGACCGGCTCAACTGTCCGGCGGGATGCGCCAGCGAGTCGCGATCGCCAGGGCCTTGGTGGTCGAGCCTCGGATCCTGCTGCTGGACGAGCCGTTCGGGGCACTCGATGACATGACCCGACAGAACCTCAACGTCGAGCTCCTCCGGATCTGGTCCGAGCGGCCGGCTACGACGCTGAT
>JAODNO010000446.1 GCA_025465235.1 Pseudonocardia sp.
AGCCGGCGCAACCGCTCCTCGTTGACGTGTTGGCGGCGCACGAAGACCGCGGTGTAGAGGGCCAGCTTCGACTCGAAGTGATAGCCGATCAGGGAGAGCTTGACGTCGGCGACCTTGGCGATCTCCCGCAGCGTGGTGGCAGCTTTGTCCAGCGTGCTGGCCGGAGCTGAGATGGTGATGGCGGCCAGCTTTGACACCCGCGCTCCAGAACGGATACGTCCATGAGTACCCGCCACTCTTTGCCAGATCCGGAACTCGTCGAGGTCACACCCGGCGTGTTCGCCTACATCCAGCAGGACGGCAGCTGGATGGTGAACAACACCGGCGTGGTCACCGGCGACGACGGGTCGTACCTGCTGGTCGACACGACCTCCACGGAGGCACGCAACCGCGCGCTGCTCGCGGCGGTGGAGAAGATCACTGCCAAGGACATCGACGCAGAGCCACCGCGAGCCTTGGTCAACACCCATCACCACGGCGACCACACGTTCGGAAACTGGCTGATGCCGGCACGCACGCCGATCATCGGCCACGTCACCTGCCGGGAGGACGTGCTCGCCGCGGGGCTGGTAGCCGCGCAGGTGCTCACCGGGCCTGACTACGGCCGCATCGAGCTGCGGCCGCCGGACGTCACGTTCACCGGCAGCATGACGCTGCACGTCGGCAACAGGCTCGTCGAGTTGCACCACGTGGGACCCGCGCACACCCGCAGCGACGTGGTGGTGTGGCTTCCGGAGGAGCGCGTGCTGTTCTCGGGCGACATCGTGTTCGCCGGCGGGCAGCCGTTCCTGGTGGAGGGCAGCGTTGCCGGATACCCGCAGGGGCTTGCCGCGATCCGCGCCCTGGAGCCGGAGATCCTCGTGCCGGGCCACGGGCCGGTCTGCCGCGGCGACGAGGTCGGGCGGGTGCTGGACGACCTCACCGAGTACGCCGCGTTCGTCGCCGACGTCGGCCGCGCGGGGCACGCGGCGGGGCAGAGCCCGCTGGAGGCGGCCACCGCGGCGCGGGACAACCGGTTCGCGGGCTGGCAGGAGAGCGAGCGGCTGGTCGGGAACCTGTACCGCACCTACTCCGAGCTCGACGGCAACCCGATCGACACCCGAATCCCGCTGGGCGCTGTGTGGGCCGACATGGTGGCCCTCAACGGCGGACCGATCGGCTGCTTCGCCTGATCGACAACCGAAAGGACGAACAGGAGGTGGTGGATGCGGCCGGGCTGCGGCTGCGCGCACCGATTCCGCGACCGCCGGCGGTGCGCGACTTCTCGCCTTCGAGGAGCACCTGCGCAACGCGGTGAAGGCGCTCGGTCGCACGGATCTGCCGGAGGCCTGGTTCGAGCAGCCGGTCTTCTACTTCACCAACCCGCCGCGATCTGCGGGCCGGACGAGGACATCGCGATCTCCCCGGGCTCGGCCGCTTTCGACTACGAGGTGGAGGTGGCGGGCTGGGTGCGGCTTGCCGGCTCAGGCGTCCGCACCCTGCATTGCGTCGGCCGTCAGCTCGACCGAGCGGAGCCGGTCGGCGATGTTCGGCGAATGGTGCGCGACGATCAGCTCGTCGGCCTGCGTCGAGGCGGCGAACTCCTCGAGGAATCGACGCACCTGGGGCTTTGTGCCGACGGCCGTGTACTTCATCATGTTCGCGATCTGGTGCCCGTTGGGTGTGTTCAGGAAGGCGTCGATCTCGGCATCGCTGTAGTCCGGGGTGGCCGGTCCGCGCGAGATCATCCCGCGGACGCGTGCCCGGCGCACCGTCTCGAACTGCTGCCTCGCGTCGTCCGCGTCATCGGCGGCGATCACGTTGGCTCCGGCGATGACGTAGGGCTCGGCGAGCTGCTCCGACGGCTGGAACTCGCGGCGGTAGGTAGCAATGGCCTCATCCAACGCGTCCGGCGCGAAGTGCGAGGCGAACGCATACGGCAAGCCCAGCCCCGCAGCCAGCTGCGCCCCGAAGAGCGACGATCCCAGGATGTACAACGGCACATTCGTCCCCGCCCCGGGCACTGCCTGCACCCCCGGTACGCGTGACTTGCCCTGCAGATAGCCCTGCAGTTCCATCACGTCCTGCGGGAAACGGTCGGACGACATCGCGTCACGCCGCATCGCGTGCATCGTCACCTGGTCGCTACCCGGAGCGCGACCAAGGCCGAGGTCGATGCGACCCGGGTAGAGCGTCTCCAGGGTGCCGAACTGTTCGGCGATCGTCAGCGGCGCGTGATTCGGCAACATGATGCCGCCTGCACCGAGGCGGATCGTCGAGGTGTGCCCGGCCACGTAGCCGATCAAGACACTCGTGGCCGACGACGCGATCGTCGGCATGTTGTGGTGCTCGGCGTACCAGACACGCCGATAGCCGAGCCGCTCCGCGGCCTGCGCCAGCTTCACGCTCGCCTCGAAGCTCTCCCGGGCTGTCTGGCCGGGCGCGACAGGTGCGAGGTCAAGGATGGAGAGGGTCACAGGCATGCGGCGGGCCTTCGGTTCGTCGGGATCCGGCAGGACTCGTATGAGCGGCTTCCTCAGTCAGCAACCCACGAGGAGCTGCGTTCCTTCCCCGTGCGCAGCCGCCCGTTTGATCTCACCGAGCCCGAGCCGGAGCTATCTGCACGGCCCCAAGTACCCACTGCCACGGTTGGCATGCCCCCCGCGGCCATCGCCTTCGGCGAACCCTCGCGGCGGCCCCGAGCACTACCCGACTCGGTGACCCGCCCAATCGCGTCTGTTCCTGTTCATGAACCGGAGGCACAATCGCTGAGTGCCGTTCCCGGCTGCGACACCTCATGCGGTCCCCGACCGGCACGTTGGGTACGTCGCGGGCCGCTACCGGAACAGCGCATACAGCGATATCTGGACAGACGTGCGTAGATGCGCGGAGCGGACATTCACGGCCTACGCGCCGGCGTGCTCGTGCGGGTGGCAGGGGCGCGCACAGCCGGCGACCGACGTCGGGCACCGCGCCTGCCGCCGGGTATGGGCCCGCGAGCACCTCGCCCGGCTCCCGCAGAACCCACTCGGTGACCACGCGCCCGAGGACGAGAGCCGCTGCTGCACCTCTACGCCTACGCTGCTGTGCGCACGAAAGCGCCCGGCTAACGCTGGCTAGCCGGCCTTTGCGTCGCCGGTGCCGGACTCGTCCGGGAACAGCAGCCCCAGCGCCAGCGCACGGTTTACCCGAACGTGCTCGGCCGAGGCCGCCCGCGCCAGCTCTGGATCCCCGGATTCGATCGCCTCGTACAGGCGCCGGTGCTCCTGCAGAAGCCGGTCCCAGTCCTCGTTCTGCCGGAACAACCAGCGCAGCCGATCTTCGAGCTGGTGCAGCATCGACAGAAGCAGCCCGTTGCCGGCCAGCGTGACGATCTCCTGGTGGAACCGGACGTTGGCTTCAGCCACCTGCGTGATGTTCCCAGCCGCGAGGGCTCGCGCGGCCTCGGTGACCGCGCGCTTCAGGCGGCGCAGTGCCGGCGGGTCCACGCGCTGGCAGGCCAGCCCGGTGGCGAGCACCTCCAGCGCTTCCCGCACGTCGAACAGCTCCTCTACGTCAACCCGGGACAGCTGCCGCACCACCACCCGTCGCGGGGACTGCACCACCACGAAGCCGTCCGCCTCGAGGCTGCGGATCGCTTCGCGCACCGGGACCCGGGAGACGCCGAGGTCTTCGGCGAGATCACGTTCGACCAGCCTGTCGCCCGGGCGCAGCACACCGGTCACGATCCGCTCGCGGAGCTGCTCGCGCACCCGCTCCCGCACGGCGGCGAGCGGGCGCCGAGTCTGCTCACTGTTCACCCGCGCCGCCCTCCCCTCGCCCTGTGGATTTCCTGTGAAGGTACCGCTGTCCGTACCGGTAGCCGCGTCTCGACTGGGACACGATGTTACTTGGAGTTAGCGTCTCGGCCTTGACTGCGACAGTCCCCTTTCGCGAGTCTCTGGGCACTACTTTGGGATACCAAACTGGTCGAAAGGGACTTCAGCGATGACAGAGCCGGCTCAGACGGCCACTGATCGACCAGCCGATGGCCCACCTCCCGTGGCAACCGGCCGGCGAACCCGGGTGCGCTGGAAGATCTTCGCCATGCTGCTCGGGCTGGTCACACTCAACTACGTCGACCGCGGATCGATCTCGGTGGCCCTGCCACTGATCACCCAGGAACTGCATATCTCCAAGGAGGCGACCGGCATCGCCCTGTCGGCCTTCTTCTGGAGCTACGCGCTGATGCAGATCCCCGGGGGCTGGCTGGTCGACAAGCTCAAGCCTCGGATCATGGTCGCGGCATCGGTCACCGGATGGGGTATCGCCCAAGCGCTCACCGCCGGCACGTCGAGCTTCGGCAGCCTGATGGCGTTCCGACTGCTGCTCGGCGCGACCGAGGCACCGATCTATCCGGCCGGCGGCAAACTGAACGCGACCTGGATGACACCCGGCGAGCGGGGACGCGGCGGGGTGCTGTTGGACGGCGGCGCCCCGCTCGGCGCCGCGATCGGCGGCGTCTCGATCTCCTGGCTGATCGCGCTGACCGGCGGCTGGCGCATGGCATTCGTGATCACCGGCGTAGCCACCGTCGTGATCGGGCTGATGGCTGCCTGGTACATCCGCAACTCCCCCCGAGAGCACCCCGGCACGAACGCCGCCGAGGTCGAGCACATCGAGGCCGCGCACACGCAGGAAGACTCCGAGTTCCCCGAGCCCAACCAGCGGGTCAGCCTGCTGCGCTACGCCAGGTTCCGGTCGTTCTGGGCGATGTGCCTGGGTTGGTGCGGCTTCAACGGCGTGTTCTACGGCCTGCTCACCTGGGGCCCGCTGTACCTGTCGGAGACCAAGCACTTCAACATTCAGGCCATCGGCTACTCCACGCTGGTCATCTACGGCGCCGGCTTCGTCGGAGAACTCGTCGGCGGCTATGTCGCTGACTGGTGGCGCAGCACGGGCGCGTCACCGAACCTGGTGCTGCGCACCATGCTCGGCTCTGCCGGGGGGTTCGTGGTGCTCGCCCTTCTCGGCGTTACCTTCGTGCCCAACGCCCCGATAGCCGTCGCCCTACTGTCCGTGGTGCTGTTCTTCCTGCGCTGGGCCGGCGTGTACTGGAGCGTCCCGTCCATCCTGGCCGGCCGGACCAACGCGGGGATCGTGGGCGGCGCAATGAACCTGGGCGGCAACGTGGCCGGCATCCTCTCCCCCATCGTGGTCGGTTTCATCGTCGGCGCCACCGGCAGCTACACCGGGGCTTTGCTGTTCTTCGTCGGTTCCGGGGTGCTGTTCACCGTGTGCAACCTGGTACTCGACTACTCCCGTCGTCTTCCCGTCTGACCCCTTGGAGCACAACGCAATGGCCGAATCGACTCGCATCGGCATGCTCACCCCTTCCTCCAACACCATCCTGGAGCCGGTCACCGCGGCGATCCTGCACGGCACTGACTCGTCGATGTACGCCAGCCGCGTGCCCGTGACGCGCATCGCGCTGGACGACCATGCCAACACCCAGTTCGGCACCGAGCCCATGCTGGCCGCGGCCCGGTTACTCGCGGACGCAGCGGTGGACGTGATCGCGTGGAACGGCACCGCCGGTTCCTGGCTCGGCATCGATCACGATCTCGAGCTGTGCGCCGCGATCGAGAAGGCCACCGGCATCCCGGCGACCACCTCCACGCTGGCGTTGCTGGATGCGTTCCGCGCGTTCGGCGTCACCCGGCTGGGCCTTGCCGTTCCGTACACCGCCGACGTCACCGAACGCATCGTGGCCCGCTACCGCGAACTCGGCGTGGAATGCGTCACTACTGCACAGCTCGGCCTCACCGACAACCTCGACTTCGGCCGGGTGCCGACCGAGCGGGTGCGGCAACTGATCGAACAGGCTGCCGAAGGCGACCCTCACGCGGTCGCCGTGGTCTGCACCAATGTGGCCGGCGCGCCCCACGTGGCCGAACTGGAACGACTGCTGAGCATGCCGGTCTTCTGCAGCGTGTCGGCCACCCTGTGGAAGGCACTCGACGTCGCCGGTGCGGCCACCACCATCCCCGGATGGGGCCGACTGCTGGCGTCCGGCACCCTGCGGGCACGGCTACAGCAGGCGCTCGACGACCTGCTCGCCTCCACCGGGGCCGACCGCACCACCCTGAGGATGGACCTGCCGGCAGTGGCGCTGCACGTCGATCTCACCGCCGCGGAAGCGGTGGCCCCGGGCGTGCGGTCCATCCGGCGGGACGGATCTCTCGACCAGCGTGCGCTGAACACCGTGGCGTGGCTGGAACAACATCGCAAACCGTTGGTACAGCCACATTTCCGCGAGGCACCGCAACCGCCCGAAGCGCTGAAGGACGTCTACGGGGTGCGTGCTCAGACGCTCGGCCCCATTGTCCGGGGCGACGAGTTGGCAGGCTGGATCTCGATCCACAGCCTGCATGAGCGCGACTGGGGCCCGCAAGACTTGGCCGCCCTCGCCCAGGCGACTCAACGGGTGCACGACGCACTCGACGGCATGTGATTGCCGAGATACGAGGAAATCACGCTTTCGGACAAGCAGGCAACGGTGCGGTTCTGAATCGTGCCGGTGACGAAGCACGTGGCCGGGTAGAGGAACGGGCGCTCGGGATTCACGGAAGCCTGGACGGCGCTTCCGTCAGGTCTGAAAGTCAGAGGATGCAGGTCGAGCTCACGCCCGTTGGTGTCGGCGACGACAAGGCGCACGGGCCGCCAGTCGAGGGTGGGACGGCGGGCCGAAGCCGCCGGTGGCGGCGATCAGCAGCGGTGAGCTGAGTGCTGGGTGGGTGTGTGCACGGCGAAGTCGACGACCGGCCTGAGGCCGCGCGCGAGCAGCGAGTGGGCGGCGGCCAGGCCGGACTGGCCGGGGCCGATGACAATCGCGTCGGGGCTGTTCATGGACACCTAAAGATCCAGTCCTCCGGCGGAGGAACGGTGGGTTCAGGGCTGTGGGTGGCCTTCGCCGAGACTGGCGGGGATCGGGGTCTCAGAGGTCGTCGGTGCGGCGGCGCTCCAGGAAGACGGTGTCGCGCCAGACGCCGTGATGGCGGCCGATGCGTTCGCGCACGCCCAGAGTGCGGAACCCGGCGGACTGGTGCAGGGCAATGCTCGCCCGGTTCTCCGGGAAGATCGAGGTCTGCAGCGTCCACAGCCCGGCGTGGTCGGCGGCGGTGACCTGCCGGTGAATCAGAGCTTTGCCGACCCCCCGGCCGCGGAACCCGTCGCCGACGTAGATCGAAGTCTCCGCCACCCCGGCATACACGGGCCGGTTCGACACGGGGCGGCCGGCGGCCCAGCCGGCCACCTGGCCGTCGACCTCGGCGACCCAGCGGTGCTCGGGCAGCCACGCGTGATCCAGTGACCGCCGGTCGGGGACTTCGGTCTCGAAGGTCGCGTTGCCGGTGGCGATGCCTTCGGCGTAGATCCGCCGCACGTCCGCCCAGTCGCCCGCCTCCAGCGCGCGGACGGTGACGTCGACGGGCAGGTCCTGCGGGCAGCACGGGCGCGGCCCGAGCATCCCCATGACCGCGTCGGCGGCGTGGGGCAGCCCCGTGCAGCAGGCCGGGTTGACCGACACCAGAGTCGCAGTGCGCTCCTTGCGCAGTTGCACGAACCCGACGTCGGCGAGCTTGCGCAAGTGGTGCGAACAGGTGGACTGGCTGATCCCCAACTGGTCGGTCAACTCCCCCACCGTCACCTCCCGCCCCGCAACGGCGACGGCGTGCAGCAGCCGCACCCGCATCGGCTCAGCCAGGCAGGCGAACCACTCCGCGTAGGTCGCCGCGTCGCGCGGCGCCAGTTGGGCAGGCTGCTGCGGCGGCACGGCGGTGAGAGGCAGAGACACGCTCATGCCGCACAGTATCGACACTCATCGATCGTTGCGTCAATCGAGCACCGTCGATACAGTCCCACTCAATGGATCGACTTGGATCGATGGAGGACGTCGTGAGCGCAACCATGCCGAGCGTGGGCGGGCCGAGTGTGAGCGGGGCGGGCGGGGACGAGCTGCCGGTCGTGGTGGTGGGAGCGGGGCCGGCCGGGCTGGCCGCGGCGGCGCACCTGCTGGGCCGCGGCCTGATCCCGCTGGTCCTGGAGGCCGGGCTGTTGGCGGGTGCGGCGGTGCGGGAGTGGCACCACGTGCGGCTGTTCTCCCGCTGGAGCGAACTCGTGGACGGCGCAGCGGAGAAGCTGCTGGCCCCGACCGGGTGGCAGGCGCCGGACCCGGCGAGCTACCCCACCGGGGCGCAGTGGGCGCAGCAGTACCTGCAGCCGCTGGCCGACGCGCTCGGCGACCGGGTGCGCTACGGGGCGCGGGTCGTCGGGGTGGCGCGGCGGGGCTGGGACCGCGTCGTGGACGCCGCACGTGAGACCGAGCCGCTCACCGTGCGGGTGCAGACCGCCGGCGGTGAGGAGCGGATCACCGCCCGGGCGGTCATCGACGCGTCCGGGACGTGGACGATGCCCAACCCGCTGGGCGGGGACGGGCTGCCCGCGCTCGGCGAGCACGCCGCCGCCGACCGGATCGGCTACCGGGTGCCCGACCTGACCGATCCGGCCGAGCGGACGCGCTACGCGGGCAAGCGCATCGCGGTCGCGGGCAGCGGCCACTCCGCGCTGACCGCGCTGGTCGCATTCGCCGATTTGGCCGAGGACGCGACCGGCACCCGGGTGGAGTGGCTGCTGCGCCGCGGCGACGTGGGCGACACCTTCGGCGGCGGAGACGCCGACCAGCTGCCCGCCCGCGGCGCGCTCGGCCAGCGCGCCGTCAAGGCTGTGGCAGCCGGGCAGATCACGACAGTGACGGGCTTCCGCACCAGCACCGTGCAGCGCGACAGCGAAGGGCGGTTGTTGTTGGAGTCGTTCGACGGCGCCCGGCTCGGCCCGGTCGACGAGGCCGTGGTGCTCACCGGGTTCCGTCCTGACGTGACCTTCCTGTCCGAGGTCCGCCTGGACCTCGATCCGGTGCTGCAGGCGCCCCGTGCGCTGGCCGCGCTGATCGACCCCAACATGCACTCCTGCGGCACGGTCTACCCGCACGGCGCGCTCGAACTGGCCCAACCCGAACCCGACGTCTACCTGGTGGGGATGAAGAGCTACGGCCGCGCGCCGACGTTCCTGTCGCTGACCGGCTACGAGCAGGTCCGCTCGGTCGTCGCCGCGATCGCGGGTGACCGGGAGGCCGCCGAGCGGGTCGAGCTCGTGCTGCCCGAGACCGGAGTGTGCTCCGGCGGCGGCCTGATCAACCAGTCCGACGGCCAGAGCGAGGAGACCGCGGCCGTGGGTGGATGTTGCGGCCCGGGCGCACCGGTGCAGGTCTCACTCGCCGCCCCGGCCGGCGCGGGCCGCTGAGCGCACCGGTCGATCGGTGCAGTCTGAACCGTTGACCACCGCGGAGCCCGTCGCGTTGTCCCGCGCCGGGCTCCGCCGGGTGCTCGCCGTCCTGTGCGTCACCGAGATCACCAGCTGGGGGGTTCTGTACTACGCCTTCCCGGTGCTGGCCCCCGGAATGGCCGCCGACACCGGCTGGTCGATCGGCACGATCACCGCCGCGTTCTCCCTCGGCCTGGTCGTCTCCGCTCTGGTCGGAATCCCCGCCGGGCGCTGGCTCGACCGCCTCGGCCCGCGGCTGGTCATGACCACCGGGTCCGTGCTGGCAGTACCGGCCGTGCTCGGCATCGCCACCGCCCCCACGCTGCCCTGGTTCTTCGCCTCCTGGGCCCTTGCCGGCGTAGCCATGGCCGGAGTGCTCTACCAACCCGCGTTCGCCGCCCTGACCCGGTGGTGGGGACCCCGACGGGTCACCGCGCTGACCGCCGTCACGCTGCTGGCCGGGCTGGCCAGCACCATCTTCGCCCCACTGACCGCCGCCCTGGCCGAACACCTGGCCTGGCGCCACACCTACCTCGTCCTCGCCGCCGTCCTCGCAGTGGTGACGATCCCGGCGCACCTGTTCGGGCTACGCGGACGGTGGCCGCAGCCCGACCCTGCCGAACATCACGAGCACGCCCACCACGACCCCGGCGTCATCGCCCGCAGCCGCGCGTTCGTCCTGCTGCTGGCCGCGATCGCGCTCGGCACCTTCTCCGCGTTCGCCGTGGTCGTCAACCAGGTCCCCCTGCTCATCGGCCGCGGCCTGTCGATCAGCACCGCAGCCTGGGCGCTCGGCCTGGGCGGGCTCGGGCAGGTGCTGGGCCGGCTCGGCTACCGCACGCTCACCGCCCGCACCAGCGTGCGGATGCGGGGTGTTCTCATCCTCGGCGCCTTCGCTGCGGCCACCGTGCTGCTGGCCGTGCTGCCCGGCCCGGCCGCGTTGCTCATCGCCGCCGCCATGCTCGCCGGCGCCGCCCGCGGCGTGTTCACGCTGCTGCAGGCCACGGCGATCAGCGACCGTTGGGGCGCCGCGCACTACGGGCGGCTCAACGGGATCCTGTCCGCCCCGGCGATGATCGCCACCGCCCTCGCCCCCTGGGCAGGCGCCGCACTATCGGAGGTCCTCGGGGGCTACCCCACCGTGTTCGGGCTGCTCGCCGGGATCGCCGCCCTCGCCGCCGTCCTCGCCGCCGGCAGCGTCCCACCGGCCGCGCGAGCGGACCCCCGTTCATAGCTGGGCGGGACTGCCGGCACGAGGATCGGCATGTGGCCGGCTTGCGAGCGCAGACGATCGCGGCCGCGCGAATGTCCCCAGTGCGTCTCGGCGATCTCCAGCTCGGTCAACCCGCCCTCCTCCTTCGTGGGTAGTACATCAAAATGCTTTGATACATCAAGCCCGCTTGATGTACCTTCTGTCCATGTTGTCCCCGGGTCAAGTCGCCTCCCCACCGACGTTCGTCCGGCTGGCCGCCCACCCACTGCGCTGGCGGCTGCTGAGCGAACTCGCCGACAGCGACTATCGGGTCCGCGAACTGGTGACACGGGTCGACCAGCCACAGAACCTGGTCTCCTACCACCTACGGCTGCTGCGCGACAGCGGGCTGGTCAGCGCCACGCGCAGCAGCTTCGACGGCCGGGACAGCTACTACCACCTGGATCTGGACCGCTGCGCGGATGCGCTGACCGACAGCGGCGCCGCGCTGCACCCGGCGCTGCGCCGAGTCGCCGAGACACCGATCCCTCCGGTCGAACAGCAGCGGTCCCGACGCATCACCGTGCTGTTCGTGTGCACCGGCAACAGCGTCCGCTCACCGATCGCCGAAGCACTGCTGCGCCACCACACTGCGGACCACGTAGCCGTGACGAGCGCCGGTAGCCGGCCCAAGTGCCGCCTGCAACCCAACACCATCCGAGTCCTGCGCGAGACGTTCGGCATCGACATCTCCAGCCAGCGCCCCCAGCACCTGGACACCCTTGCCGGCCGCATGTTCGACCACGTGATCACCCTCTGCGACAGGGCTCGCGAGGCCTGCCCGGAGTTCCCCGACCACCCGCGGCGGGTCCACTGGAGCATCCCCGACCCAGCCACGGCCGACGACACCGCCCAAGCCAACTACCGGGCCTTTCAGCGCGCCGCAGCAGACATCGATACCCGCATCAGACACCTACTGCCCGTCCTCACCGCCACCGACCAATAGAAGGATCAGCCGTGACCGCACCTGACCAGTACGCCAGCGTCCGCTACCTCGTTGACGACGTGCAGGCCGCCATCGACTTCTACACCACACACCTTGGCTTCACGCTCAACACCAGCGCCGCACCCGCCTTCGCCGACGTAGTCCGTGGCCCGCTACGGCTGCTGCTGTCCGGACCCGCCAGCTCCGGCGCCCGTGCCACCCCCGACGATGCCGCCACCGCGGGCCGCAACCGCATCCACCTCGTCGTCGAAGACCTGGATGCCGAGATCGCCCGGCTCCGCGGCGCGAGCCTGCCCTTCCGCAGCGAGTTGGTCACCGGCCCCGGCGGGCGCCAAATCCTGCTCGCCGACCCAGACGGCAACCTGATCGAGCTGTTCCAACCCGCCCACAGGTCCTCAGGCACCCAAGCCGGCCACCCCTGACCCGGCCGATGATCGCCGTGTGACGATCTCGGAGGCCGTCCGGAACAACGCTGAGGTGTACCGCATCCACCGAGCAAGATCCGCGGGACACGCTCTGCCCCCGTCCCGCCCTGGTCCATCCGGCCGCGCCCGTCCATCCCAACAGACCGCCCAGCTCCGCGAGGTGTCCGTCACATTGCCCCACTGCTTCGACTAGCTTCAAGATAGACGCGTGTCGAAGAATGAGCCGCCCCTCGTCGAGGCGTGTGAGCCGACGCGCCTGGCCGGTACCGTGCTGAGCACGGCCGACGCCGCGGCGCTCGCCGCCGGGTTCAAGGCCGTCGCCGACCCCACCCGCCTGCGGCTGCTGAGCCTCATCGCCGCGCACGCCGGCGGCGAGGCCTGCGTCTGCGACCTCACCAGCGACTTCGACCTGTCCGGGCCGACGATCAGCCACCACCTCAAGGTGCTGCGTGAGGCCGGCCTGGTCACCGCTGAACGGCGCGGCACCTGGATCTACTACCGGGTGGTCCGCGACACCCTGGCCACCCTCTCGCAGGCGCTCTCCCCCGCTGCCCACGAACTGGAAGTGACCGCATGACCACCCCTGAGCTCGACGCCCGGGTCGTCGCGCGGCTGTCGACCCTCGACCGGTTCC
>JAODNO010000454.1 GCA_025465235.1 Pseudonocardia sp.
CAGGCAGGGTCGAGGGCCCGACGCCGATGTGCACGACATCCGCCCCGGCCGCGCCGCACCGCGCGAGGGTACGGCGCAGCCACGGGTCCCCCAGCCGCTGCCAACCGGCTGGCCGGCGCCGCTCGCAGAGCGTGAGCCCACGCAGGTCGAACCGCCGCACCCGCGGCCCGAGGCCGCGGGCACCCGGCTGCCCACCTCCGGGATCGAGCTCTCCGCTCAGCACGAAGCGCCCCGGCATCCAGCCCGCCATCTCCGCGTGCCACTCGAGCGGGCTGAAGCCGAGCACGAACAGGTCGCCCAGCACCACCGGCTGAAGCACCGCCCGGTCGACGTACCCGGCTTCGAACACGTCGCGCGTCAGGCTCTGCTCGGAGACGCGCTCCACCTCGTGCCGCGGTACGCCGGCACCGTCGAGCTCCCGGTGCCTGCGCAGCAGGTCCGTGGCATAGGCCTCGCCGTCCGGGATCGCCTGGTTGTGCGGGCTCGCGTCCCACACGTGCACCTGGGCGTCGACGACGAGGATCCGCTGACCCCCGACGGTGTACACGGCGCCGCTACTAGCCGACCGACGGCCCGAGGCCGAGGGACTGCGGCGTGCTGGAGTCGGGCGAGGGCTGCGGGATGCCATCGTCGAGCGGTCCGAACTCGGTCATCAGAGCTTTGTTCCAGGGCGTGACCTCCTCGGCCACCAGCGAGTTCGTGGTGAGGATCAGGCCGGCGACCGATGCGCCGTTCTGCAGCGCGGAGCGCACCACCCGCAGCGGGTCGATGATCCCCATCTCGACCATGTTCCCGTAGCGGCCCTCGAGCGCGTCGAAGCCCTCGTCGACGGCCATGGCCGCGACCTGTTTGACGACCTGGTCGCCGTCGTAGCCCGCATTGGAGGCGATCAGGTGCACCGGCTCGGTGAGCGCGCCCCGGACGATCTCGACGCCGATCTGGTAGTCGCCGGTGACCTCGAGCTCGTCCAGCGCCGGCTCCGCGTGCAGCAGCGCGGACCCGCCGCCCGCCACGATGCCCTCGGCGATCGCGGCGCGGGTGGCCTGCAGGGAGTCGTCGACGCGGTGCCGCACCTCCTTGGCCTCCGCGTTGGTCGGAGCGCCGACCCAGATGATCGCCGCCTTGCCCGACAACCGGGCGATCCGTTCGGCGAGGAAGTCCTCGTCGGTGCCGATCGACGCTCGTTCCAGCTCGGCCCGCAGCTGGGTGAGCCGCAGATCGACAGCCTCCCGGCTCCCGGCTCCACCGATGATCGTGGTGTGGTCGCTCGTGACGCGCACCTGCGCAGCCCGGCCCAGGTGCTCGATCGTCACCTGCTCGATCGAGAACGACGAGCTCTTACTGTGCACCTTGCCGCCGCAGAGCGCGGCCATGTCCTCCAGCCGGTGGATCCGCTTCTCCCCGAACCCGGGCGCCTTGATCGCGACGTTCTGGAACACCCCGTTGACGTGGTTGTGCACGAGCATCTGCAGGGCCGTGCCCTCGACGGTCTCGGCGATCACCACGAGCGGCCTGCGGTCGGCGCGCATGACCTGCTCCAGCACCGGCATCAGGGACCGGACGTCCTTGATCTTCTCGGCGGAGAACAGCAGGTAGGCGTCCTCGAGAACGGCCTCGAGCCGACCTTGATCGGTGACCATGTACGGGGAGACGTAGCCGTTGTCGAACTCGAAGTCCTCGACGAAGGACACCTCGAGCCCGATCGTCGGGGAGTCCTCCACGGTGACCGTCCCGTCGTTGCCGACGGTGTGCAGGGCGCGCGCGACGACCCGGCCGATGGCGTCGTCGTCGTTGGCGGAGATCGCCGCCACGCGGGAGTAGTCCTCCTCGTTCGACACCGGGTGGGCGACCTGGGCGAGGCGGGCGACCAGTGCCCCGACCGCGACGTCGATCCCCCGCTTGACCAGCACCGGGTTCCCGCCGCTCTCGATCGCCTTCATGCCCTGGCGCACAATGGCCTGCGCGAGCACGGTGGCCGTGGTGGTGCCGTCGCCGACGATGTCGTTCGTCTTGATCGCCGCTTCCTTGAGCAACTGGGCGCCCATGTTCTCGAACGGGTCACGCAGGTGGATCTCACGGGCGATCGTGACGCCGTCGTTGGTCACCTCGGGCGTACCCGTGATCTTCTCCAGGATGACATTGCGGCCCTTGGGCCCGAGCGTGCTCTTCACGGCCTCGGCGAGCTGGTCGACACCGGCTTGGAGCAGATGCCGGGCGTCCGCTCCGAATCGCAGTTCCTTCGCCATGGGTGGTCCTCCTGGACGGTTCGCGGGTTTCGTCGGTCGGCTGCGCGGGGGTGCAGAACGGCGAATCCGGGCCGCCACCCGAGACTGATCTGCGGGCGGCGACCCGGAGAGGTACTGCTAGGTGAGGGGTTTGAGGTCGAAGTCGAGGTACTCGGCCGCGTCCTCAGGATTGGCGAACATGATCGTGCGGTCGTCGAGGTGAACCATCCGCCCGTAGTGGGTGGACATGTTCTCCTCGAACTCGGCCGCGTCGAACCAGCCCTCCTCCTCGCCCGCTTCCTCGTCGATGTCGGCGTAGACCGTGTCGAAGCGGCCCTGGGCATCAACCCGGATCATTGACGGAAGGGGGGTGACGGTGACGTTGTCCAGTCGGCCCACCACGTTGGCAATCAGCGCCCCGACCTGGTTGTTCATCAGAGTGAAACCGCACATGTTCGACGCGGTGTTGTTCGATTTGTAGGGGCTCTCAGCCGTCCTGTACGAGGTCACTGCTTCAGCTCCTTCGGGGTCTCCAGGCCGAGATCGGACACGATTCCGGCGAAACGGCTCTTGGCCCAGTCGAGGCTGTCCTCGAACCGCGGTGGCTTGGCGTCGACCTGCGACCAGATCGGCTGGAGCGTGCGCGCGGCCTCCAGGCACTGCGGGACCCACTTCGCCAGCCAGCCCTGCATGAGCTGCTTGTTGTGGTCGGCGAACTCCCGGTCCTGGGTGAGCGGGCCGAAGCACGCCATACTCCAGCGCAGATCACGCTGGGCGTAGTCGTACTCCCCGGCGCCGACGAGGGTCGGCGTCACGAAGTCGCCGTTGCCGGCCGCGATCTGCTGCACCAGGTTGCTGCGGAAGAGCTCCCCGAGCAGCGGTTCGAACACGATGTTGGTGGCGAAGATCGACTCGCCCCAGTCGTCGTCGATCGCGGTCAGGGCCTCCGTCACCTTGCGAACGCCCTGCCAGGCCGGGTCGTTGTTCCACGCGTCGAGATGCGCCGTACCGTCGAAGCCCTCGATCTCCTCGGTCAGCGTCAGGTTGTACAGAGCCAGATCCTGCGCGAACCGGATCTTGTGCTCGCTGTTCACGACCATCGCCGTGTTGTGCATGTTCGTGGGGCCCGAACGGTTGCACGCGGCGAAGATGTAGAGGCCGAGGATGTGCTCGATGTGCATCCACGCGCCGACGTTGCGCTCGACGAAACGCACCCAGTTCGGCGTCCACTGCCCGAAGGCCTTGGCCTGGCGCGCGTTCTCGACGTTCTGGTTCACCTGCCGGACAACGTTGGCGTTGTACCGGTACATCGTGAGTTCCCACTCCTCGTTGGGATCGCGGAACTCGTGCCATCCGTGCGCCGGCCAGGTGAAGTCCTTGGGCAGCCCGCCGGAACCGATGCCGCGCACCGGCTCCGGCTTGTCGACGCCCCAGGCCTTGAGCTTCGTCCAATGGAGGGGGTAGCCGGTGTCGCCATTGGCGAAGCCGTAGATCCAACCCTGCGAGAGATAGTGCCGCGGGTCGGGCTGTACCTCGACGGTGACATCTTCGTAGTGGGTCTGCTTGCGCTTCGCGGGTTCGAAGTAGTTGTACCGACGCGCGCTCGCGCTCGAGTCCGGGAACTCTCGCGCACC
>JAODNO010000460.1 GCA_025465235.1 Pseudonocardia sp.
GACCACGATGAGGAGGACGCAGTGACCACTGCGCCGACTGCTTTGGGCACAACTGCTTCGGGCACAACTGCTTCGGGCACAACTGCTTCGGGCACAACCGCTGGCGACACGAGCGCAGCGGGGACAACGGACCCGAGCGACCGCGCGGCACCCCCGCCACCGCCGGGTTTCAAGTCAGGACTCGAGGGCCATGTGGCCTTCCGCACGGAGATCGCCGAGCCGGACAAGGACGGCGGAGCCCTGCGCTATCGCGGGGTCGACATCGAGGACCTCGTCGGCAAGGTGACGTTCGGCAACGTCTGGGCCCTGCTCGTCGACGGCCGGTTCGGCCCGGGTCTGCCGCCTGCCGAGTCGTTCCCGATCCCGGTCCACACGGGCGACGTCCGCGTCGACGTGCAGGCCGCGCTCGCGATGCTCGCCCCGTACTGGGGCTACCGACCGCTGCTCGACATCACCGACGACGAGGCCCGCGAGCAGCTCGCGCGGGCGTCGGTGATGGCGCTGTCGTACGTCGCACAGTCCGCCCGTGGCATCGGCATCCCCGCCGTGCCGCAGTCGCGGATCGACCAGTGCACGACGATCACCGAGCGCTTCATGACGCGCTGGCGCGGCGAGCCGGACCCGGCGCACATCAAGGCCGTGGACGCGTACTGGGTGTCGGCGGCCGAGCACGGGATGAACGCCTCCACGTTCACCGCCCGGGTCATCGCGTCCACCGGCGCCGACGTCGCGGCGTCCCTGTCGGGTGCGATCGGCGCGATGTCCGGCCCCCTGCACGGTGGCGCACCTGCTCGCGTGCTGCCGATGCTCGAGGCGGTCGAGCGGTCCGGTGACCCGGCGGCGCTGGTCACGGGCATCCTCGACCGCAAGGAGAAGCTCATGGGCTTCGGGCACCGGGTCTACCGAGCCGAGGACCCGCGCGCCCGCGTGCTGCGCCGTACCTGTCAGGAGCTGAAGGCCCCGCGTTACGAGGCGGCGGTGGCGCTGGAGCAGGCGGCGCTCACCCAGCTGCGCGAGCGCCGCCCCGACCACCCCATCGAGACCAACGTCGAGTTCTGGGCAGCGGTGATCCTGGACTTCGCCGAGGTGCCGCCGCACATGATGCCGGCCATGTTCACCAGCGCCCGCACCGCGGGCTGGTCGGCGCACATCATGGAACAGAAGCGCGAGGGCAAGCTCGTGAGGCCGTCCGCCCAGTACATCGGACCCGGCCCGCGCAAACCCTCGGCCGTGGAGGGCTGGGACGAGATCAAGCACGACTGACCGCGCTCGGCCGCCCGGCCCCGGTCACACCGGGGCCGGCGCCGGGGCGCGCCCCACCAGCAGCGAGAGCACGCCGGCCACGACGCACAGCGCACCACCGACGTACCATGCCGTGTCGTACGCGCCCACCTGGTCGCGCACGATCCCGGCGCCCAGCGCCATCAGCGCCGCACCCACCTGGTGCGAGGCGAACACCCAGCCGAACACGACGGGCGCGGCGGCGCCGAAGAGCTCCCGGCACAGCGCCATGGTGGGCGGGATCGTCGCGACCCAGTCGAGCCCGTAGAACACGATGAACGCCAGCATGTTCGCCTCGATGTCCGGCCCGAACAGCGTCGGCAGCGCGAGCAGCGAGAGCCCGCGCAGCACGTAGTAGGCGAGCAGCAGCAGCCGGGGGTCGATGCGGTCGGTGAGCCAGCCCGACGCGATCGTGCCGGCGACGTCGAAGATCCCGACGAGCGCGAGCAGCCCCGCGGCCGTGGTCTGCGGCATGCCGTGGTCGTGGGCAGCAGGGATGAAGTGCGGCTGGATCAGGCCCATCGTGGTGGCGCCGCAGATCATCATCCCGGCGGCCAGGTACCAGAACGGCCGCGTCCTGGCCGCGGTGGCCAGCGCACGCAGCGCGAGCCGGGCCGCGCCCGAACGCACCGGCTCGACGTCGTCGGCCTCGGTCCCGCCGTAGGGCGCCACCCCGATGTCACGCGGGCGGTCGCGCAGCAGCCACAGCACCAGCGGGGCGACGCCGAGCGCCGCTGCGGCCACGGCGAGTGCGGCGGGCCGCCACCCGTGGGCGGCGGCGATCTGCGACACGAGCGGGAGGAACACCAGCCCTCCCGCGGCCCCGCCCGCGGTCAGCACACCGGAGACGAGGCCGCGGCGGGCGACGAACCAGCGTCCGGTGACCGTGGCGACGAGCGCCAGCGCCATCGAGCCCGTGCCCAGCCCGACGAGCACGCCCCAGCACAGGACGAGCTGCCAGCTGGCCGTCATGAACACGGTGAGGCCGCTGCCCGCGGCTACCACGACCAGCGCTGCCGTGACGACGTACCGGATGCCGAAGCGCTCCATCAGCGCGGCCGCGAACGGAGCCGTCAGACCATAGAGGGCCATGTTGACAGCGGCGGCGAGCGAGATCGTGGAGATCGACCAGCCGAACTCGTCGTGCAACGGGTCCATCAGTACGCCGGGGACGGCGCGGAACCCCGCCGCACCGACGAGCGCCAGGAAGGTGACGGCTGCGGCCCACCAGGCCGGATGGATGCGATACACCCGCTGCGTGCGGATCGGCGCGCTGGCTTTGGTCACGGTAGCCAGCATTGCCGCTCGGCGATCAGGAGGAAAGTGGCCCGGTGGTCACGGTACGGAAAGATCCCGCCACACCCACTCGCGACGGGCCGGCAGGCCTACCGGGACAGCTATTGCGGTGCAGGTGACGGGACCATCGCCGCGCGGGGCGCCAGGGCGAAGGCGCCTGCGTAGAGCAGCGCGGCCACGATCAGCAGCCCGGGGAAGCCGACCAGGAGCGCCAGGTACTCCAGACACCCGCCCACCATCGCGCCGAGCAGGTTGGCCCCGAAGGCGGCGGTGCCGTCGGCGGTCTCGGTGAACCGCTTCGCGAACACCACGTTGGCCGCGAAGATCGGCAGGAAGGCCAGCACCACCGCGGTGACGGCACGCAACGGCACCGGCATGGCCAGCAGCCACGCCTCCGGCACCAGCCAGCTGAGTAGCAGTCCCGCGAACACCACGCCGTACATGACCGGCAGCGGCGGCGTGCGGAACCGCCGCGTCACCTCGACGGCGGCGAGCACGGCGAGCAGCACGCCGGCGAAGACGATCGCGTTCACCACCCAGGTGGTGCCGAACAGCAGTGCGAATCCCGCGATGCTCTTGGTCTGCAGCAGCAGGAAACCCGCGCCCAGGAGGAACAGATCCGTATAGGGGCGCATCCGCCGATAAGAGCCGCCGATGTTTCCCGCTCCCCCGACAAGCGCGACCGCAACGACGCTGACCAGCAGGATCAGCCCGATGGTCACGAGATAGAGGGCTGGGATGGTGGCACCGAACAGGTAGAGGAACGGGCGCTGGTCCGTCGCGGGGGCCGGGGTGTCGGCGGAGGGGCCGCCCCAGGCAGCGGCGCAGCTCTGGTCGACGGGCGTCAGGCCGACCGTGACCACCGCTTGGCCGAGCTCTCCACCGACCACGTCGACGCACGGGGCATGGCCGAACACGGTCTGTGCGGTGAGGGCCAGCCGGTCGATCAACCAGCCCTCGCGGTAGTAGTTGTACATCGACAGCACCCCGCCGGGTGCGAGGTGCTCCCGCGCGGAGGCGAAGGCCTCCTCGGTGAAGAGGTAGCTCTCCAGCCGAAGCGAGCTCGCGCCCTGCACCAGGGTGAGGGAGTCGGGCAGCGCGAAGAGGATCAGGTCGTAGTGGGCGTCGGTGCGCGAGAGGAACGCCCGGCCGTCGTCCACGTGCAGGTCGACGCGCGGGTCGTCGTAGGGCCGGTCCGGGTGCTGCTCGCGGCCGATCTGCAGCAGCCCCGGGTCGATCTCCACGGCGTCGACGTGCTGGGCGCCGTTGCGCAGGGCGATCGCCACGTCGGTGCCGCTGCCCGCCCCGATGACGAGCACGTTCCCGAGATCCGCGCCCTGCGTCGGTACGCCGCGGGACCGCTCGTAGGGCAGCCCGTACTGGGGCTCGAACGCGACCCGCGCCTCGGCGGGAATGGCCTGCTGATGGGGCACGCCGTTCGCCGCGATGTCGACGATCGGCACACCGTTCACGTCGCGGAAGCCGGTCTGGATCTTGTAGTACGGGGACCATCTCGCCCCCGGCGTCTCCGACTCCGACCACAGCGCGGCCACGACCAGCGCCGACGGCACCCCCACCAGCACTACCGCGACCAGCACCGCGGTCCGGTCCGGCGCGGGTACCAGCAGCACCGCGAACGCCACCGCGACGATCACGCCCCACCACACCGGCGGCGCTCCGAGGAAGGACAGGCCGGTGAACGCCGAGATCCCGATCAGGCTGCCGATCAGGTCGAAGCGGTACGCGGTGAGCCGCGGCAGTTCGGTGAAGCACCGGCCCACGAGCTCGGCCGGTCCGGCCGTGACGACTGCGGCGGCCAGGAACACGATGGGCAGCACGAGCCAGGTGGGCGGGCCCGTCGTGGTGAGGCTGGTGAAGTAGATCACCGTGTCGTCCTGGCCCCGGTCCACCGTCACCGGAAACGCCAGGACGAACAGGACCAGCGCCGCCAGCGCGATCGGCGAGTAGAAGGGCCGGTACCGCACCCGTTCTGCGCGCAGGAAGCCCAGGCCGATCCCCAGGAACGAGCCGAGCAACACGAAGTTGGAGAAGTAGCTCAGGTGCACGACGTTCGAGCCGGTCCACCGGATCAACGCCAGCTCGACGAACAGCATCAACGAGCTCGCCAGCACCAGCCGGGGCCGGACGCCGAGCACCGACCGGACGGCGGAGGGCACGGTGGCGACACCGGCGGAGGCGACCATGCGGCCGGAGGGTACGGGCCACGCCTCGGCAGGCCGGACATCGGGACTGTAAATACGCGATCTTCTCGCGGATCACGTTGGCATCGGCCAACCGGCGTGACCCGGCATCACTGGTGGTCACGCTGCCACCGCAATGCGTGCGACACCTGGGGCGTCTCCGGCAGCCGCCGCGGATTGGAGGAGACTGGGCCAGTGACCGCTTCGACATCTACCGACCTGAAGATCCCCGCCGACCTCAGGCCCGGCGACGGGCACTTCGGCTGCGGCCCCTCCAAGGTCCGCCCCGAACAGCTCGCCGCGCTCGCCGACGCCGGCGCCGCGGTCATGGGCACGTCGCACCGCCAGAAACCGGTGAAGTCGCTGGTCGGCCGGCTGCGCTCCGGGCTGGCCGAGCTGTTCTCGCTGCCCGAGGGCTACCAGGTCGTGCTCGGCAACGGCGGGTCCACGGCGTTCTGGGACGCGGCCGCCTTCGGCCTGGTTCGCGATCGGGCGCTCCACCTGGCCTACGGCGAGTTCTCCTCCAAGTTCGCCGACTCCACCCGCGGTGCCCCCTTCCTTGCCGACCCCGTCGTGATCAAGGCCGAGGCGGGCAGCGCCCCCGTCCCCACCGCGGACCCGACGTGCGACGTACTGGCCTGGGCCCACAACGAGACCTCGACGGGCGTCGTAGTGCCGGTCGTGCGCCCGGATGCCGCGGTCGACGGCCAGCTCGTCACGATCGACGCCACGTCCGCGGCAGGCGGCCTGCCGGTCGACGTGCGCCAGGCGGACGCGTACTACTTCGCGCCCCAGAAGGGCTTCGCCTCTGACGGCGGGCTGTGGATCGCGCTGCTGAGCCCGGCCGCCCTGGACCGTGTGGCCGAGCTGGCGGCGTCCGACCGGTGGATCCCGCCGTTCCTGTCGCTCGCGACCGCCGTCGACAACTCGGCAAAGGACCAGACCTACAACACGCCGGCTATCGCCACCCTGTTCCTCATGGCCGAGCAGATCGACTGGATGCTCGGGCTGGGCGGCCTCGAGGCCTGCGTCGCACGCACCGCCGACTCCTCGGGCCGCCTCTACTCCTGGGCCGAGAAGTCCTCGTTCGCCACGCCGTTCGTCGCGGACCCCGCGCACCGCTCCCAGGTGGTCGGCACCATCGACTTCGCGGACTCGGTGGACGCCGCCGCCGTGGCGAAGACGCTGCGCGCCAACGGCATCGTGGACACCGAGCCCTACCGCAAGCTCGGCCGCAACCAACTGCGCATCGGCATGTTTCCTGCCGTCGAGCCGGACGATGTGCAGGCCCTGACGGCGTGCATCGACTGGGTCGTGGAGCGCATGGCCTGAGGACGCTCTCCCCGCTCGGTAGGAACGTGTTGTTGGTGACACCCAGTAGTCACATAAGCAACATCTGACCCACTGCCACCCCGACAGAGCCGACGTGCAACGCTGCGTGCGGCAGGGGTGCGGCCGGGACGCGCTCAACCTGGGACGACGCGCGATGGTCCCGGCGCGCCTCCCTCGCCGGTTGCAATTCGGCAACTACCGTCACCCAGACGGGGAGAACGAGAGCGGGGAGGCAGCCGGATGCGGGCGCTGCGGGTCGTCGGGATCACGGAGGGCGGCGGTGAGATCTCCGTCATCCTCGAGGATCCCGCTCGTCACGAGCGCTTCACCGTGCCGGCCGACGAGCAGTTGCGTGCTGCCGCCCGGGGAGACCTGTCCCGGCTCGGACAGATCGCGATCGAGTTGGAGAGTCAGTTGCGCCCACGTGAGATCCAGGCCCGCATCCGCGCCGGAGCGTCCGTGGAGCAGGTCGCCGCGGCAGCAGGGGTGCCACTGCAGAAGATCGAGCGGTTCGCCTACCCGGTCCTGCTCGAGCGTTCCCGCACCGCCGAGGTCGCCCAGCGCGCCCACCCGGTGCGCTCCGACGGACCAGACACCCGCATGCTCGGCGATGTCGTCGCGCACACCTTCGGCCTCCGTGGCCAGGAGTACGGCGACGCCGAGTGGGACTCCTGGAAGGGCGAGGACGGCCGCTGGGTCGTCGCGCTGTCCTGGCGCGCCGGCCGGTCGGACAACCGGGCCCACTGGACGTTCCAGCCGGGCGCGAACGGTGGCACGGTCACCGCTGTGGACGAGTACGCCAGCGACCTCGTCGAAGGCCTGCCAGCGCGTCCGCTGCGCACCGTCGGACCGGTCATCGACATCGCCCGTACCGAGGACCCTGCGCCACAGCCCGGCCCCAATCGCGGCGAGGAGCTACGCGCCGCCGCCTCGGACAGCATGCGCAGCGGGGGTCGGATCGACAACGGGCGCGATCACCCCCCGGAGGCGGCCCGGCCTGCAGCGGAGCGCTCGTCGGCCCGCACTGCTCCCGAACCTCGCCGGACCGCGCCGCCCGCCCAGCGCCAGGCGCCGGTTGAGCCACCTCGCGCCACGGAGCCCGCCACGCCGGACCGCGAGCAGCAGCCCGTGCCTGCAGCCCAGGAGCGGACCGTTGACGTGCGTGAGCAGCCGGCCCCGGACCGTCCCAAGGACCAGCCCGAGCCCGCTGAGCCGGCAGCCGAGCAGCCCGCAGCCGAGCAGCCGACGACCAACCGTCGCACGAAGAAGGGCAAGCCCGTGATGCCGTCATGGGACGAGGTTCTGCTGG
Organism: Pseudonocardia sp.; assembly: GCA_025465235.1. Lineage (GTDB taxonomy): Bacteria > Actinomycetota > Actinomycetes > Mycobacteriales > Pseudonocardiaceae > Pseudonocardia. The sequence continues at coordinate 7,420 of JAODNO010000460.1, forward strand.
GCGTGCGCGGCCAGCGCTGACCGTCCGCGCGCTACCCGAGCAGGCCCAGGAGCAGCACCAGCCACGCGACACCCAGGCCGGCCGCCGTTCCCATCGCCGGCCAGCGCCAGAACCCGGTGTTTCGCAGCAGGTAGAGCGACGGCGCCAGGCCCAGCCCGACGAGCAGGTTCGCCGGCACCCACAGCAGCCCGAACGCCTCGGCGAACGCCCTGCTGAGCACGATGTCACCGAACGCGACGAGCACCGCGAAGAACGCGGCGACTGTGAGGCCCGTGGCCCACGGCGTCGGCCCGGCGGGTTCGGGTGGGAGGCGCGGTATAGGACCGGTGGAACCCACGTGGATCCACTCGACCTCGCCCGTGATCGGGTCGGTGAACTCCACCGGTCGCCCGAGCAGGTCGGCCACCCGCGAGGCCAGCTGGCGTCCCCGGCGCTGGAGCAGCTCGAGCTCCCGCGGCCCGCCAGAGCGCATGACCGAGACCGCGAACGCGGCCCACTCACGCAACGCGTCCTGCAGTTCCAGCGGGAGCGCCGGATCACCCGGCTGCCGTTCACCGAGCACCACTCGACCCCCCGTGACGAGCTCCACCCGATCAGCCTAGGCGGTGCCGACCGCGTGAAAGGCCACAGCCGCGGCCGTTGCCACGTTCAGCGAGTCGACACCGGACGCCATCGGGATCCGCACCCGCACGTCGGCCGCGGCGAGCGCTTCGGCCGACAGGCCGGGACCTTCGGCGCCGAGCAGCACGGCGACCCGCTCCCCCCGCAGGCCCGACGCCGGCAGCGGCACCGCGTCGGCAGCAGGCGTCAGCGCCGCCACCCGCAGCCCGGCAGCGCGCAGCACGTCCAGCGACGCGGGCCACGGCCCGGGCAGCTCGGCGAACGGCACCCGCAGGACGTGGCCCATCGACACCCTGACACTGCGCCGGTAGAGCGGGTCGGAGCAGCGCGGCCCCAGCAGCACAGCGTCGACGCCGAGCGCGGCCGCGTTGCGGAACAGGGCACCGAGGTTCTCGTGGTCGTTGACGCCCTCGAGCACTGCGACCAGTCGGGCGTCGCGCAGCAGCGCGGCCGGATCCGGCGGCGCCGCACGGTCCGCCACCGCCAGCACGCCGCGGTTGAGGTGGAAACCGACCACCTCGTCCATCGTCGGCGCGTCCGTGGCGTAGGCAGGCACCTCGATCCCGGCAAGGTCGTCGGCGAGCTCGTCGATCCGCCGCCGTACTCCCAGCAGCGAGCGCACCGGGTACGGCGAGTCGATCATCCTGCGCACCACGACGACCCCCTCGGCGATCACCAGCCCACGACCTCCCGGGCGGTCCGGGCGCCTGTCGGCGGCGGTAAGGTCGCGATAGTCGTCAGCTCGCGGGTCGGCCGGGTCGTCGAGGGAAAAGATTGTGGCCACGTCCAGATCGTCCCAGCCGCCGGGCGTTCCTCCCGTCATCCGGTCGGCCGTAGCGGCAGGTTCACCCACCGTGTCACGGTTGACAACCGCCCGGAGGCGCCCGACGCCCGAGGGCTGCTCGGGTCCGAGCATCGATCAGCTCCGGCTCGGCCCGGGGGCAGGAGGCACCGCACGCATGGGCCAGGACGTCGACCGGCGCACGTTCAGTCGACGGGATCGGCAGCAGTACCGGGCGAAGGTGCAACGCTGCCTCGACGTTCTCGCCGTCATGCTGCGAGAGCACCCGTTCGCCCACGACGAGCCGATGACGGGGATCGAGGTGGAGCTCAACCTCGTCGGCCACGACCTCACGCCGTCGCTGACGGGCGCCGACGTCCTACAGGCCATCGACTCGTCGGAGTTCCAGTCCGAGCTCGGCCGGTGGAACCTCGAGCTGAACCTGCCGCCCCGACCACTGCCGGGCGACCAGTGGCGGCACCTGGAGCTCCAACTCCTCGACGAGCTCGCCGTTGCCAGGTCGAAGGCGCTGGACTGCGGCTCCCAACTGGCCGTCATCGGCATCCTGCCCACGTTGGAGCGCCGCCACCTCGTCGCCGAGGCCCTGTCGCCGGACGAGCGGTACGGGATGCTCAACGAGCAGATGCTGAACGCCAGGGGCGAGCCGATCCGGCTCGACATCACCGGCGACGACCCGTCGGGGCGGCACGGGGTGGAGCCGGAGCACCTCACCGCCGACTTCGACTCCATCGCGCCCGAGGCGGCCTGCACGTCGATGCAGCTACACCTGCAGGTGCACCCCGACTCGTTCGCCGGGTACTGGAACGCGGCGCAGTGCCTCGCAGGCGTCCAACTTGCCGTCGCGGCCAACTCCCCGTTCCTGCTCGGCTCCCGGCTCTGGGCCGAGACCAGGATCCCGCTGTTCGAGCAGTCCTGTGACGTACGCACGCCCGAGCTGCGCAACCAGGGCGTCCGGCCCAGGGTGTGGTTCGGCGAGCGGTGGATCACCTCGATCCTCGACCTCTTCTCGGAGAACGGCCGGTACTTCCCCGCACTCATGCCCGTCACCGAGGACATCGACCCGATGGTCGAACTGCAGGACGGCCACGTGCCGGGGCTCGACGAGCTGCGGCTGCACAACGGCACGATCTGGCGCTGGAACCGGCCGGTGTACGACATCTCGGGCGGGGTGCCGCACGTGCGGGTCGAGAACCGCGTGCTGCCTGCCGGGCCGACTGCGGTCGACATGGTGGCCAACGCGCTGTTCTTCTACGGGCTGCTCCGCGGGCTGGTGGAGGCCGAGCGGCCACTGTGGAGCTCGATGTCGTTCGAGGCCGCCGAGGAGAACTTCACCACCGCCGCGCGGCACGGCATGGAGGGCCCCCTGTACTGGCCGGGCAGCGGCTGGATCCGTCCCGACGAGCTGGTGCTGCGCAAGCTGCTGCCGCAGGCCGCCGACGGCCTCCAGCGGTGGGGCGTGGCCGGTTCGGTCGCGGATCGCTATCTGTCGGTGATCGAACGGCGCGCCGTCAACCGGCGCACTGGGGCGGCGTGGCAGCTCGACACCGTCGCGGCGCTGGAGGCCCGCGGCGCCGACCGGCAGGGCGCGCTGCACGGCATGCTGGAGCGCTACCTGGAATTCTCGGCCGCCAACGACCCCGTCCACAGCTGGCCGCTGCCGGACTGATCGCGCCGCCCACACCGAGCCGGTCGGGCCCGGGCTCCCCCGTTCACCATCGCAAAGCGCTGTCCCGTTCCGCCTCGCGCCGGGGGGTGGCGCTCCTAGTGTCGATCCCGTTCCGATCGCGGCTGCACACCCGTAATCGCAGGTCGATCGGGCGAGCCGATCGGCACCACCAGTAGTCCAGCACCCCTGCGTCCCGCTGCGGGTGCGATCTCGCGCGCCCGAAGACCGGGGGGAACGATGCCCGAGCGACCCGACCCGACACTCCGGACCCCCTGGCCGGCGCTCGCCGGCCCCGCCCGGTAACGGCCGTGGCCCGATTCCGGCTCTTCGGCCGTGCCCAGACGTCGCCGGGGCCCCCGCCCGGGGCGCCGGCTCCCTACGGTGGCTGGCCCTACGGTCCGCCACGGCCCTACGGCCCGCCGCCGACCTGGGGATCGCACGCTCCCGCCGCACCACCACCAGTGGGGGCCGGGATCCCGTGGCCCCACCACGGGGCCGGACCGGCCACGAGGGCCGCCCGGCCGGTGCTTCCGCACGGTCCCGGGGCCGACGATCCGCCCACCGACCCCTATGGGTTCCCTCCGATCCCCGGCGCACCGACCCCCAACCCGTTGATCACGCGCCCGGCCACGGTCAACCCCT
>JAODNO010000474.1 GCA_025465235.1 Pseudonocardia sp.
GAACGCAACCGAGCCGGGACTCCCCACCCGGCTCAACCGGCCTCCCCACCGGCTGCGTGAGCGGATCGCTCCCCCGCGCTGAAAGGGCAGTCGTTGGCAGGACACCGCTCCCCCCGTGGTCGTCGCGCGCGCAGCACAGTCGATCCCGTAACCGGCCGGCACCAGACCGCTCCCCCACCCACCGGCCCGGTCCTGCGCACCACCGTTCTCGCCACCGCTGCCGCCGTCGGTGCAGTCACCACCGGCACGTTCACCGCGCTCGTCCCGACGCCCGGTGACGGCACCGCCTCCGCCGCAACCGCCGGAGGCTTGTTCGAGGCCGCCCTCGCGGCCACCACCACTCCGCTCAGGTCCAACGCGGCAGCCGCCTTGGTCCCCGTGAGCTTCGCCGTCGGCACGACCGACCCCTCCACGGGGTCCGACGAGCAGCTCGCCAGTCTCGACAAGGCGACGTCGCTGGCCGCGGACCTGGCGGAGCTGCACGCCAAGCAAGCGCGCGAGCAGGCCGAGCGCGACCGCGTCCAGACCGTGATCGACCGCGGCGGCCTGGACGGATGGATCGCCGAGGCGCTGCAGATCATGGGCATGCCGCAGTCCTACGCCTCCGGCCTCAAGAAGATCATCATGGCCGAGTCGGGCGGCAACCCGCACGCCATCAACACCTGGGACAGCAACGCCCGCCGCGGCACACCGTCGCAGGGCCTGATGCAGACGATCCCATCCACGTTCCGGGCATATGTGCACCCGTCACTGGCCGGCCGGCCCATCACCGACCCCGTAGCCAACATCACCGCCGGCGTGCGGTACATGATCGCGAACTACGGGATCGGGACCCTCAAGGCCGGCGGACGCAGCGACAGATCCGGCGACTACGTCGGATACTGAGCCCCAGAGTCACCCCGCCGCACCGCCGTGAGGAACGGCGTGCGCGAGCCGGGCCGCACACGTCGATCCGCGTCGATCGCTCAGTGGCCGGCGCCCGTCAGACGAGCAGGACCGGCCGAGCCCTCCGGTCGCCGACCGCGACGACATCGCCGGCCCGGAGCTGCGCGCCCCTGCGCGTCTCGACCCGCCCGTTCACCAGCACCTCCTCGGCCTCCAGCAGTGCCTTCGCGTGGCCCCCGTGCTCGGCGAGACCTGCCAGCTTGAGGAACTGGCCGAGCCGAATGGGGTCCTCGGCGATCGGGACTTCGAGGATCGGAGATCTCGGCACGAACCCATCATGGCGCACCGCCCGCTGCGCCCCTGGTCGGCGCGGTGGCCCGACGAGCGCCTGCATTCCACGTCCGGCGAAGCTGAGCACGGCTGACGGGGGACGGTGTTCTACCTCGGAAGCCCGAAGTAGGCGCGCATCGTGGTGCCGTCGGGGCCCGTGTGAAGCCGTACGAGGTCCGCGAACTGGTTGACCAGGAACAAGCCTCGCCCGCGGGCCTGCAGGGGGTGGAGCGGACGCCGGCCGAGGAGGGGGTCATGCAGCTGCCCCGAGTCGCGGACCTCGACGACGAGGTGCGCGTCCTCGATCCAGATGCGGAGGACGCCCGTCCCGCCACCGTGCTCGACGCTGTTGGTGACCAGTTCGTTGACCACCATCTCGACGTCGGCGACCCGATCCTCCCCGAGGCCCGCGCGGCCGGCCTCCGCGGCGGCGAACCGCCGAGCCCGGCTCAGCATCGACTCGTCGACCCGCAACGGCCGGTGCTCCGCGAGTTCAGGAAGAGGGCGGTTGCACTCGGCGAGAACCCGATCGACGGCGTACGAGGTGCTGGCCCTCGGCGCGCCGCCGTCCAGCACGACCGGATGCGTGGCCTCCGCGTCGGCCAACACCTCCGGCGGCAGGCCCTCGGCGTCGTACGGGCACAGGATCGTGGCCGGGCGACCGGCGAAGGCCAGGTTGATCAGCGCCTCGTGCTGCACGCACGCCGGGTACTCCGTTGCGCTGCGGCCGGCCCAGATCGGCTCACCGATGATGCGCACCCGGGCGGCGTCAGGGTGCTCGTCCGCGAAGGCGAGGAGCACTCCCGGCAGGATCCGGCCGGGGTTGCGTCCCGCCTCGCTCATGTCCAGGAACCGCACCTGGTCTGCCGCAGAACCCAGCTCGGCCCGCAACGGCTCCAGCCGGGAGCCGGGTACCGCCACCGCGACCGGTTCGTCCGCGCCCAGGCCTTCGTGGATGAACGGCAGCGTGCCGGCGAGATAGTCGTCCAGCCCGGTGTAGAACAGCGCCGGGTGCTCGAACTGCTTCTCCCGCGATGGCATCGGATCGATCGCGAACGCCGCACTCACGATGCCGCCTCCAGCTCCCCAGCGCCCTACGTCCTGAACCGCAGCCACACGAGGTACCGGTCAGCTCGACCCGTGGCCGCGTCCCACAAACATTGTTGCAGCACGCCGGCATGGGGGAAGCAGGGCAGCCGCCGCCGCGGACGAGAACCGTCACGGAGGGCGTATCAGACGATGCGCAGCCGGATGTTGCTCCTCTACCTCCGTGGAGATCAACCGTCGGCCTTCGCGAGGAGCTACGACAGGCCGCGGGGATGCGGCGGGGAAAGCGTGGGAACCGAGGTGTACCTACCGACGACCGGAAACATGCCTCGAAGTCGGCTCGGCCGTAATCGTCACTACGCAGGTCGGCGTACCTGTTCCACGCGGGCTCGCAACCGTCCCTCCGGCGCCGTCCAGGTGATCTCGTCACCCGGCTGTGTTCCGAGCAGCGCCCGCCCGAGAGGACTCTCGGGCGTGACGACCGGGACGTCCTCGTCGGGGAACCGCGTGACCTGCACCGACTCGGAGGATCCGTCAGGGAACCGGAGCGTGACGGTGCTGTAGGGCCCGACCCGCTCCGACGTGTCCGCTTCGGGTCGTCCCGCCTCCCAGAGGTAGTGCACGACGTCGCGGATGCGCCGGTCGATCCAGTCGATCTCGTCCCGGAACTCGGTGGTCAGGCCCTCCTCGCCGAAGTCGTGCGGCCGATGGTCGTCGGCCACGAGACTCTCCTCCAGCTCGCGCCGACGCGTCCGCAGCAACGCCAGCTCCTCCAACAGAGCATGGCGCTCGTCGTGCGCTGCCGCCGTCATACCCCACCGTCGCATGCGGCTCCCGCCGCTGCGTCCGGCCCGAGAGGGCGGACTTGCCCCGTGCCTTTCGCCCCCACGGGCGGAGGAGCCCGACCCGCGCTCGTGGCGCAGCGCTGGTCAGGCCGTGCTCAGTCAGTTCCCGCCTGCACCCCGCCGTGCCCTGAGCGACGCACCGAGCGAGCGGAGTGCCGGCACTGCCGCGGCGAGCGCTGCGCGATCGGCTGCGGGAAGCGTGGCCAGGGAGTCCGCGAAGATCTCCGCCCAGGCGTTCTCGATCCGGGCCATGCCCTGCACGGCGCCCATGGTCGGACGTCCGGCGTGCTCCCCGCGCTGGGCGAGTCGGCGGTGGTGTTCACCGCCCCCGGCCGGCTGGCGCAGGGCGTCGTCGCGACCGCCGTGGATCAGGACGAGGCGGCCCGCACGAAGGGCGGGCTGGCGATGCTGGACGTACTGCGCCGGCGCCGTCGCCGACCGGCAGGAGCTACCCGGGTCGCCGATCGCGATCGAGCTCGACGACGTCACCGTCGGGATCGACCGTGTGACGGCGGCAGAAGCCAGGAGGCGCGCCCGGGCCACGGGCCTGCCCCACAACGCTGCACGGACGACGTTCCGCGACACGCTCGCAGCCTGCTCGTCCAGCAGGGCGTCGAGCGGCTCGATCAGGACCTGGAGGACCCGCCCGAGCTCGCCGACATCCTCCGCGAGCTCGGCGACCTCCCGGAGA
>JAODNO010000487.1 GCA_025465235.1 Pseudonocardia sp.
ACGAAGGACCTGCTCGCCGTCGTGCTCGCGCCGCTCGGGCCGACCGTCGCGCCACCCGGGTCGTTCAACAACGAGCTCGGCCTGCCCTGGACGGCGCTGCGAGCGGTCGCCGCCACCCGCCACCTCGTGCTGGAGTTCTCGGCACGCGGCCCCGGACACATCGCGCGGCTCGCCGCCGCCGTGCCGCCGCAGATCGCGGTGGTCCTGAACGTGGGCAGCGCCCACCTGGGCGAGTTCGGCTCACCCGCCGCGATCGCAGCCGCCAAGGGCGAGCTGGTGGAGGCCCTGCCCGCTGACGGGGTGGCGGTGCTCAACGCCGACGACCCGGCCGTCGCGGCGATGGCCGGGCGCACCTCCGCCCGGATCGTCACGTTCGGGCTCGCGCCGGACGCCGCGGTTCGCGCGGAGGACGTCGAGCTCGACGCCGGGCGGCCACGCTTCACCCTGCTCGCCCCCGGCGGCTGCGCGTCCGTCGCGCTGCAGTTGGTGGGGGAGCACCACGTCGGCAACGCCCTCGCTGCAGCCGCCGTGGCGCTCGAGCTGGGTGCCACCGTCGACGGCGTCGCCGCCGCACTCGGGGCGGCGGTCCCGGCGTCGCGGTGGCGGATGGAGGTCGTCGACCGCGCGGACGGGGTCACTGTCGTCAACGACGCCTACAACGCCAACCCGGAGTCGATGCGCGCGGCGCTGCAGGCGCTGGTCGCGCTCGGTGGCGAGCGCCGCCGGACGTGGGCCGTGCTCGGCCGGATCGCCGAGCTCGGCGAGGGCACCGCCGCTGCGCACGCCGATGTCGCTGCCGTCGCCCACGGCCTGGGCGTCGACGAGCTCGTGGCGGTCGGGACCACCGACTACCCCGGCGCCCGGCGCACCGACAGCGTCGGCGAGGCACTGGCGCTCCTGCGGGCCGAGCTGGCCCCCGGGGACGTCGTGCTGGTCAAGGCGTCGCGCGCGGCCGGGCTGGAGCGGGTGGCCGCAGGCCTGCTGGACGTCAGGGATGATGTGCGTTCCGCCGGCGCTCCGCGCGGTGCCGGCGCGGCGGGGTCGGTGTCGCGGTGAGGGGTGTCTTCATCGCCGCGGGGGTCGCCCTCGCGGTCTCGATCCTGCTCACGCCCTACCTGATCAGGTTCTTCTCCCGGCAGGGTTTCGGCCAGGAGATCCGCGCCGAAGGCCCGTCGAGCCACCAGGCCAAGCGCGGCACCCCGACGATGGGTGGCGTCGCCATCCTGCTCGCGATCTGGCTCGGCTACGGGGTGTCGCACATCCTCACCGGCGAGCCGGTCACGCCGTCGGCGATGCTCGTGCTGTTCCTCACCACCGCGCTGGGGATCGTCGGGTTCCTGGACGACTTCATCAAGATCCGCCAGGCCCGCAACCTGGGGCTGAACAAGACCTCCAAGATCGTCGGCCAGGTGCTCACCGCGACGATCTTCGGCATCCTCGCGCTGCGCTTCGCCAGCGCCGACGTGCTGACGCCGGGCTCGGACAACCTCTCCTTCGTCCGGGACATCACCGTGCTCTCGTTCGGTGTGTTCGGGTTCGTGCTGCTCGCCAACCTGATCGTCGCGGCATGGTCCAACGCGGTGAACCTCACCGACGGGCTCGACGGCCTGGCAGCGGGCACTGCGGCGATGGTGTTCGCCACCTACACGATCATCGGGTTCTGGCAGTTCCGCAACAACTGTGCGGTCGCCAGTGCCGCGGGCTGCTACCAGGTGCGGGACCCGCTCGACGTCGCGCTCGTCTCGGCGGCCGCGATGGGTGGCTGCATCGGCTTCCTGTGGTGGAACGCCGCCCCGGCCCGCATCTTCATGGGCGACACCGGGTCGTTGGCGCTCGGCGGGCTCGTCGCGGGCCTGTCGATCGTCACGCGCACCGAACTGCTGCTCGTGGTGATCGGCGGGGTGTTCGTGGTGGAGGCGTTGTCGGTGGCCGTGCAGATCGCGATGTTCCGGACGACCAGGCGCCGCGTCTTCCGAATGGCACCGTTCCACCACCACTTCGAGCTCGCCGGGTGGGCGGAGACCACCGTGATCATCCGGTTCTGGCTGCTCGCCGCCATGTGCGCGGCCCTGGGGCTGGGGCTGTTCTACCAGGAGTGGCTGACCGCATCGGCGGGTCCTTGATGGCGCCGGGGTGGAGCGCAGGCGGACTGCGCGTCGAGGATCTCGTCGGTGCCAGGACACTCGTGGCCGGTGCCGGTGTGTCCGGGCTGGCTGCCGCGGCGGCGCTGGTCGAGCTCGGGGCGCTGGTGACGGTCACCGACGCCGTGCCGGCGCGGCTCACCGACCTGCCCGCCGGTGCGGAACCCGGCGGTGACCCCGACGTGGTGCCGCGGGGCACCGCGCTCGTCGTCACCTCACCGGGACGCCGCCCGGACCACCCGCTGGTCGCCGCGGCGGCGGCGGCGGCCGTGCCGCTGGTGGGCGAGCCTGAGCTGGCCTGGTGGATCGGGCAGGCCCGCAGGACCCCGCCGGTGTGGCTGGTCGTGACGGGCACCAACGGCAAGACGACGACGGTCGGCATGCTCGCCGCGATCTTGCGCGCCGCCGGCCGCGATGCGGTGGCCTGCGGCAACATCGGCTACCCGGTGGTGGACGCCGTCCGGGTCGGGCATCCGGTGCTTGCGGTGGAGCTGTCGAGCTTCCAGCTGCACTGGTCGCCGTCGATCCGGCCCGCCGCCGGGTGCGTCCTGAACGTGGCCGACGACCACCTGGACTGGCACGGCTCCACGGCGGCCTACGCCGAGGCGAAGGCCAGGGCGCTGCTCGGCCCGATCGCCGTCGCCGGGGCGGACGACCCCGCGGCCGCCGCCCTGCTCGCCGCGTCGCCCGCCTCCCGCAAGGTGGGTGTGACGCTCGACGAGCCGGGTCCCGACCAGCTCGGCGTGGTCGACGGGATGCTGGTGGACCGCGCGTTCGGTGGTGGCGAGCTCACCGAGGCCGCCGCCGTCCATCCCAGCGGGGCGGCGGGGATCACGGATGCCCTCGCCGCTGCCGCGCTCGCGAGGGCGCACGGCGCCGGGCCCGACGCCGTGCGTGCGGGGCTGGAGGACTTCCGGCCCGGACCGCACCGCGGCGCCGAGGTCGCGACCGTCGCGGGCGTCCGGTTCGTCGACGACTCGAAGGCGACGAACCCGCACGCCGCGGAGGCGTCGATCACCGCACAGGCGCCCGCACAGGTCGTCTGGATCGTCGGTGGACTGCTCAAGGGCGCCTCCGTCGACGACCTCGTCGCGCGGCACGCGGGCAGGCTCCGGGCCGCCGTCGTGATCGGAACCGACCGCACCGAGATCCTCGCCGCTCTCGCGCGACACGCGACCGATGTCCCCGTTGCAGAGGTCGCGGCGCGCGACCATGACCCCATGACGATCGCCGTGCGGCGAGCCGCCGCGCTCGCGCGGCCGGGCGATGTCGTCCTGCTCGCCCCGGCCGCGGCGTCGATGGACCAGTTCGTCGACTACGCCGATCGTGGCCGAGCGTTCGCCGACGCGATCGCCGCGCTCCAGGAACGCCCGGGGGGCGCACCGTGACCGCGGCTGACACCGGCCGCGTCCGGCAGCCGCGGGGCCGGGCCCCGGCGCGGTCCACCCACATCCGCGCCACCATCGGGCGCACGGCCGCGGCGCTCGGGCAGTGGCTGCGTCGCCCGCTCACGTCGTTGCACCTGATCCTCGGCGTGTTCGGGCTGCTGACACTGTTCGGCCTGGTCATGGTCCTCTCGGCGTCATCCGTGGAGTCCTTTACCGCCGACGGCTCGTCGTACTCGGTGTTCACCCGCCAGCTGATGTTCTGTGTGCCGGGCCTGCTCCTGTTCTGGGCGGGGCTGCGCATCTCGCCGCGGACGCTGCGCGCGCTGGCGCCCGCCGCGCTGATCGCGGGCGCGGTGGCGCTGGTCGCCGTGCTGCTCGTGGGCGACGTGCGCAACGGTTCCAGATCGTGGTTCGTGATGGGGTCGTTCTCGGTCCAGCCGTCGGAAGCGGTCAAGGTCGCCCTGACGGTGTGGGGTGCGCACGTGCTCGTCGCCCGGCGCGCGGTGATGCACCGCTGGAAGTACGCGCTGTCGCCGATCGTGCCGGTCGCGGTGGTGCTGCTCACCCTGCTCGTGCTGCAGCCGGACCTCGGCATGACGGTCTCGCTGGGCATCGTGCTCATCGCGCTGCTGTTCTTCGCAGGCGCCCCGATGCGGCTGATGCTCGCGTTGACCGTCGGTGCCCTGGGCGGAGCCGTCGTGCTCGCGCTCAGCGCGAGCTACCGGCTGAGCCGGATCAGCGCGTTCCTCTCGCCCGAGAGCGTCGACCCGCTCAAGGCCGGCTTCCAGTCCAACCAGGCGCTCTACTCCCTGGCCGACGGCGGGCTGTTCGGCGTCGGGCTCGGGCAGGGCCGGGCGAAGTGGAGCTACCTGCCCAACGCCCACAACGACTTCATCTTCGCGATCATCGGCGAGGAGCTGGGATTCCTCGGTGCGTTCGCCGTGCTCGCGCTGTTCGCCACACTGGCCTACACGGGCCTGCGCATCGCGTTCCGCAACACCGACCCGTGGCTCAAGCTCGTCGTGGCCACCTCCACGACCTGGCTGGTGGCGCAGGCCGCCATCAACATCTCCTACGTCGTGGGGCTGCTGCCGGTGACCGGGCTGCAGCTCCCGCTGATCTCCTCCGGAGGCACCTCGCTCGTGGTCACCATGTTCGTCTTCGGGATCCTCGCCAACGCGGCGCGCCACGAGCCGGAAGCCATCGCGGCGCTCAAGCAGCACGGCCAGGGCCGCGTCGCGCGGCTGCTGCGGCTGCCGCTGCCGCTGCCCTACCGAGCCCCTGCCGCCCGCCGGCCCACAGAGTGGGGAGGGGTCCGATGAGCAGCGGGCCTGCGGCGCGCCGCGCTCCCTCGGTCGTCGTCGCGGGCGGGGGGAGCGCCGGGCACATCGAACCCGCGCTCGCCCTCGCGGACGCCGTGCGCAGGCTGCGGCCCGACGCCAGAATCACCGCCCTCGGCACCGAGCGCGGCCTCGACACGACGCTCATCCCGGCCCGCGGCTACCCACTGGAGCTGATCCCGCCGGTGCCGCTGCCGCGCAAGCCGAGCGGTGACCTGCTGCGGTTGCCCGGCCGCGTTCGCGGCGCGGTCATGCGGGTCCGCGAGGTGCTCGACGCCGTGCAGGCCGACGTCGTGGCGGGTTTCGGGGGTTACGTGGCGCTGCCGGCCTACCTGGGCGCCCGCGGCCGGGTGCCGATCGTCGTCCACGAGGCGAACGCGCGGGCTGGGCTGGCCAACAAGGTGGGTGCGCGGTTCGCGGCCTTCGTGGCCGTCGCGGTTCCCGGCACGGGGCTGCCGGGGGAGCAGGTCGTCGGGATGCCGCTGCGGCGGTCGATCACCGGGCTGGATCGGATGGCCCTGCGCGCGCAGGCCAGGCAATGGTTCGGTCTTCCCCCGCACGGGCCGGTACTGCTGGTGTTCGGTGGCTCGCAAGGTGCCCGGACGCTGAACGAGGCCGTCGCCGCCGCACTGCCCGGGCTGCTGCGGGCGGGGATCGCGGTCCTGCACGCGCACGGGAGGGGTGGCAGCGCGGCACCACCCGCCCGCGGCTACGTCGCGACGCCCTACATCGAGCGGATGGACCTGGCCTACGCAGCGGCCGACGCCGTGCTCGGACGGTGCGGCATGACGACGGTCGCCGAGGTCACCGCCGTCGGGCTCCCGGCCGTCTACGTGCCGCTGCCGCACGGCAACGGGGAGCAGGCGCTCAACGCGGCTCCCGTCGTCGCACTGGGCGGGGGGGTGCTCGTGGACGACGCCGAGCTCACCGGGGAGCGGGCCATGGCCGAGCTGATCCCGTTGCTGACCAACCCTGCTCGTCTGACGGCGATGGGCCGGGCGGCCCGCTCCACCGGCCACGCCGACGCAGCGGGCCGCCTCGCTCGCCTGGTCCTCGAGATCGCCGACGGGTCTGGTCCGGGCGCGGATCGTGCGCATCGGGGCATCGAGAGCCACGGCCTGCGTCGAGGACCTGATTCGCGGGCGGGGGCGTGATGGCTGTCGAGCTGGCGGGACGGGTCCACCTCATCGGGATCGGCGGCGCCGGGATGAGCGGGATCGCCCGGATCCTGCTCGCCAGGGGAGCCACCGTCTCGGGATCGGACGCCAAGGACTCGCGCGCGGTGCTCGCCCTGCGCGCGCTCGGTGCCCGCGTCGAGGTCGGCCACGACCCCGGGCACCTGCCCCAGCCGCCCGCCACCGTCGTCGTCTCGAGCGCGATCCGTGCCACCAACCCTGAGCTGGCCGCCGCGCGCGAGCGGGGTCTCGATGTGGTGCACCGCGCCCAGGCCCTCGCCGCCCTGACGGAGGGCAGGCGCCTCGCGGCCGTCACCGGCACGGCGGGCAAGACGTCCACCACGTCCATGCTCACCGTCGCGCTGCAACACTGCGGGCTGGATCCGTCGTTCGCGATCGGCGGTGACCTCGCCGCCTCCGGCTCGGGGGCCCACGAGGGCAGCGGCGACATCTTCGTGGCCGAGGCCGACGAGAGTGACGCGTCGTTCCTCGCGTTCTCCCCGATGGTCGCGGTGGTCACCAACGTCGAGGCCGACCACCTCGACCACTACGGCAGCGCAGAGGCCTACGTCGCAGCGTTCGAGACGTTCCTCGACCGGATCGCGCCAGGCGGCGCCCTCGTCGCCTGCTCCGACGACCCCGGCGCCGAGTCGCTGGCCCGGGTGGCGGAGGGCCGCGGCATCCTGGTGCGCCGGTACGGACGTGGGGGCTGCGACGCGCAGCTGCTGGACTTCCGTCCGGACGGCACCGGGGCGCGGGTCGTGCTGCGCCACGATGACGTCCAGCACCTGCTCCGGATGGCCGTGCCCGGAGAGCACATGGCACTCAACGCGCTCGCCGCGCTGCTCGCAGGCGTCGAGCTCGGCGCGGGCGTCGACGGCCTGCTGGCGGGGCTCGCTGCGTTCGACGGTGTGCGGCGCCGGTTCGAGTTCCGCGGCCGGGCGGGCGGCGTCGCGGTCTACGACGACTACGCCCACCACCCGACCAAGGTTGCGGCGCAGCTGCGGGCGGCTCGGGACGTGGTCGGGGACCGGGGCAGGGTGGTGGTGGCGTTCCAGCCGCACCTCTACTCCCGTACCCGCGAGTTCGCCGGCGCGTTCGGCGCGGCGCTCGGGCTCGCCGACGAGGTGGTCGTGCTGGAGGTCTACGGCGCGCGCGAGGACCCCGAGCCCGGGGTCAGCGGCGCGCTCGTGGCCGATGCCGTGACGCTGCCGCCCGACCGCGTGCACTACGTGCCGCGCTGGTCGGACGTGCCGTCCGTCGTCGCCGGCGTGGCGCGGCCCGGCGACCTCGTGATCACGATGGGCGCAGGCGACGTCACCGTGCTGGCACCGGAGATCCTGCTCGAGCTGGAGCGGCGGGAGCGGGCATGAGTGGACGTGCCGTTTCCCGGCGATCGAGTTCGAGGAGCGTCGGGAAGGCGGGCGCGTGAGCAGCTCGACGACCCCGCGCCCTGCCGCTTCCAGCCCGGCAGCTGCGCGTTCGACGGTGGCCGGGCCCACCCGGCGTCCGCCTGGTCGAC
>JAODNO010000511.1 GCA_025465235.1 Pseudonocardia sp.
CGCCCAGCAGGTCGACCGCTGCTGGGACCTCTCGACAGCCCGCCTCCCGCGATGTTGGTGACAGTGCCCCTGGAGCTGTCATGGCATGGGAGGTTGGATAGTAGAGCGGCAGCATGACCAGCAGCGCGCCGAAGACGATCAGCACCACGCGCGGCGGCGTCCAACGGTCTGCTGACAAATAACGTGCGACGACTGGCCGGAGACCTTGATCAGCATGAGCCCAAAGGTACGCAACAGGACGTAACGGCGCAGGCACCCGAAGATAAGCGCTCGGCAATATCTGTTGGCGAGCCTGTCCCGCGATGGGGGCCATCGCAGCCGCCCTGCACACACCGAAGCCGGCCAGCGTTCTTCAATACCACCCGGCCGCGATCAACGCCCTACTGCGACACCGGGGTCGACGGGAACCGTCCCAGTACTCCGGACCATCGCCGACGACGCCGTTCAGCACGAACACGATCATTGCGATGACGAAGAGGAGCACGGCAAGGCCTGCAGCGGCGAGCACCACTCGCCGCAGTCGGCTGCTGCCGCCCTCCGCCGGACGAACGGTCAGTGCCGCGACGTCGTCCACAAACTGCTGGCGTGCCATGCCGATGACCAGCCCCCAGCCGGCACGCATCTCCGGGACGGGCAGGTCGATGGTGAGAGCGTCGAGTTCGTGCCGGTACCGAGCGGCATAGACCTTGCCGAGGCGTTCCTCAGCCTCGTCCATGCTCAGTCGTCCGTCGCCGAGCGCCGTGTGCAGGGCCGCGCTGGTTCGCTCGCGCTCGGAGTTCGAGCAGCGCACCGCACCATCCGGTGGCAACAGCGATTTCTCAGCGGCGGGCGCGTCTGCGGGGACTGGTTCAGGGTTAGTCATCGTGTGGTCCTTCGTGGCGCGGTCGAACAGGAAGCGATCTGACGGAGGCGGGTCAGCGCTGGGAACCCGCGTCACGCCGACGCTCTCGGAGGATCTCCAACGCGAGCGGGATGAGCGAGATCACGACGATTAGCGCGATCACCGGCAGCAGGTACGCGTCGACACCCGGGATGAAGGCACCCAGCGCATACCCGGCGAGCACCAAGCCGATCGTCCACACAAGTCCCCCGACGCACTGCCAGAGCGTGAACGTCCCGGTGGGGGTGTGCAGGGCGCCTGCGAGCGGGTTGAGCACGGTGCGAACCACCGGGATGAAGCGAGCCAGCACGATCGCCTTCGCCGGCCCGTAGCGGGTGAACAGGTCCTCCGCCCGGCGCATGCCGGCCGCCAGCCGGGGGTGGTTGGCCCGGGACTCCATCGCCGTCCCGGCACGCCGTCCGATCACGAAACCGACCTGCGCCCCGAGGAGGGCTCCGGCCGCCGCCGCGAGCAACACCCACGGCAGACTCAGATGCAGTCTCCCCGCCCCAGTCGCAGACAACAGCCCGGCGGTGAACAGCAGGGAGTCGCCCGGCAGGAAGAACCCGATCAGCAGGCCGGTCTCGGCGAAGAGCACGACCAGGATCCCGAACGTGCCGAAGGACGTCAGCAGGTCGGTTGCGCTGAGCGGATTGAGGGCGAGAACGTGGGCCATGACTCTCCTGTGATCAGCGATGCGAAAGGCGAGGCTAGGAGGGCCCGGGCTTCGAACGGGCCAGGCGCAGGTAAGCGGATGGCAAGAGGCGAGTAGCTGTCCTGTGCGGCCGGACCAGCGGCAACGGCGTCGTAAGCTTGCCGTATGGCGCGCCTGCTCTTGGTGGAGGACGACGAGACGATCGGTCAGGCACTGAGTACCAGCCTGACCGCCCACGGCCACTCGGTCAGCTGGGCACCGACCGGGAACGGCGCGCTCCGCGAGTCCAGGCTCGGCAGCTTCGACCTCATCCTGCTCGACCTCGGGCTGCCCGACCTCGACGGCGTTGCAGTCTGCCGGGAACTGCGCACCACGCAGGCCGACACCGTCATCGTGATGTTGACCGCCCGAGACGAGGAAATGGATGTGATCATCGGCCTCGAAGCCGGCGCCGACGACTACCTGACCAAACCCGTCCGGCTCGCCGAGCTGCACGCCCGGCTCCGCGCGCACCTGCGCCGCGGCGAGTCCATCACGCGTCCCGACACCACCGAACCGACGCAGCTGGGCGATCTCGTCGTCGACACATCCAGCAGGCGGGTCACCCTCGCCGGCGCCGACGTGCCGTTGCGGGCCAAGGAGTTCGAGCTGCTCGCCAGGCTCGCGGCGCAGCCCGGTGTCGCTGTGAGCCGGGACACCTTGATGTCCGATGTCTGGGACGAGCACTGGTTCGGCTCCACCAAGACCCTCGACGTGCACGTGGCGGCGCTGCGGCGACGGTTCTCCGACGCCGGCGACGGCGCGCTGGTCCCGACGATCGTGACGCTGCGCGGGCACGGTTACCGGCTCGACGTCCCGCCCTCGGCTTGACCGCCGTCAGGGCTCAAGTTTTACCGACATCTTGCCTGCACCGGAGTTGCCGTGAACCTGCAGGTCAATAGCGTCGTACCGGTGCAGATCTTCGTCGCGGTCGCCCTCGCCCTGGCCTCCGCCGTCTGCTACTCCGCCGCCGCAGTGCTCCAGCACCGGGAGGTTTCGGTCCACGTTGCCGGGGGTCTCGACCTGGTTGCCCGACTGGCGCGGCGACGCGGGTGGTGGGCTGCCGTCGCAACGACAGTCATCGGCGCGGTGCTCCACCTCGCCGCTCTGGGCACCGGTCCGCTGCTGCTCGTGCAGCCGCTCGGGGTCACGGCACTCGTGTTCGCCCTGCTGATCGGCGCCCGCGTGGACAGGACCTCCGTCGACCGCACGGCATGGCTCGGCGCCGGCTGCGTCGTACTCGGGCTGCCGGCTGTGTTGTTGCCGACGATTCCCCGGCAGACAGCCCCCGTGACACCGGTGCTGGGCTATTGGGCGGTTGCGGCGGCCGTCGCGGTAGTGACCGGCGTCCTGGCGATCGGTGCGATCCTGATCGGGCGCAGGCTGCCCCGTGCGTCCCCGGTGCTCTACGCGGGGGCCGCTGCCGTGTCCTTCGGACTCACCTCCGGGACCGCAAAAGCCGTGTGGCTTGGCCACGCGACCCCGAGCGTCATCGTGGCAGGACTCGCGTCGGCCCTGGTCGGGGTCGTACTGGTCCAGCACGCATACCGCGACGGCGGTCTCGGCGCCCCACTCGCCATACTGACGCTCGCCGATCCGCTCGCCGCCGGCATGGTGGGCGTCCTGGTTCTCGGCGAGCGGATCTCCACCTCACCGCTGCAGGTCTCGATCGGCCTCGCGGGAGTCCTGTCGACGGCCGTCGGCGTCGTGCTGCTCTCCCCTCGGCACGTTGTCGCCACGCATCCGAAACCAGCTCACGCAGCACCCGATCCCCTCGCGGATGCCCAGCCCACCAGGTCGGCCGCGTGACCGCCGAACCCACCGGCGTCGACCGGGAGCGCGCGGTCGCCATTGTGCGCGGCGCCGTCGACGACGGCCGGATCGACCTCCAGGAGGCGGAACGCCTGCTCTCCACCGCCCACCAGGCCCGCACCCGCCGGGAACTCGACGATCTGGTCGGCACCCTCGCTCCCCAGCGGCCGACCCGCGATGGATCCGACGATCGGGCCGTCTACTTGCGGGCGGCGGTGCGCATAGTGTTGTTCGCGACGGCAGCCGCTCTCCTGCTGATGGCTGTGCTGCACGGAATCGACCCGCTCGATCCCCACTGAGGTCGCGCAGGCACCGACGTCCCACAGACACCGCTGGAGGCCCTGTCCAGGTGCGCAGACGCATCATCGTTCTCACCCTCGCCGCGGCCGTGCTGGCGATCGCGCTATTCGGGCTGCCTCTGGCCGGTATCGTGGTCAACTACCTCAACCACGACGAGCAGAGTGAACTCGACCAGGTCGGCAATGTCGCCGCACTGACCGTGGCCGTGGATCTCGCTCGCGGCCGCGCCCCCCAACTGCCGGGCACGACAGGACATGCCGACGTCGCTCTCTACAACCGCTCCGGCATCCGCGTCCTCGGTACCGGGCCCAACACTGCTGACCAGTCCGTCATCCAGGCACTGTCCGGCGACCCCGACACCGACGGTTCGGTCGTCGCCATCCCGGTGACCGGCGACGATCCGCGGGCCGGAGCGATCCGGGTGTACAGCTCGCCGGGCGAGGTCTACCAACAGATCGTGCTGGTGTGGGGAGCAATGCTCGCCCTCGCCGCGACTGCGCTGACCGCGGTGTGGGTCGTCGCCCACCACCAAGCGGGTCGTCTCGCGGGGCCGCTCGAGCAGCTCTCCATCGCCGCGCGCCGCCTCGGAGACGGCGACTTCACCGCCCGCGCGCCCCGCGTCGGCATCCCCGAGATCGACTCCGTCGGCGCCGACCTCGACACCACCGCCGACAGGCTCGGCAACCTCGTCGCCCGCGAACGCGCCTTCACCGCCGACGCCTCCCACCAGCTACGCACCCCCCTCGCCGGGCTCCGCCTCAGCCTCGAGACCGCCCTCGACGACCCGCAACTGGACCCCCGCGCCGCGATGACCGACGCCGTCAACGCAACCGACGGCCTCCAGCGCACCATCGAGGATCTCCTGACCCTCGCCCGTGACACCGGCACCACCGAACGCCCCGAGCTCGACGCGGCCGCGCTCCTCGACGATCTCGACCGGCACTGGCGCCCACTCCTCGCCGCCACCGGCCGGGACCTGCGCGTGCGCGTCGAATCCGGGATCCCGACCGCCGCAGCGTCGGCCGCCGCGATCCGCCAGGTCCTCGCAGTGCTGGTCGACAACGCCGTGCGCCACGGCGCCGGCGTCGTTTTTGTCTCCGTCCGCGACGCCGGTGGCGCAGTCGCCGTCGACGTCACCGACCAGGGCAAGGGCGTCGACGTTCCGGTCACCGAGCTGTTCGCCCGCCGGTCCGGCCAGACCACCGGGCACGGAATCGGCCTCGCGCTAGCCCGCAGCCTCGCCGAGGCCGAAGGCGGCCGACTCGCCCTCACCCGGTCCGCACCACCGACCTTCACCCTCCTCCTACCCACCGCCGAGCCCGACCTCAACGCGGTGGACGGCCGGTAAGCACGGCTGCGCTCCACGACGACCAGCGGCGCAGCCGTGAGCCACGCGCAGCCGAGCAGCTAGCCGCTCAGGTCCCCGTTTTGGGTGCGGCGAGGCGACGCGTCGGGCACGGCGGATCACGACGATCGACCGTCCGGCGTGCGCCGGCTGCAGTGGTCGGCGCAGCCCGCGCAGGATCGGCTGGATCATGGCGAGCCGCTCGAAGTGCCCCCGCATCCACGCTTCCTGGCACGCCCGATACCCCTCCGCCGTCACCGTCTTCGTTCGTCCAGATATCGCTGAACGCGCCGTCACCGTACCGGCCGGCCACATATCCCTCGTGGGAGTCGGACTTCTCTCCGTTGCCGGGTCCGATGAGCCGCATCCACCAATAATGGGCACGGGATGCACCGCCACAGAGAGTGGGGCGCTGGTGCCTCACGTCCTTCCCATGGACGGCTGCTTCACGGCCGTATCGGAGCGGGTCGTGTCGACGGTCGCCTGCGCGGGGATCATGTCGTCGAACTCCACGAGCAGGTGGCCAGGGCCGCGCAGGACCGCGTTCGGCCGGTATGGCGGTGGATCGGCGACCAAGCGCGGCCCTTCGAGTCGCCTGGCGAGTTCGCCGAGTGCGATCTGCGCCTCCAGCCGAGCGAGCGGGGCGCCGAAGCAGTAGTGGATGCCACCGCCGAAACCGAGGTGCTGGTCGTCGTCGCGCGCCAGGCCGAACCCGTCGGGATCGAAGCGGTCAGGATCGAAGCGGTCCGGACTGCGTACGTGCTCGGGATCGCGGCTACCGGACGCGAGCACCAGCACGATCGGGGACCGCGCCGGGGATGGTGGTGCCGGCGATCTCGACGTCGTCGAGGGCGTACCGGTCAGGCCGGAACTGCACTGGTGGCTCGCGAGGTCGTCGTCAGCCACGATGAGCCGAACCGCTCGCCCAACCGCCCGGTTGCCCAACCGCCCGGTTGCCCAACCGCCAGCAACAACTGTTTTCGGCGGACATGGACCATTCATCCTGAATGGCCAGAGGTCCTGCGTCCGGCGGTGCGCGTGTGAGGGGTTCCGCGCAAGGGCGAGCGGCAAGGCCCACCTAGGATCGACGCACCGGGCTTCACGGACGACCGTTGCGGGTGGTGAGGTGGGCACGTCCAAC
>JAODNO010000533.1 GCA_025465235.1 Pseudonocardia sp.
ATCGACATGGTGCTCGAGGCCAACCGCGACCTCGTGCTGCGGCGCCTCACCGAGTGCCTGGCCCGCGACCGGACCCGCCACCAGGTGGCCGAGGTCACCTCGCTCGGCCTCGTGCAGATGACCCGCAAGCGCGTGGGCGGAGGGCTCCTCGAGCACTTCTCCACGCCGTGTGAGCACTGCCGCGGGCGGGGCGTGGTCGTCAGCGCCGAGGCGACCCTCGAGAAGAGCGACTCCGGGCACGATCGCTCGGACCGCGGCGACCGCTCCGACCGGGACGCGCCCGGCCGCCGGTCGCGCAGCCGGGGTCGGCGTGGTGACGGCGAGGAGCGCAACGGCCACGGCGACCAGCACAACGGCGGCCAGCACAACGGCGGCCAGCAGAACGGTGTGCGGGTCGACACCACGCCCGACACGTCCGATGCCGAGGTCGGGGTCGGCGCCCCGGCGCCGGTGGTCGAGGCTGCGTCCCCGGTGGTCGTGGAGGCCCCCGCCGTGGCCGACGTCCCGGTCGCCGAGGCTGCCGATGCGCCGGTCGTCGACGCTCCCGCGGTCGAGCCGCCGGTCGTCGAGGTCCCGGTTCCCACCGGCCGCCGCACGGGTGGTCGCAGGATCGCGCGTCGGGGCGTGGTCGAGACGTCCCCGCAGGCGCGTCCGGTCGACGTCGTCGCCGACGCGGTCGAGGAGGTCGTCGTCGAGCGGTCGATCGCGGAGCAGACCTCACCGGCCGCCGAGACTGTGCCCGACTCCGCTGTGCCCGAGCCCGCTGTGGCCGACTCTCCTGTGGCCGACTCTCCTGTGGCCGACTCTCCCGAGGCCGGCTCCGCTGTTGCCGACTCGGAGCAGCACGCACAGCCGCGGCCCCGCCAGCGGCGTGGCCGTGTCACCCGCACAGCGGGCGCGCCCGCGCCGGTCGCCGGGGACGCACCGGTCGCCGCTGTCGTCACGGTGCCGGCTGCACGCACGGCCTCGAGCGAGCCCGCAACGCCCGTCGCGGCCCCGCCGCAGCCCGAACCCACCGGGGTCACGCGGCCCCGGCGCACCCGCCGAGCGGCATCCCGCCCGGCCGGCCCGCCGGTCACCGACGGCACCGGGGAGAGCGGGGGAGACCCGGTTTGACCCTCCCCGAAACCCTTCCGTACGCTGGGACTCCTGCGCCGCACTCCGTCCAACGGCTGTCGCGGCCCGCGCAGAGCCAAGAAGAGGACAGAGTTCTGTGCTTCGTCCCCCGAGCTAGGAGCAGTGCGTCGATGTACGCGATCGTCAAGACCGGCGGTAAGCAGTACAAGGTGGCCGTCGACGACGTGCTCACCGTCGAGAAGATCGACGGTGAGCCCGGCGCGGAGGTCAGCCTTCCGGCTCTGCTCCTGGTGGACGGCGACGACGTCACCACCGATGCGGAGGCGCTGGCAGCCGCGTCCGTCACCGCCACGGTCGTCGAGCACACCAAGGGCCCGAAGATCCGTATCCACAAGTTCAAGAACAAGACCGGGTACCACAAGCGGCAGGGGCACCGTCAGCCCCTGACGAAGGTCCAGGTCACCGGCATCGCGAAGTAGGGAGACGCAGCCATGGCACACAAGAAGGGTGCGTCCAGCTCGCGCAACGGGCGCGACTCCAACGCACAGCGCCTCGGCGTGAAGCGCTTCGGCGGCCAGGTCGTCGGCGCGGGCGAGATCATCGTCCGGCAGCGCGGCACGAAGTTCCACCCGGGCACCGGCGTGGGCCGGGGCGGCGACGACACGCTGTTCGCCCTCGTCGACGGCGCCGTCGAGTTCGGTTACACCCGCGGCCGCAAGGTCGTGAACATCGTGCCGGCCTTGGTCTGAGGTCGGCACCACCCAAGTTCTGAACACGGCGGGCTGCCCTCGGGGTGGCCCGCCGTTGTCATGTGTGAGGAGAGGTCGATGTCGAAGTTCGTGGACCGGGTGGTGCTGCACGCCACCGCGGGGGCGGGCGGCAACGGCTGCGCCTCGGTGCACCGCGAGAAGTTCAAGCCGCTGGGCGGTCCCGACGGCGGGAACGGCGGACGGGGCGGCTCGGTCGTGCTCGTCGTCGACCCCGGCGTGCACACGCTGCTCGACTTCCACCACCGCCCCCACGCGATGGCCCGCAACGGCAAGCAGGGCCAGGGCGGCTTCCGGGCGGGCGCCAACGCCGAGGACCTGGAGCTGCAGGTGCCCGACGGCACGGTGGTGTTCGACGACGCCGGCGAGATCATCGCCGACCTCGTCGGGGTCGGCACCCGCTTCGTGGCCTCCGAGGGCGGACGCGGTGGGCTGGGCAATGCCGCGCTCGCCTCGGCCGCCCGTAAGGCTCCCGGGTTCGCACTGCTCGGCGAGCCGGGAGACAGCCGCGACCTGGTGCTCGAACTGCGGTCGATGGCCGACGTCGGCCTCGTCGGGTTCCCGTCGGCTGGCAAGTCCTCGCTCGTCGCGGCACTCTCGGCGGCCCGTCCGAAGATCGCCGACTACCCGTTCACCACGCTCGTGCCGCAGCTCGGGGTGGTCACCGCAGGCGAGGACGTCTTCACCGTGGCCGACGTGCCCGGTCTGATCCCGGGGGCCTCCGAGGGACGCGGCCTGGGACTGGACTTCCTGCGTCACATCGAGCGCTGCTCCGTGCTCGTGCACGTCGTCGACTGCGCCACCTTCGAGCCCGGCCGCGACCCCGTTGCCGACATCCAGGCGCTGGAGGACGAGCTGGCCCGCTACACCCCCGCGCTGGGCGGGGAGCTGTCCGACCGGCCGCGGCTGATCGCGCTCAACAAGGTCGACGTGCCGGACGCGCGGGACATGGCCGACCTCGTCACGGCCGAGCTCACCGAGCGCTACGGATGGCCGGTCTTCCCGATCTCCGCCGCCAGCCGTGCCGGGCTGCGGGAGCTGTCGTTCGCGATGGCGGAGCAGGTGCGGGCCTACCGCGACGCCCAGCCGATCCTCGAGCCCACCCGCATCGTGCTGCGGCCGCAGGCGGTCGACGACGCCGGCTTCACCGTCGAGGCCGACCGCGAGCTGCCCGGTGGGTTCATCGTGCGCGGTGCCCGTCCCGAGCGGTGGATCCGGCAGACGTCCTTCGACAACGACGAAGCCGTCGGGTACCTCGCCGACCGGCTGGCCCGGCTGGGCGTGGAGGACGCGCTGGCCCAGGCCGGCGCCAAGCCCGGCTGCCCGGTCACGATCGGCGATGTCACGTTCGACTGGGAGCCGAGCACCCCCGCCGGGGTGGCCGTGCTGATGTCGGGTCGGGGCACCGACCGGCGGCTGGAGCGGGACGACCGCGTCGGCGCGGCCGAACGCAAGGCGGCGCGAGGCGAGCGGCGCAGGCATCGCACCGACGAGGAACTGCTCGAGGACGAGCCGTCCGACGAGCCCACGAAGCCGCGCTCGGACGACGCGACGTGGGACGACGAGCCTGGGGAGTCCGGGGAACGGCCCCGGACCGGGCCGTGACCGCCCGGCGACAGCTGGCCGCGGCGCGTCGGATCGTCGTCAAGGTCGGGTCGTCGTCGCTCACCAGCCTCGACGGAGGACTCGACCCGCTGCGACTCGACGCGCTGGTCGACGCGCTCGCGACCCGGCGCGCTACGGGGGGCCAGGTGGTGCTGGTGTCGTCGGGGGCGATCGCGGCCGGGCTCGCCCCGCTCAGGTTGGCCCGCCGCCCGCGTGACCTCGCCACCCAGCAGGCTGCGGCATCCGTCGGGCAACTGCTGCTCGCGCAGGCCTACGCGGCGTCGTTCGGGAGGCACGGGCAGGCGATCGGCCAGGTGCTGCTCACCGCCGACGACATGATCCGCCGCGCCCACTACCGCAACGCCCAGCGCACCTTGGAGCGGCTGCTCGGCCTCGACGTGCTGCCGGTGGTGAACGAGAACGACACGGTGGCCACCGACGAGATCAGGGTGGGTGACAACGACCGGCTGGCCGCGCTCGTGGCGCACCTCATCGGCGCCGACGGTCTGGTCCTGCTGTCCGACGTCGACGGGCTCTACGACGGTGACCCCCGCCTGCCCGGCTCGCGGCTGCTCGTCGAGGTGGACGCGCCATCGGACCTGGGGTCGGTGCGGGTGGCCCGGCCCGGCGACGGCAGCCTCGGTCGCGGCGGGATGGCCACCAAGATCACGGCGGCGGCGATGGCCGCTGCGGCCGGCATCCCGGTGCTGCTCGCCGCGGCCGAGGACGTCACCTCCGCGCTGGACGCCTCGGAGGTGGGGCCCAAGGTGGGCACGGCCTTTCGTCCCTCCGGGCGTCGGATGTCGGCCCGCCGATTCTGGCTGTTGCACGCGGCCGACGTGCGTGGCTCCCTAGATCTCGACGCCGGGGCCGTGGCGGCGGTCATCGACCGTCGCCGCTCGCTCCTCGCCGCCGGCATCCACGGGATCTCCGGCGACTTCGTGGCCGGTGACGTGGTGGACCTCGTGGGGCCGCACGGCGTGGTCGTCGCCCGCGGGGTGGTGGGCTTCGACGCCAC
>JAODNO010000549.1 GCA_025465235.1 Pseudonocardia sp.
CCGTACGACCCGACGACGACGACGGATCCCTCCGGCTCGCTGCCGTCCCCGGACGGGTCATCCAGCCGGGAGACGAACGACGCGTCGGCGCCGATCAGGCGGCCCAGCTCGTCGGCGACCGCGCGGAACACCTCGGCCGGCCGCGTGCCGCCGGCCACCAGCGTGGCCACCCGCCGCAGCGCCGCCAGCTCATCGACCGCCCGGCGAACCAGAGGCACCGGGCGGCCGCCGTCCAACTCGGTCGCCGCAGGGTGCAGAACCTCGGCGATCTGACCAGCCATCGAACGCTCGACGCTGACCGATGGGCGTTCGGTCAACAGCTCAGCCACAGAGTGCAATGCGCACGCTCCCGCCACGTCGATCCCGTCGACCGGGCGGTCCCGGTCGTAGCGCGAGTTGCCCACCTCACCTGCCCCTCTCCCGATCGGCGACGTCGGGCCGAGGGAAGGTCCAGGGGTGCCGATCATCGGGATGGAAACCGAGTTCGCGCACCAACGCGGAAAGGTCGGCGGCCAGGTCGTCGGCGACGTGCCGCCAGGCGTACCCCGTCTGCGGCCAGCCGTGCAGCAGCACGATCGGGGAGCCCTCCCCGATACGCCGGTAGTGCATGCGAATCCCGTTGACCACAGCGGTTGCCATGGGTTCCTCCTTCGAAGAGTGGTCTGAGTTCTCAGGCGGTCGAGGTCCCCCCAACGGGACGGTCGGACCTGTGGTTTACCGGGTCCCCGTGCCGGTGACGTACGCTTGCCGCGGCGTCCTTCGTCGAGGGCCCGGTGGGCCGCAGAGTGTTTTAGGTGCGGCGGAACAGGCCGAGTTCGACAGCGAGGGCGTTGCGATGCGGAAGAAACGGGTCGAAAAGCCATCGGGCTACTAGCCATGGTTCGCATCCGGCTGCCCGCCGTCGGTTGGAACCGGCAGCACGAAGGACACTGTCGTTCCGCCGCCCGTCGGGCTGTGTAACGAGAATGTGCCGCCCAGCGCCTCGATGCGGTCGTTCAGCCCGACCAGCCCGGAGCCCCGTCGCGGGTCGGCGCCACCGACACCGTCGTCACGCACGCACACTCGCAGCGCGCCATCCAAGACTTCGGCGTCCACCTCCACAGCAGACGCGTGTGCGTGCTTGGCCGCGTTGGTAAGCATCTCCGAGACGACGTAGTAGGCGCCCACCTCGATCGGCTCGGGGAGCCGGCCATCGATGCGCACGCCGATCTTCACCGGGACGGCGGAGCGGCGCCCGAGCGCGCGCAGCGCCGGCCGCAGCCCGGCCCGGGACAGGATGACCGGGTGTATGCCGTGGGAGATCTCCCGCAGCGCCTCGATCACACCCGTGAGGTCCGCGGCCACGTCCGTGACCTCGCTACGCACCTCGTCGCTCTCGTGGGCAGCCACCGCAACTCGCAGCCTGAGTGCCAGCGCGATGAGGTGCTGCTGGGCGCCGTCGTGCAGGTTCCGCTCGATCCGCTGGCGGGCTTCATCCGATGCCGCGACGATCCGGGCGCGGGAGGCTATGAGCTCGGCCCGGTTTTGCGCGGTCGCGACCGCGGTGGCGACCAGGTCGGTGAACAGCGTCATCCGGTGCTCGGTATCAGGCGGCAGCGGCCCCTGACCGGACCCGACGGCGATCACCCCCCACAGCCGGCCGTTGACGTGGATCGGCACGGCGACCGCGGCCCGCAGCCCCTCGCGGAGATAAGGCTCCCCGCCCGGAATGTCGCCGTAGTCCTCGACCCGGGCGGCCTGACCCGTACGCCACACCGTCGCGGTCAACCCGGTCGGCGGATAGCCCGTCCACGGTTCCCCGACCCGCACGTGCGGGCCCGTCGTGCCCTCGTTGGCCAGCAGCGTCGCTGTTCCGTCGGGCTCGTAGCGGACCATCCTGGCGGTGCCGCCACCGAAATGCCGCAGCGCCTCCCGCGTCGCGGCCGCAAAAACCGTCTCTGCCGGCTCGCCCCGCGCCACCAGCATGGCCAGCCGCCGCAGCGCCGCCTGCGTGTCGGCGAGCTCGCGCAGCTCCTGCTCGGCCCGGGCGTTGGCGATCGCCATCGCGGCCAGCTCCATGAAGTCCGCCATCCGCGACTCGGTGCCGGCCGGGAAGTCCTCCCGCGACGTCCCAGCCACCGTCACCCCCCGGTAGCGCCCCTCCACCACGATGGGCGTGGCGACCGCGGCCCGAATGCCCAGCCTGCCGACGATGGCACCAAACGGGCCTTTCGCCAGCGCTTCGCCGTTGGCCCGGGCCGGGCGCCCGGTGCGCAGCGCGGCCGTGATGACACTCCCCGGCGACAGCTTCATCCGGAAGCCAACTGGTACTTCCCCAGTGACCCGGCCATACGAACCGAGGACAGTGCCATACCCCTCAAGCTCCTCACGCTCTCCGCACGGGTCAGCGGCACGCGACCCCGGCCCGTCGGCGCTGGACAGGTCAACGCTGGAGACGAACGTCGCCTCGGCGCCGATCAGGCGGGCGAGCTCATCCGCGACCGCGATGAACACCTCGCCGGGCTGCGCACCGCCGGCCACCAGCGTGGCCACCCGCCGCAGTGCCGCCAGCTCATCGACCGCCCGGCGAACCAGAGGCTCCGGGCGGCCGTCGTCCAACTCGGTCGCCGCAGGGTGCAGAACCTCGGCGATCTGACCAGCCATCGAACGCTCGACGCTGAACGATGGGCGTTCGGTCAACAGCTCAGCCACAGTGTGCAATGCGCACGCTCCCGCCACGTCGATCCCGTCGACCGGGCGGTCCCGGTCGTAGCGC
>JAODNO010000614.1 GCA_025465235.1 Pseudonocardia sp.
GACGTCGGCGCCGTCGCGGTGACCTACGGCCCGGGCCTGCTGGACCGGGTGAGGCAAGCAGCCCCCTCCGGAGTCAACGCGGTGATCGATGCGGTCGGCACCGACGAGGCGATCGACGTGTCGCTGGCCGTCGTGCCCGATCTGAGCAGGATCGTCTCGATCGCCGGATTCCACCGCGCCGACACCGGCATCAAGCTGATCGGCCACGGACCGGGGGCCGACCCTGGCGCCGAGATCCGCGCGAACGCCTGGCGCCAACTCCTCCCGCTGGCCGCCACCGGCAAACTGATCCCGCTCCCCGTCAAGACCTACCCCCTCACCGAAGCCGCCCAGGCCCACACCTTCCTCCGCCAGGGCCACCCCAACGCAAAGCTCGTACTCCTCCCCACACGGTGAGGAACGTGAGGAGGCGGCGACGTCGACTTCTCGGTTCAGGACCTTGCGCGAAGCGTCGCTTTCTTTGCGCGGTTGCCGCAGGCGTCCATCGAGCACCACCGCCGGGAACCTGGGCGTGAGCCGTCGTAGAACAGTGCGCGGCACGTCGGGTCCGCGCAGTTGCGCACCCGGTGGATCGCGTCCGTGCCGACCAGGTCGAGCGCGTCTCGGGCGACCAGGGACAAGGTTGCCGCGACCGGCTCGTCCGCCCACCAGCTCAGGCCCCCCGCGGCGTCCAGTTGGGGTGCGGGCACGGGCCTGGCCGCGGCCAGATTGATCAGCTCGCGGGCCTTCGGGCAGGGCGGCGCGCCAGTCTGTCCTCGGGAGCCTTCGATGAGGTGGTAGGCCGCCTCACGCAGCTTCTGGGCGTCCACGATCGCCGCCCCGCCATCAACCGCCGGAAACTGAACTTCCCCGTCTGCCATCACTGGGTCGGCGTGCACCGGGCCGAATTCGCGGACCCACGCGGACAGCGCCCCGATGTCCGGCAGTTCCTCCTCAACCTCCGGTCTGCCCCGATGGCGCAAGGTGCGCACGAAGTCCAGGCAGAGTCGGCCGGCACCGTGCCGGAAGCGGGGGATCCCGGGCATGACAGCGAGCCTACTCCGGAACCGGTTTAACTGGTACGTTCCTGGAACCAGTTAAAGCGGTTCCAAGTTGCGAGGTGGCCGTGTCACTGTCCCGAGACGTCGAACCGCACCCCCCGGCAGAGGCCGCCCCGCGCGGCCGACTGGTCCTGCTGCTGGCCGTCGGCTGTGGGCTGACTGCCGCTAACCTCTACTACGCCCAGCCGC
Organism: Pseudonocardia sp.; assembly: GCA_025465235.1. Lineage (GTDB taxonomy): Bacteria > Actinomycetota > Actinomycetes > Mycobacteriales > Pseudonocardiaceae > Pseudonocardia. Next base: position 1,230 of record JAODNO010000614.1, read on the forward strand.
TGCTGGCCGAGCTGCGCGCGTCGTTCGCGATCAGTGAGGTGGCGGCCGGCGGCCTGATCACCGCCACGCAGATCGGTTACGCGGCGGGCCTGCTGCTGCTGGTCCCGCTCGGCGACCGCGTAGAGAACCGGCGGCTCGTCGCGGTGCTGCTCGGGGTGACCACGGCGGCACTGCTGGTGGCGGGTACCGCGCCAACCTTCCCGATACTGCTGGCCGGCGCGCTGGTCAGCGGCGTCACCTCGGTGGTCGCGCAGATCCTGGTGCCGTTCGCGGCGGGTCTCGCTCCCGAACGCCTGCGTGGCCGGATCGTCGGCCGGGTGGTCGGTGGGCTGCTCATCGGCGTGATGCTGTCCCGCACCTTGGGCAGCCTGCTTGCCGCCGTCGCCGGTTGGCGGGCGGTGTACCTGACCTCCGCCGCACTGATGGCCGTGCTTGCGCTGGCACTGCGGACCGCGCTGCCGCGCCGTCCGGTGAGCACCCGAGTCGGCTACGGCGCACTGCTCAGATCCACCGCGCAGCTGGTGCGGATGCACAGCGTGCTGCGCCGGCGCGCGCTGTACCAGTCGGCCATGTTCGGCGGATTCACCGCGTTCTGGACCACGGTGCCGTACCTACTCACCCGACCGCCGTTCAGCTACACACAGCTCGGTATCGGACTGTTTGCGCTGGTGGGCGCCGGTGGTGCGACCATCGCCCCACTGGCTGGCCGGTGGTCGGACCGGGGCCTCGGCCGCCCGCTGACGGCGGTTGCGTTCATCGTTGCCGTGCTCGCGTTCGGGATCGCCGGACTCGGTCGGCACAGCGTCATTCTGCTCGTGGTCGCCGCGGTGCTGATCGACATGGCCGTACAGGCTTCGTTCATCTTCGGCCAGCACAGCATCTATCAGCTCGACCCGACCGCGCGCGCCCGGCTCAACAGCGCCTACCTGGCGACGTTCTTCGTCGGCGGAGCGGTGGGATCGCAGCTGGGCTCGCTGACCTATCACGCCGGTGGCTGGATCGCACTGACGCTGTTCGGTGCCGCCCTTCCTGTGCTCGCCCTGCTCGGCTGGTCGACCGAGCGCAGCCAACGTAGCGGCGGCCTCGCCCGTTGACACTTCCTTCAATGGTTTAAGGACGAAGTCGTCCTTGACTGGAAGATGAGTGCGGGCTAGCGTCAGTACTCAGCGGCGCTGGCCGGTCTTCGTCGGCCCTCAAATTTCCGAGGCGCCGTACGACCATGACCTTGCCAGAGATGAGGCGACACGATGACACCACCGATGATTTCGCACCTCGTTGTGAACACCAGCAATTATGAAGCGATGAAGCAGTGGTATCTCCGTGTTCTCGAGGCTGAGATCGGTGTCGAG
>JAODNO010000624.1 GCA_025465235.1 Pseudonocardia sp.
AAGGTGTGCGCGGCCGCAGTTGTGGTGTCGTTGCCGGTGCTCATCGCCGGTTTCGCGGCGCAGGACAAGCTCGTGCAAGGTCTGTCGATGGGAGCGATCAAGTGAAGGCCGCGGTCATCAGTGCCGATTCCGTCACCGTGGAGACGGTGCCCGACCCCACCCCCGGGCCGCGGGAGGTGGTGGTGGCTGTGGCGGGCTGCGGGATCTGCGGCACGGACCTGCACATCGCCGAGGGGGAGTTCGCGCCGACGCTCCCGGTGGTGCCCGGCCACGAGTTCGCCGGGGAGGTCGTGGCGCTCGGGTCCGAGGTCACCGAACTGCGGGAGGGCGACCAGGTGGCCGTCGACCCGTCGCTGCACTGCGGCGAGTGCTACTACTGCCGCCGCGGCCGCGGCAACCTGTGCGAACGCTGGGCGGCGATCGGCGTGAGCACGGCGGGCGGGGCAGCAGAGTTCGCAGTGGCCCCGGTGGCCAACTGCGTGCAGCTCCCGGAGCACGTCACGCCTGCCGACGCCGCGCTGATCGAGCCGCTGTCGTGCGCCGTCCGCGGGTTCGACGTGCTCGCGCCGCAGCTCGGCGACCACTATCTGATCTACGGCGCCGGGACGATGGGCCTGATGATGATGGAGCTGGCCAAGCGCGCCGGAGCGGCCAGCGTGAGCATGGTCGACCTCAACGCCAGTCGGCTGGAGACGGCCAAGGAGCTCACCTGCACGGCCGCTGTCACGAGGGCGGACGAGCTGGACCGGCCCCGCGGCTGGGACGTCGTGATCGACTGCACCGGCGTGGTCGCGGCGATCGAGGACGGGCTGGGGCGCGTCTCGCCCGGAGGCACGTTCCAGCAGTTCGGAGTGGCCAACGAGGACGCCACCGCCAGGTTCTCGCCGTTCCGCATCTACAACAAGGAGATCCGGATCGTCGGGTCGATGGCGGTGCTGCACAGCTTCGAGCGCGCGGCGGAGCTGTTCGCGGAGGGCGCGCTACGGCCGGAGGTGATGATCAGCCACCGGATGGGCCTCGACGAATACCCGCAGGCGCTCGAGCAGTTCCGCTCTGGCGTGGGCCGCAAGGTCCAGGTGCTACCCGGGAAGCGCTGACCGGAGCGAAGCGGCGGTCCGGCGACGGTGTGCACGTCACCGTTTCCGACCTCTGGAGCAGTGTGCGCACCTCCGACCCCCGTCCCCGTCGAGTTCGGCTCAGTGGAAGTAGGTGGGGACGTCGAGGGCCCCGCCCGCGGCGGCGAACTCGGCGTGCACGGCCTCCCGCAGCCCGGCGTCGGCCAGGTAGTCGACGGCCGTGAGGGCCAGCCCGACGGCGCCGTCGCGCACGGCCCGGTCCCCGGCCGGTGCGCCGGACGCCGTGGCGAACTCCCTGGTGTGCAGCGCCACCGTCGGCTCGGACACCGCGATCATCGGGTGGATGGCCGGCATGCGGTAGCTGAGGTTGCCCAGGTCGGTGGACCCGGTGAGGAACTCGGGCACCACACCCGTCGGCAGCGGGGTGCGCCCGACCGGTTCCTGGTTGACCGCCCAGCGCCCGGCCAGCGCGTGGTTGAAGCGGATCGGCAGGTACGGCGGGAGCTCGTCCCACCGCAGTTCCACCGTGCACCCGGTCATGGCCGCCGCACCGTGGGCGATCGAGTCGATGCGTCCGGCCAGGTCGCGCAGGGTCTCCGGCGCCGCCGAGCGGAGGTAGAACAGCACCGCAGCCCGCTCGGGCACGACGTTCGGCCGGGCGCCGCCGTCGCTGAAGATCCCGTGCACCCGGTCGCTGCCGGGCAGGTGCTGACGTAGCGCGGCGACGCCCTGGTACGCGGCGACCGCGGCGTCGAGGGCGTTGCGACCCATGAACGGCTGCGCGGCCGCGTGCGCGGCGACCCCGTGGAACACCATCTCGACCTGACGGCGGCCGAGGAACGGGTGCATCGCGATGTCGTGCGTGAACGGGTGCAGCATGATCACGGCGTCGACGTCGTCGAAGAGGCCTGCCCGCGCCATCGTCTCCTTGCCCCCGCCGCCCTCCTCGGCGGGCGTGCCGATCAGCGAGACCCGGCCGCCCACCCGGTCCTGCACCTGCGCCGCGGCGAGGAACGCGCCGGTGGCCGTTGCGCAGATGATGTTGTGGCCGCAGGCGTGCCCGACGCCGGGCAGCGCGTCGTATTCGGCGAGCACCGCGATATGCGGGCCGCGCGTGCCGGCGGTGGCGACGAGCGATGTCGCCAGCCCTCCGATGCCGATCTCCGCGCTGTGCCCGTGCCGCTCCAGCAGGTCCGCCACCGCACGCACCGACCGGTGTTCGGCGAACGCCTCCTCCGGGTGCGCGTGCAGGTCGTGGCTGAGTGCGACGAGCTCGTCGTCAAGGCTGCGCGCGGCCGTTCTGACGGCCCCGCGCACGTCGCCGGGCGCGCCCTCGTGGGCGGAGCCGATCGGCTCTGCGTCCCGCACGGCCCGCTCCGTGGCGGCAGTGAGCGAGCGGAGGTAGCTGTCGTCGGGCGGCAGCGGTCGGGTCCGGTCGTTCTCCTGCATGATCACGACACTAGGCGAACCGACGCGCTCACGGTCAGGTCCCCAGCCCGACCGCACGCACCGGGGCGCCGTCCGCGCGGGCGAGGTGGATCGGGAAGAAGCTGAGCAGCGGGTCGGAGAGGGTGGTGAGCTGCGCGACGTTCGTGAGGTTCTCCACGATCACCCCGCCCGCGCCGAGCACCGCGTGATGCACAGGCAGGTCGCCGGTGCCGGTGCCGGGCGGGGGCGTCGGGTCCGGGTTGAGGGTGTCCACGGCCAGCGCGCGCACGCCGGTGGCGACGACCCGCTCGGCCGCGTCCGGCGTCAGCCACGGGTGCTCCAGGTAGGCCGGCGTGCCGAAGTGCACCGACCAGCCGGTGTGCAGGACCAGCACGACGCCGGGCCGGAGCCGGTCGGCGACCGGCTCCAGGTCCGCCCAGCCGAGGGCCGCACGCGGGGCGCGACCGAGCAGGTCGGCCGTCACCGCCGGGCCGTGGAAGAGGGCGAGATCGAGCTCGTCCAGCCGGGCGCCGTCGGCGATCACGTGGAAGGGCGCGTCGACGTGCGTGCCGGTGTGCGACCCGGAATGCACGGCCAGCACGTTGACCCCGTCCCGGTCGAGAGTGGCGGCGGGTGCCACGGTGACCTCGGGATCGCCGGGATAGACCTGCATCCCCCCGTGCACGGGCTGGGAGAGGTCGACGATTCGCATGCGGCGTTCGTGCAAGGGGTCCGGTTCCTGTCAGTGCACCTGGACCTGGTCGCCGACCTTTAGGTAGCTGTACCAGGCCGCAGCATTGTCGGCCGACAGGTGTACACAGCCGGCCGACTTCTTCTGCAGGCTGCCCTCATGGAACGCGATCCCGCCCGGGGCGAAGAAAACCGAGTACTCCATCGGCGCGTTGTTGAATTCCTTGCTGCGATGGTGCAGGTCCTTCCACTGCACATCGAAGGTGCCGGTAGGGGTGTTCTCACCCGCGGCGCCCGGGCTGACCCGCACCGGGCCGCGCGTGACGTGTCCGTCGTTGACGAGCCAGGCCTCGTTGTGGGAGAGATCGATGCACGCCTTCGCCGTCGCGGTGCACGGGGTGCCCGGCACCAGCACCGAGGTGGCAGCGGCCGGAGCCGTGCCGCTGGAGGCTGTCCGGGAGGGAGCCGGGGTAGCCGCGTTGGCGGCGGCGAGCCCGGTCAGCGGCCCGACGGCCATCCACAGCACCCCGGCGCAGACTGCTCCGGTGAGCGTCGCCGCCCGACCCGAAACGAACCACCGCCGGGGTGTGACCTTGCTGTTCCGCCCCACGAAACCACCCATTCTGCTGTGCAGCACGACCTACGATCCTCATGGATCATAAAGCGAACGCCTGTACGGGCGCGTGCTGCTGACCGCCTGTCTCCGCCTTTTCGGCGTCGCTGTACCTGCCGATATTCCGGTTACGCGGAGGTATCGCCCTTTTTGTGAGGATGAGGCTCGCGCATTGACCCGGTCCGGCTGGAGAGTCAGCGGGGCAGGTCGTCGATCGCCTTCTGGATGCGCTTGATCGACACCGGATATCGGGTGCGCATGGGGTGGGCGTACATCCCCACCCGCAGCTCCTCGATCAGCCAGCGGATCTCGCGCAGCTGGGGCGACGGTTCCACGCTCGGTGGGAGCGCCGCCAGCTCGGCCGCGTACTCGTCGGCCACCACCTGCACCTGCGCGGTCCAGCCCGCGTCGCGGGCGGGGTCGGCCCGCAGCTTCTCGATGCGCCGCTCCACGGCCTCCAGGTAGCGGGCGACATCGGCGAGCCGGGACGCTCCGGCCGTGGTGGCGAAACCGGGTCCGACCAGGTCGTTCACCTGCGTCGTCAGGTCAGCGACGCCCGCCGCGAGCACCGGCGCACGCAGCTCGCCCAGCTGTGCCTGCACCCGGTGCCAGATGGTGAGCACACCGCGCACGCCCTGCAGCACCTGCAGCGTCGTCGATGCCAGCCGCTCGGCAAACAGCTTCCGCAGCCGCGCGTAGGACCGCTCGTCCCATGCGGGGCCGCCTGCTGCGGTGATCAGGGCGTCCGCCGCTGCGGTGACGCAGTCCTCGAGCAGCGTGGCCACGGAACCGTGTGGGTTGCGGGAGAGCGCGAGCTTCGACGCGTTGTCCAGACCGCGTTGCACCTGCTTCGCAGGCGAGGGCGTGTCCAACAGGAGCAGGCGACGCACGCCGCGCCACATCTGCGGATCGCGCTCGGCCGCCGTCGGGAACACCCGGACATCGACGGTGGCACCGCGGTCGACCAGGCCGGGGTGGCCCGTGACGACGTGGCCGCCCCGGCGCACGGGGAGCTCGCGGGGCAGCGCGCCGAGGGTCCATGTGGTCAGCCCGGTGCGCTCGATCCCGGCACCTGCCGCGGCCAGCTCCTCGCGCACCTTCGGGGCGAGCCTGCGCCGGAGCGCGTCCAGGTCGGTGCCGGTCGCCACCTCGCGGCCGGTCTCGTCGACCACCCGGAACGTGACGGTGAGATGCTCGGGTAGCCGGTCCAGCTCCCAGGCGTCGCGGGGGATGTCGACGCCGCGCATCCGGCCGAGCTCGCGCTCCAGGCCGTCGAGCAGCGGTTCGTCCGGTGCGTCGGCGGAGTGCAGCCTCGCCAGCACGGCTCGGGCGTGGTCGGGTGCGGGAGCGTAGAGCCGCCGCAGCTGCTTGGGCAGCGTCCGGATCAGCGCCGTCACCAGCTCCTCGCGCAGGCCGGGGACCTGCCACGTGAACGGGGTGGGGTCCACCTGGTGCAGCGCGGCCACCGGCACGTCGACCGTGACGCCGTCGGTACGTGCGCCCGGCTCGAACGCGTACGACAGCGGCAGCGTGAGCCCCCCGGCCTCGACATGGTCGGGGTAGGCGGAGCGATCGACCGCATCGGCCTGTGCCGTGCGCAGCATCTCCTCGGTGAAGTCGAGCAGGTCCGGACGGGTCCGCGACGTCTTCTTCCACCACGAGTCGAAATGCCGCCCGGACACGACA
>JAODNO010000626.1 GCA_025465235.1 Pseudonocardia sp.
CCATCCGGGAGAACATCCGCTACGGCAATCCGGTGGCCACCGACGAGCAGATCCTCGCGGCCGCCCGCGCCACCTACGTCGACCGCTTCGTCCGGAGCCTCCCCGACGGCTACGACACGGTGATCGACGACGAGGGCTCCAACGTCAGCGCGGGGGAGAAGCAGCTGATCACCATCGCGCGGGCGTTCCTGGCCGACCCGACGCTGCTCATCCTGGACGAGGCGACCAGCTCGGTGGACACCCGCACCGAGGTGCTGGTGCAGCGGGCGATGGCGGCGCTGCGGTCGGACCGCACCAGCTTCGTGATCGCCCACCGGCTCTCCACGATCCGGGATGCCAACCTGATCCTCGTGATGGAGTCGGGGCGGATAGTGGAGCAGGGCACGCACGAGCAGCTCCTCGCGGCCGGGGGCGCCTACCACGATCTGTACTCCGCGCAGTTCTCCGCGGCTGCGGCGGAGCTGGAGTGATCCTCCGCTGACACCTGCGTGCGGGAGCTCGCCTCATTGCTTCGTCGGGGCGATCGAGGCGAGTATGACCGCGCGCGAGTCGGCCAGCATCCGCACGCACTCCTGAGCGGCCGCGCGGACGTCCGCCGGGTTCGCCTGGTCAGGGCCCAACAACGCGGCCACCGCCCCGGCCATGACCTGCTCCGGAAAGTCGACCGTGACGTCCGGCAGAACGTGGGGATGGGCCGCCACCTCGAAGAATCCGGCGATGACCGCGCGCAGTGCGTAGGCCTGTTCGTCCAGCGCCCAGTCCGTGCGGGCCAACTGGTATCGGCGCCACACCGGGAGCAGTGAGTACATCATCGACCCCGGGCCGAGCGTGCCGAGCAGCTCCTTGCTGAGCGGGTGCTCGCCCAGGATGCCGAGCATGTCGACGTCGCCGGTCTGCAGCGCGCGCACGAACGGGTGGTCCAGGGCGGTGCGCACCAGCAGTGGGCACAGCCGTTGTGGGCGGACCTGGTCGGGGTCGGTGGTGAGCGTCTGGATGTACTGCTCCACCACGGCCAGGAAGTCCCGGGCGAACAGCCCGACGACCAGGTCCTCCTTGGTGCCGAAGTACAGGTGCACCGTGCCCTTGCCGACATGTGCCTTCTCGGCGATCTCGGCGATCGTCACGCCCCTGACTCCGCGCCTGAGTACCAGATCCCTGCTGACGGTGAGGATGCGCGCGGCCTTCCCCGAGTCGTGTCGGGTCACTGCAGCCATCACCGATCTCCCGTCTGCGCAGGCCGAACCCCCGCGGCCGGGGCCGGCCTCATCATGCCCGCGCGATGTCCGTTTCCTTCATGCGGCTCGCCTTGCCGCTCTCCCTCATGTGCTGCAGGAGACGCCCGGTCAGCGGCAGCTTCTGTCCGCGCATCAGCACCTTGCGCAGTGCGATCTGGACGCGGCTGGAGGGGGTGAAGAACGCGCGCTGGCTGATCCCGTTCTGCTGGTAGTACTCGATGTAGGGCCTAAGCTTCTGCTCCCACTCGGTCAGCGCGAGCTCCAGGTCCTCCGGGTGGCGTTCGAGCATCGTGCCGAGCAGATCCGCCCCCGCCAGGCCCGCCGAGACGCCCATTCCGGCGTACAGGGTCACGCACCAGGCCGAGTCGCCGACCAGCACAACCCGGCCGTGGTGCCAGCTGTCCATGCGCACCTGCTCGACCGAGTCGAACAGCAGCTCGTCGGCCGACTCCAGCGCCCGGAGGACCTCGCCGAGCGCACGGCCGGTCGGCTCGGGGCCGAACACGGCGCGGATCCGCTCGGTCGCGGACTCGGCGAACTCCGCGTCCACGTCGTCTGTGCGGTAGGACAGCAGCACCGTCGGAGCGTGGTCGCCGAACGGGAAGATCCACATCGACCGGCCGGGTTCGAGCAGGGTTGCGCCGTCCTCCCGGGCGAGGTCGCTCAGCGGACCAGGCAGGTCGAAGGCGGCGATCATGTAGTTGAGCCGGTGCAGATACTTCTCGTGCGGTCCGAACACCAGCGATCTCACCGTGGAGCGTAGCCCGTCAGCGCCGACGACCAGGTCGAACCGCTCCGTCACCGTGGTGCCGTCCGCAGTGTTCGTCAGCGTGACGTCCACGCCGCCGGCGTCCTGATCGATTCGGGTGGGCACCGTCGAGTAACGGATCTCCACATCCGCGGGCAGTGCGGCGAAGGCGGCCTGCTCGACGTCGCCGCGCACCATCAGCCGCGGCAGCCCCGGCAGGTCCTTGAAACCCAGGCCGCGCTGCCGGTTCCCGGCGCGGTCGATATCGAAGTTGGCCCCGTCCGAGGCGCTCCGGTCAGCCATCCCACCCAGGATGCCCAGCCGCTGCGCCGCCGCCTTACCGGCGCCGAACAGCCCGATGAAGTAGCCGCCGGAGCGCCGCGTCGGGGCCTTCTCGATGAGAACCGGGGTCCAGCCCATGCGCCGCAGGCGCAGCGCCGTGGCAATCCCGCTGATGCCGAGACCGACCACCAGAGCCCGGCGACTGCTCTCGTTCGCGATGTCCATGATCACAGGTTAGACCAAATTGACCGTCTGCGTCATTTGGTCAGTTCGTTATCCACGTCACACACTTGTTCAGGGTCGCGCACCGCCTCCAGTCGGGGCTGAGTTGCCGTGCGCTACTTGGATAGCTCAGTTCTATATTCCAATTCAACACCGCTGGTGCACACCCAGGAGACGACAGCATGGACATCCGGAACTCCGTCGCGCTGGTCACGGGGGCCAACAGGGGCCTCGGCCGCCAGTTCGCTGCGGGCCTCGTGGAGCGGGGGGCGGCGAAGGTCCACGCCGCGGTCCGCAACCCCGACTCGGTGGACCTCCCCGGCGTGGTGCCGCTGCGGCTCGACACACCGACCCCGCCGCGGTTGCGACAGCGGCAGCGGGCGATGTGACCCTGCTGATCAACAACGCGGGCATCGACACGCACACGCCTCTGCTGGAGGGGGACCTCGACGCCGTCAGCCTGGAGATGGAGAAGACCTTCTTCGGCACGCTGCCCACGGGGCGTACTCCTCGGCCAAGGCCGCGAGCTGGGCGATGACCAACACGCTGCGCCTGCAGCCCGCGCCGAAGGGCATCACGACGACCGCCCTGCACGTCGGCTACATGGACACCGACATGGTTGCGCAGATCGACTCGCCGAAGGGCGATCCGGCGGTGATCGCCGCCCTCGCCCTGGACGGCGTGCAGGCGGGCGCTTTCGAGGTGGTGGCGGACGAGAAGAGCAAGATGGTGCGCAGCCTGCTCTCGGCGGAACTCCCGGCCCTCTACCCGGAGCTGACCGACGGGTCCTGAGCGAGGACTGCGCCCATCCGAATGTTCCCAGCTCGACCTCGTTGCTCGGTGGGGCGTCAGGACGGGTAGGCGGCGGTGTGGATCAACGCGACGCCGTCGAGCGGCACTTCGCTGCCGGTGTCGTCGACGAAGGCCACGCGCACCGGGCGGTTGCCCTCGACGGTGCGGCGAATGATGGTGGGACCCGCCTCGTGGGGCACGTGCTCGTCGCCCCACTGCTGGAGGGCGCAGAGCACGACGCGCAGTTCCCGGCCGGCGGGAGTGAGGTGGTAGCTGAACCGGACGCGTGCCCCGGGCTCGCGGTAGGGCTGCTTCTCCAGCACGCCTGCCTGGACGAGGGTGGCCAGCCGGTCGCTGAGCACGTCCGGCGCCACGCCCAGCGCGGCGCGGAAGTCGGCGAACCGGGTGATGCCGGAGAACGCCTCACGGAGGATCAGGAATGTCCAACGCTCGCCGAGCACCTCGAGGGCGCGTGCGACGGAGCAGGTCGGCTCCGCCCGAGGAGTCCGGCTGACAGTGGTCATGGATCTAGTCTAACTGCTGCATTGTCAACCTGAAGCCAGCGATGTCACCCTGCCTCACCCGTGCGGGTCGGGGGTCGTCACGCCCCGTCGGCCAGCAGGTCCGTCAGCTGCACACGGTTGTGGGAACTGTCCCCACCAGCGAGCCGTTCTCGCCGTGGAGGGCAACGATCATCGGACTCGATGCACCTCGATAGGGTGAGCTGTGCGCCATACCCGCGTCGGACACGCCGTGGCGGCCGCAGCCGAGCATCGGTCACTCGGCGCATGACCCTCCTGCAGGAACGAGGAGGTGAGTGGGTGTCCCATCCTCCGCTGCGGCATCACGACCCCGACTTCTTCGGGCTGTTGTCGGGCTGCCACCTGCGCTTCGTCGGCAGCCCACTGGTCGATCCCACGGCCACCGCCCGCTGGCTCTATGAGGAAGCGCCGTTCGGCCTGCTGGCCCATGACGCCGATCCGGACCCACAGTTCTTCTACGCGAACAGAAGGGCCCAGCAGTGCTTCGAGTACGACTGGGAAGAGTTCACCGAGCTGCGCTCCCGGCTCTCAGCGGAGCCGGACCGGCAGGAGGACCGCGACAGGCTGCTCGACGTCGTCCTGCGGAACGATTTTGCCACCGGATACCGAGGATTGCGCATCGCGAAGTCCGGTCGGCGGTTCTGGATCGAGGATGTGACGATGTGGAATCTGGTGAACGGTGCCGGGGTGCGGGTGGGACAGGCCGCTGCCTTCTATCGATGGTCCGATGCGTCGACAGGACCACCCGACGTCCGGTCGGCCAATTGCTAGGAAAGCAGGAACAGTGAAGCTCGGGCTGGGTCTTCCGCAGCGCACCGACAGGTACGACCTGCGCAACGACGTCGTGCACATCGCGCGGGCAGCGGAGCGTGCAGGCTATTCGAGCCTCTGGGTCTACGAACGCCCGCTGTTCCCGCTCGAGCCCACCGACGGTCTGTACGGCGTGCCGGGGCTCCCGTGGCCCGATGGCTACCGCACGTCCGCCGACCCGTTCACCGTCCTCGCGCTCGCCTCCGCGGTGACGCAGACGGTGCGGCTGGGTACCAGCGTCCTGGTGGCCCCGTTTCGTCCGTCCCTGCAGCTCGCCAGTGCGCTGGCCACCCTCGACGTGGCCAGCGGCGGCCGCGTGATCGCGGGTCTCGGCTGCGGCTGGTCGAGCGACGAGTACCGCGGGGTGGGCGTCGACTTCGCGCGCCGCGGCCAGTACCTCGACGAGGCGATCGACGCCTGCCGGGCGCTGTGGGGGCCTGACCCGGTGACCTACCGCGACTCACGCACGGTTATCGAGAACGCCCTCGTCAAGCCGAAGCCTCCGGCACCGCTGCCGGTGCTGCTGGGCGGCGGGTACACGCCACGCGCGGTGGAGCGGATCGCCCGCAAGGCAGACGGCTGGCTGCCCGCGGGGCTGCCCGCCACGGCGGTGGCGGAGGGCTGGAAGAGGATCCGGGATCGCGCCGGTGAGCACGGTCGCGACCCCGAGCGTCTCGAACTGATCCCGCGGGCGAACGTCATGTTCGGCCGGGACGTGTCCGGTGCGGAGCGGCAACCGTTCCACGGCACGCTGTCTCAGGTGGTCGACGACATCGCCGCGCTGGCCGAGGCGGGTGCCACGGAGATCCTGATCGACCTGACCTGGACCGCGAGGACCTGTGAGGAGCTCCTCGACCTGGCGCTGCAGGTGATCGGCGAGCTCGGTGCCGGCGGTTTTCGCTGATCAACACCCGTTTGTCGGTTGATCCGCGTCCTCATGGTCTCAGTCACAGGCAGGGTCCTGGATGAACTAGCTGGATCCGGGACGCGTTGCACTCAGTGTGACCGCATCGAGCAGCCCCTCTCATGCGGAGACGTTCGTGCGGGCGCTGTATGACGATGTCGCTGGGCCGCTCTTCGGCTACGTCGTGCGGTTGACCGGCGATCGGACCCGAGCCGAGGAAGTCGTGCAGGAGACATTCGTCCGCGCGTGGCGCCGGGCCCACGAGCTCAACCGTGGCCCCGAGGAGCTCCGGGGCTGGCTTTTCACTACCGCGCGTAACCTTGTGACCGATCTCTGGCGCTCCGACGCCGCGCGGCCGACGACCGTCTCCGACGAGCGTGCCCTGGGTGCCGCACCCGCTGCCGACGACCTCGAACAGGCTGTGCAGCGGTGGACGGTGGCCGACGCACTCGACCGGCTCAGCCTCGAGCACCGGGCGGTCCTCGTCGAGACCTACTACGAGGGACGGTCGGTGACCGAGGCCGCGCAACGGCTGGGCATTCCGCCCGGCACCGTGAAGTCCCGCACGTACTACGCCCTCCGGGCGTTGCGGCTGGTGCTGGAAGAGATGGGAGTGGCGTCGTGACCGAGCAGGACGAGTGCATGCGGACCGAGCTCGGTGCCTACCTCCTCGGCAGCCTCGAGCCCACCGAGCGCGATGTGGTCGACCGCCATCTTGCGAACTGCGCGGAGTGCCAATCCGAGCTGGCGATGCTCGCGCCTGTCGCCGGGCTGCTGGGTTGTCTCGAGCCTGCAGAGGCCCGCCACGGGATGCTGACGCCGAGCCCCGCTCTCCTGCCGCAGGCCCTCGGTGCTGTCCGACACCACCAGCAACAGGACCGGCGCAGGCTGCGCCGGTGGAAGCTGGTAGCCGCGGCCGCCGCGGTCGTGGCCGTCATGTCGGGCGTGCTGCCTCAGGTGCTCCCGACCGGCCCCGGCCCCGGCCCCGGCCCCAGCGCCTCCGGGACCGCGCTCGCCACCATGACCGGCGTCACCGCGGCCGGTATGGGGAGCATGGAGCAACGTACCTGGGGCACCGCGGTGCAGCTCCAGCTGACCGGGCTGCCGCCGGCAACGGGCTACCGCGCCTTGGCGACGGCCCGCGACGGCCGCACCGAGGTGGCCGCCAACTGGGGGACCACCCCAGGCGGACGCGTCACCATCAACGGCACCACCGGGATTCCCCTCGACCAACTGGTCTCCATCCAGATCCGCACTCTCGACGGCCGTCCGTTGATGAGCATGCGCTGCTGACGGTCTGCCTGAGCGGTTTCTGGCGACCGCGTCATTCTCAAGCCAGGACGTGATCTCCGCCCGAGGGTTGCGATCGTCTTTCCGGGGAACGTTTGCGCCAGTACCGCGACGCGAACGGAGTGAGACGATGGGCCAGCATCAGGACCAGTTCACCCAGCAGGACCCCGGCGAGCAGCACGCCGCCCCGGGCAGCGGCAGCGAGACCGTGGCGTACCCGGGCCGCACGGGCGAGCTGGACGTGCGGCCCGACCACGGCGAGGAGACCTACCGGGGAACAGGACGCCTGGAGAGCAAGAAGGCCGTGATCACCGGAGGCGACTCCGGGATCGGCCGCGCCGTGGCGCTCGCGTTCGCCCGCGAGGGCGCCGACGTGCTCATCTCCTACCTCGAGTCGGAGGAGAAGGACGCCCAGGAGACCGTGCGGCTGGTGGAGGACGCCGGCCGCACGGCGGTGACGGCGCCCGCCGACCTCCGGGAGGAGGCACAGTGCCAGGCCGTGATCGACCGGGCTGTCCAGGAGTTCGGGCGGATCGACGTGCTGGTGAGCAACGCGGCCTACCAGATGTCGCAGGACGCCGGCATCGAGGCCATCAGCACCGAGCAGTTCGACCGGGTGATGAAGACGAACGTGTATGCGACGTTCTGGGTGTGCAAGGCGGCCGTCCCGCACATGCCGGAGGGCTCGTCGATCATCACGACCTCGTCCGTCCAGGCGTTCAACCCCTCGCCGCACCTCCTGGACTACGCGACGTCCAAGGCCGCGATCGTCAACTTCACCAAGGGGCTGGGTAAGAACCTCGTCGAAAAGGGCATCCGGGCGAACTCGGTGGCGCCCGGCCCCGTGTGGACGCCGCTGATCCCGGCGACCATGTCGGAGGAAAAGGTGAAGTCGTTCGGGAAGCAGTCGCCGCTGGGCCGCGCCGCACAGCCGGCCGAGCTGGCACCTATCTACGTGTTCCTCGCCTCCCAGGAATCCAGCTACATCACCTCGGAGGTGATCGGTGTGACCGGCGGGTCGCCGATCACCTGATCGCGGTGCGCGGGGTCGCGAACGGCGAGGCATGAGGTGATCAGGTCGCGCTGATCGATGATCTTCCCCTAATGTAGGACGTCGCGGACGGTGCCACCTGGGAAGAGAACGAGGGCTAAGTGAGCGAGTCGGAAAGACGGCTGCAGGATTCGGTTGGCGAGACTCCCGTGGTCCCTCCGGACATCGACACCACCAGACCGTCGGTGGCGCGGGGTTACGACTTCGCGCTCGGCGGCAAGAACAACTTCGAGATCGACCGTCTCGCGGTAGACGCCCTCACCAACGTCTTCGCCGGCGCTCTCCCGCTGGCTCGCGACAACCGGGGCTTCCTGCGCCGCGGCGTGCGGTACCTCGTCGGTGAGGCGGGGATCCGGCAGCTCATCGACGTCGGATCAGGCCTGCCCAGTGCGGGCAACGTGCACGAGGTCGCGCACGAGCTCGACCCCGCCGTGCACGTCGTCTACGTCGACGTCGACCCGATCGTTCTCGCCCACGCCCGCGCGCTGCTCGCCGACAACAACACCACGACGGTGATCCAGGCCAATGCGGCCGACCCGGTGTCGATCCTCGAGGCCCCGGAGACCCAGGAGTTCATCGACTTCGACAAGCCGTTCGCGGTGCTGCTGTCGGGGATCCTGCACCACCTGAACGACGACCAGGACCCGGTCGGTGTCACGCGTACCTTCAAGGACCGGATGCCCTCGGGGAGCTACCTGCTGGCGAGCAACTTCCTCGACGACGACGACCCCCGGGCCAAGGCCGCGGAACGCGCGTTCATCGACGGCGGCTTCGGCACCGGGCGGTTCCGCACCTGGGACGAGCACCGGCGCTACTTCGACGGCCTCGAGCTCGTCGAGCCGGGCCTGACCTATGCGAACGACTGGCAGCCGGACGGCCACACCCCGGGGGACAGCCCCTGGCACACGTTCTACGCGGGTGGAGTCGGCCGCAAGCCGTGACCAGCACCGAGTAGGCCTCGCCTAGGAGACGTCCCGCGGGTGCTCGAGGAAGAAGCGGAGCATCTCGGCCGACGCAGCCGGGCCCTTCGGGTCCGCGTACGAGCCGGCCGGGTCGCCGCCCGACCACGCGTGGCCCATCCCGTGTACGAGCCACGACTCGGCAACGACCGAGTCATCCTGGTCCCGGAACACGGTACGGGTGCACGGCCGGCGGCCGGGTTCGGCGAGGCGCACCGCCGCGGCGGTGGTGGTGCGCCGGGAGCCGGCCGCGAGTCGTGCGTCGACGAGGCGCTCCGCATTGACCGGAGCCACGGTGGTGTCCGCGTCCCCGTGGAAGACGATCAGCGGGAGGTCAGCGCCCGCGCCCGGTGCGCCGCCCGTCCGCATGGCGGCGAAGGCAGAGCGCACGTCGTGCGCGGCGCCGACCGCGATGCCCGAATGCACGCCCACTGCCGCGTAGAGCTCGGGATGGGTCGCGGCCATCACCGCGGCCATGGCGCCACCCGCGGAGAGGCCCGCGACGTACACCCGGCCCGGGTCGGCGCCGTACTCGGCGACGATCCGCCTGCTGATCCCGGCCAGGATGGACGGCTCGCCCGCCCCGGCGCGCTGGTGGGCGGGGGAGAACCAGTTCCAGTACCCGCCCCGGTTGGCCGCCCTGGACTGCTCGGGGTACGCGACGAGCAGGCCGTGCCGTTCGGCGAGCTCGGTCATCCGCGTGCCGGCCGCGAAGTCGGCGGCGTTCTGCGAACCCCCGTGCAGCATGACCACGAGCGGGAGACGCTCACCGGTGCGGCCGCGGGGAACGTACAGGTCGAAGCGGCGGGTGCCGGCCGCTTCGGTGTGGGTCAGGTGCAGCCTCTGGGCGAACCCTTGTGCGTGCATACGAGTGTTGGAGCACTCGTATCCGCGCACGGCCCGCGTGCCACCTGCGCTTAGGGTGCGCTGGATGACGGCGACCGCCTCGGTCAGGCGTCCTGCCCGGGTGAGTTGCCACGCCGATGCCATCCCGATGTTCGGGTCGTGATCCATGACGGTCCTCCTGGGCCGGGATGCCGTGCGGTGTGACGGCGGGGCGGGCTCCTGCTGCCGTCAGATGGTGCGCGGGGCGAGCGCGGCCTTGACCTCCCGCGGGGCACGGAACGCCCCGAGGACCTCGACCGCGGCGATGGTCGCCAGCGCGAGCTCGACGTCGACATCGTTGGCGATCGTCGCGAGCCCCAGGACGCGGAGCTCGGTCGTGCGGCCGGCATCGCGGAGTTGCTCGAGCTCGTGGCGGGCGAGGTGCCTCGTCCCGAGGGTGAGGGCTCGCCTGCCGATCGTGTCCGTCACCGCGTCCGAACGGGTCTCGAGTTGGCGCCGGATGGCGGTGCGGATGAAGTCGGTGCGGTTGGCGAAGAAGCCTTCGTCCACGAGCAGGTCGATCTGCCCGAGGTCGACGAGCCCCACGTTGATGGTGATCTTCTCGCTCTTGTCGACCTCGGCCACGCTACCATCCTCACGCCATCCAGCGGGATGGTCAAGGGATGGTAGTACTGGGCGCGGGCCCCGACGACTCACGGACCCGCAGGTCTGCTGGCAGGACGAGGCCCGGTCGTGCGCTCCGCGCCCCCAGTAGCAGGTCGATCACGGCCCGGCCGGCCTGCTCCACCGGGCTGGTGACGGTGGTCAGGGGCGGGTGGCAGAAGTCAGAGCCGAAGATGTCGTCGTAGCCGGCCACGCTCACCTCGCCGGGAACGTCCACGCCTCGCCGTTCCAGTCGCCGCAGCACGCCGATCGCGAGGAGGTCGTTGAACGCGACCAGCGCGGTCGCGCCGCTGGAGAGACCGACATCAGCGGCGACCGACCCATGGTCGACGGTGGGGGAGAACGGGCCGAGGCGGGCGATCTCGATCCCGGCGTCCTCCGCGTGCGACGACAGTGCGCGCCACCGCACGCCGTCCGCCCAGGCGTCCGACGGCCCGGCGAGGTAGGCGATCGAGCGGTGGCCGAGGGCGGCCAGGTGCTCCACGATCTGCCTGCTGCCTCCGACCGAGTCGGTGACGACGCTGGGGAAGCCGTCCACCTCCCGGTTGAACAGCACGACCGATCGCCTGCCCTGCAGTTGCAGCAGGTCCGCGTCCGGGAGCCGGCTGGAGGCGAGCACGAAACCGTCCACCACGGAGCTGAGCCGGCACACGTGGTCGGACTCGAGCTCCGGGCTCCCCTGGGTGTCGCCGAGCACGAGGAGGAACCCGGCCGCACTGGCCTGTGCTTCGGCGCCGCGGACGAGCCCGAAGTTGTGCGGGTTGGTGATGTCGCTGACCAGCAGTGCCAGCATCTGCGTGCGGCCGCGGGGCAGGGCCTGCGCGATGCGGTTGGGCCGGTAGTCCATGCGCCGTGCGACGGCCTGCACGCGCTCCCGGGTGCGCGCGCCGACCCGCTCCGGGTTGGACAGGGCGCGCGACACCGTCGACACGGCGACGCCGGCCTCCCTGGCCACGTCATGGAGGGTGACGGCGCGAGCGGGCCCTCCGGCGGGGACCGTTTCGTCCGCGGTGAGGCCCTTGTGACCCATACCCCAGTACTACCGCACTCTGGCAACTGACGGCAAACGTTTGCCATACTGCGGGTCGCTCATGGTGGAGGGGGACAGGTGACAGCGACCGGCCGTGGACCGGCGGTACGACCCGAACTCGCGTGGGCGGTATGGGTGGTCGGCGTACTCGCCTACGTGCTGGCCGTCATGCAGCGGACGACGTTCGGCGTGGCAGGCCTCGACGCGGCGGAACGTTTCTCCGTCAGTCCGGGAGTGCTGTCCGCCTTCGTGTTCGTCCAGATCGCCGTGTACATCGCGACGCAGATCCCGGCGGGCCTCGCCGTGGACCGTTGGGGCTCGCGAGCGATGCTCGTGGTGAGCGGCACCCTCCTGGCCGCGGGCCAGCTCCTGCTGGCGGTGGCGACGGCGCTCCCGCTGGCCGTGCTCGCCCGCGTTCTCATCGGGGCAGGCGACGCCGTCGTGTTCGCCGCGGTGCTGGCTCTCGTCCCGCGCTGGTTCCCCGCCCGCCGGGTTCCGCTGATCACCCAGCTGACGACGATCCTGTGCCAGCTCGGACAGGTCCTGTCGGCGGTACCGTTCGCAGCGCTCCTGCACGGTGCCGGCTGGTTCACGGCGTTCGGGGTCGCCGCCGTGGCCAGTGCGCTCGTCGCGGTGCTGGCGCTGGCGGTCGTGCGTAACGCGCCGCCCGGGGGCTGGTCCCCCGCCCCGTCCGTGTCGGCCCGGGAGATCGGCCGCCAGCTACTGGCCGTGTGGCACCGCCCGGGGACGCGCCTCGGCTTCTTCTCCCATCTGGGCACCCAGTTCCCGATGATGGTGTTCACGCTGCTCTGGGGCGTGCCGTACCTCGTTTCGGCTCAGGGCCTGTCGCCGTCGACCGCCGGGGCGCTGGTGGCGCTCTTCGTGGTCGCCACGATCTGTATCGGCCCCGCCGTCGGTCTTCTCACCGTGCGACATCCGTTGCGGCGCTCCTGGCTGGTCCTCACGATCATCGCCGCGGAGGCGATCGCCTGGACCGCGGTGCTGGCGCTCCCCGGACCGGCTCCGCTGTGGCTGCTCGTCGTGCTGGTCGTGGTGCTGTCCGCGGCCGGCCCCGGTTCGGTCGTCGGCATCGACATCGCGCGCACGTCCAACCCGAATGCGAACCTCGGGGTCGCGCAGAGCATGGTCAACCTCGGCGGCTTCCTCGCGACGTTGGTGGTGCTCGCTGCGATGGGCACGGTGATGACGGCGCTGGGCGGCTTCACGCCGGAGGCGTTCCGGGTGGCCTGGCTGGTCCAGTACCCCATCTGGGCGCTCGCGGTGGTCGGCATCGTCGTCACGCGGCGCAAGGCCCGCAGGCTCGACGCGGCCCGAGGCGTGGTGCCGCGCCCGATCCGTGAGGTGCTGGCACGTTAGGTCCCGGCCGCCCTGCCGGACCTCGTCCTCGGCCGCGACCGCGACCGACCTGGTCAGTATGTCAACCGCAGCGGGAGCCTCGTCGCTGTCCACCGCACCGCAGTATCGACCGGCCGACCGCGTCGAGCAGCTACTTCCGTCGTGTGGGAGCCCGACCCGGAGGCCGTGCTCGGGGTGATGTTCGTCGGGCTCATCGCGTACGGCCGGTCGGCTACGGGGTTCCGCCCAGCCGGTGACCGGCCCACTATGGGAGGGTCACATCGTCGTGGTGCCCGCAACGCCGGCCGCGGCCCCGATGCTCGCGCCGGCCCCGTCGCTGCCGGGATCCGGCAGCCCGCCGCCGAGGGAAGCCACTTCATGGCCCGTCCCACAGCCCTGTCGTCCGCCCCGGGTCCGGTGCACTCCGCACAGCCCACGCTGCCCGCCTACGCCCGGGACGCCGCCACCTACGACACCCGTACCGGACCCTTCGACCGCTATCGCCGGCAGATCGTCGACCTGTTGCCCCTGGAGCGCGACGATGTCGTGCTCGACATCGGCTGCGGCACCGGCCTGTGCTTCGCGCAGGTGCAGGAGTACATCGGGCCGGGCGGCACGATCGTCGGCGTCGACGCGTCGGCAGACATGCTCACGATCGCGGCCGAGCGGGTGACCGCGCAGCGGTGGGCGAACGTGGTGCTGGTCGAGTCCGCGGCGGAGCACGCCGATCTGCCCGATGGTGCCGACCACGCCCTGTTCTGTGCGGTGCACGATGTCCTCCAGTCCGGACCTGCGCTGGACCACGTGCTTGCGCACGTGCGCGAGCACGGCGCGGTGGCCGCAGGCGGTGGGAAGTGGGCACCCGCGTGGGCGATGGCCATCAACGCGGCTGTGCTCGCCCTGCACACGCCCTACGTCCGCGACTTCTCCGGGTTCGAGCGGCCCTGGACCGGCCTGGCCGAGCGGCTCGGCGGCATGAAGGTGCAGGACGTCGCCATGGGCGGTGGCTACGTTGCCTACGGCGAGGTCGCGCGCGGGTAGGTGATTCCGCCGCGCGGGAATGCCGTCCAGCTGGTCGTGCGGCGGCTGCCAGGCCGGGTCGACCGGCATGCGGGCCGGTGCGGTAGCGGGTGCACCAGCTTGGCGCGGAACACCTCGACCGCGTAACCCGGCCCGGCGGTTCCACCGGTCCTCGCGGCGGTGTTCCTGCCGGACGTTTCCCGGCTGATCCCACTGGCTATCCATACTGCACGGACGCACCATTCGTGATGCATTCGAGGGCCCTCCCGCACGCGGGGGAGCGTCCACCCACCCGGCAACGACGACGGATCTCCGCGAGGAGGGGCAATGGCGACCGGGCTCTGCGAGGGCGGCACCGCGCGGAACGAGGGGCTGCTGGAGGTGGGCCGCGAGGGGACCCCGATGGTGCCGTATCGGGCGGTGCTGCTGCTCCGGTCGTTCGTCTGTGGGGACCACACCCTCACCGGCCCCGTGATCGCCTGCGACGTCCCCTGAGCCTGACATAGCTCCAGACGAGAGGAGGCCGCGTGGCGGGTGGATCGAAGGACCCCGGCAGGTCGGTGATCAGCAAGATCAGCGCCATTCTGCTCGCCGTTTCGGAGGGCAGCGCTCCCACGCTCACGGAGATCGCCGCCCGGTCTGACCTACCGCTGTCGACGGTGCACCGGTTGGTCACCGAGCTCGCCGCATGGCGGGTGCTGGAGCGTGACGGGGAGGGGCGATACCGGGCCGGACCCCCGCTGCGGACGATCGGTGCCGGCAGTGCCTGCTCGGGCCACGAGCTCGACGACGGTGCGGCCACACCGGCCGCGCGCATCAGGGACCGCTCCGTGCCCGTGATCGAGGATCTCTTCCGGGCAACCGGCGCACCGGTGCGGGTGGGGTTCCTCGACGGGGCGGCGGTGGCCTACGTCGAGAAGGCGGCAGGGCACCTCCCGGTCTCGTCACCCTCTCCCGCCGCGCGCCTCCCGGCGCACGCAACTGCGCTCGGCAAGGTGCTGCTGGCGTTCTCCTCGCCGCGGACGGTCGACGCGCTCCTCTCCCGGGAGCTCGTCCGATACACGACCTCCACGGTGACGCGAGCAGAGCGGCTGCGATGGAGCTTCCGGACGATCCGCGCCGCGCGGATCGCGGTGTGCGACCGCGAGCTCGACCAGGACTGGTGCGGCGTCGCCGCCCCGGCGTTCGGGGCGGGCGGAGACGTCGTGGTCGCCATTGAGCTGCGGGTGCAGGATCTCGCCAGGGATGTACCCGCGCTGCGGGCCCCGCTCGTCGTGGCGGCGGGGTGGCTGTCGCGCGAGCTGGCTCAGCTCGTCCGGCCGTACGCGAGGGTCGGCCCCGTCCCCGCGCCCGTCCAACGCGGGTCGGCCTGATCGGCGGGACTCCCACTGAGCAGGAAACCTGCCGCGGTGCCCCGTGTGGCCTGGAGGCCGGTGCTTGACTCGGCCCCGGTCAGCCGGAACCGACGACGAGGCGGAGCGATGGGCGAACGGATCATCCAGGAGACCCCGAGCGGGACAGGGAGCCGGTCGTTCTGCGCGGTCTCGAAGGGCTGGAGCAGTGGATCCACACCGACCCCGAGCGGGCGCGCAAGCGGCCCTTCGGCGCCACGGTCCAGCACGGATTCCTGACCCTCGGGTATGGCCACCGGCCTGCTGTGGCTCCGTTACTACGCCTGAGGGAAGCCCGGAGTAGAGGGAGCGAGGAATGACGACGGCCGAGAAGCCGGAGATCGGCCAGAGCGCGGAGGCGGGCGGGATACGCACGAACCGGCTGGTCCTCCCGGGGCTGGCCGAGGACTTCCACGTCGTAGCGCCGGACCTGGTGGCGTTCGGGTACTCCGACCGCTTGGACGGCACCCAGTACGACCTCGAGAGAGCGAGCCGAGCAGGCCGCGAACGGCGGCAGGGCCGCCCGTGATCGACGTCCACGACGAGAGGAACCCCATGCCGCACTTCCTGGTCTCCGGAATCGCCGATCTCGTTGCGCAGGTCGCCACCGTGCTGCGCGAGAACGGCAGCACGGTGGTCGAGGTGGACGACATCGACGACGTGCCGCGGGCCTGTGCCGATGCGGGTGATCGTGCGTTCGACGGGTACGTGCAACTACCCGCGACGTTCACGGTGCAGGGGGACACGGCCGTCGAGCGGGTGCAACATTTCTTCGCCGACGGCGTGCTGGCCCGGTTCCCCGCCGTCTCCGCGGCGTTGCCCGCACTCATCCCGGAGGCCCGGATCACGTTCGTCATGGGCGTGCTGCCGCCGGAGGTCTCGACGGATGACGACGTGTCGGCGCGGGCCGCGCTCGTCCGCGTCCTGGGCCACGCCGCTCGGGCCGACGGGCCTGCGGGCCTGCGGGTCTCCGTCGTGGGATCCGGCTCGACCCCGAAGGACATCGGGCTCACCGCGATGGGCCGCAACCCGGAGTGGGAGTCGCTCGCGGCCGGGGGCTCGGGCGGGTCCTACGCCGACTGGCGGGTGGAGCTGCTCGGGCTGATGTCGGCCGAGACCTGAGGCAACGAGCCCGGGGAAGGACGAGGAGGCAGCGATGGCAGAGGACGACGAGCCGCGCTGGCCGGCCGACCCGGCGGCGCTGTTCGCCCAGCAGCTGAGGGATGCGGCTGACCGGCTTATGACGGGGTGGCCGGTGCTGCCGGGGGCGGCCGGGACCGCCCGTCAGGCCGACGATCCGGAGGGCGCGCGGCCGGGGCTCGCGCTCCCGCCGGCGACGCTGACTGCCCGCCATCTGCAGGCCGTCGTCGACGACATCGAGAGTCGGCGCGCGCAGGTGCAGGCGTTGCGGACCAGCCTCGGAACCTTCGACGAGCAGCTCGGCGCCTTGGAGGCGACCCTGCGACCGCTCCTGGAGTGGACTGGGGCATGGGCCGATCTGGAGGGCGACGCGTCAGGGTTGTGGCGGCTGCCCGGGAAGCGGAGCCGGCCGGACTGAGGCGGCCTGACATCGCTCTCGGCGTAGAACGTTCGCCGAGCGGAGTCAAATCTGGGGACAATAGTGTCAGCCGTTCCGGCTCCGGCCGGTCCACGTTGTTTCGATTCACCTCAAGCGCAAATTGTGATGGGTGGTGGGGGTTTTCGGCGGGCGGCTTGGGTCTGGTCGATCCATTTCGGTGGAATGAACTCCGGCAACCCGTTGCGGATCCGGACCAGCCACCCGAAGTCACGATGGAGCAGGCGGTGGTGGAACCGGCACGACATCACACAGTTGTGCTGGCGGACTCCCCACCGTCTTCCCACGAAATGATGTGGTGCAGCTCGCACCAGGACGTCGGCCGGCCACAGCCCGGCCGCGCGCAGTCGCGGTCGCGCGCTGCCACCGCTCGGCTCACCCGTCGGGGACCGTCCGCCGCGCCCGGCCCACATCCAGCGGCTGCCCGGGCGCCGTTCATCACGATCGGCAGCACCCGGGCATCGCAGGCCAGCACCCCCGCAGATCCGCCGGATGCAACGGCGCCCCGAAATCGCGATGCTGCGCGGGTCCGCCGCCCCAACTCCGCCAACCCGATGATCACGTTCAGGTGCGGGCGCTCCCCACCGCACTGGGGCAGGTCCCCGGAGTCCAGCACCCGCTGACAGATCTCGCCCAACGCGTCCCCGCGGCGGTGCCAGGCGGAGCGGTCGTCCTCCGCGCCGCGGGGCATCGACAACGCATGCAGGGCGGTGCACAACAGTTCCCGGGTCAGCCCGTCGAGCTGGCCGTTCACCTTCCCGGTGCGGGCGGACACGTGCAGGTCGTTGACCTGCGCTCCCGCTCACCGGACCCGTCCTGATCCAGCGCGTGATCAGATTCAGGGCGAACACCGCCAACTCGGACGGTCGGTAGGAGCGGGCTTGTTCGGCGAGTCTCTCCTCGGCCGCGGCCCACACCTGCGGTTCCAATAGCACCAGCCCCGCGACCACCTCGACCTGCACCCGTTCCAGCTGCCGGCTGACCGACTCGCACACACTCAACGCCGCAATACGCGGATCCTCCGACACTGTCGAATCGGCGGCAGCGCGCAATGACCCGACCCCGTCCTGCAGGGCCCGGCCCGCCACCGCGACCGCGTTCTCCCGACACCCCACAATCATCCCCACCGCCACCGACAAAACCCAGACCTCTGAGCGTTCACAATTGCAAACAGTTCGGGCGAGAATTCTTGACGCTGCTTCCCGCGACGGCATACGACGGGCACGCCACCTCCGACTTCATTCACTGTCCAAGAATCAGAACGCTCGGCGAGACCCGCACCGCCACTCGGCACTCCACGCAGTACACCCGACGCGGCCCCACACTCCGGCGACGGCGGAGGCCCGCATGCACAACGGTCCACCTCGCCGTAGCCACTGTGACGCTAGTGTCCTGAGTCGCAAACTCGTTGTCAGTTGTCAGGCTGCTGAGTGGCGACTCGGGGCCCGAGGGCGGCCCAGATCGTGTTGTCCGAGATTAGCGTGAGCAGTGCAGTCCAGGGCTCGTCGGCGGACCAGCGCGGCCGGGCCGGCGACTCTGAGCAAGATCGTCCTGGCTGTGCTGATCATGCAGAACTGAGCGGTGCGTCCACGTACGAGTTCGGTATGGCGGTCGGCGACGCGATCCGCTCCTACGCCGGTCTCCAGCGGATGGCGATCGTCGGCGCAGGGGCCTGTCACACTGGATCGGGACACCACTTCGACCGGTGGTTCCTCGAGCGCCTCGAGCGTGGCGAGCTCGACCAGGTCCTCGACATGCCGGACGGCGAGATCGAGCTGGCCGGCAACGGCACCCACGAGATGCGCAGCCGACTCGCGGTGGCCGGTGGCGCCGAACACAGCCACCACCCTCGCGTACGAGTGCCCGTCTACCCATGGATCACGGGTATGGGCGTGGCGCAATGGGAAAACACAGGCCACCTGAGGAGAGGAGTCCGGACATGAGCACACCCGACCCCACGCGCGACATCGAGGCCGCCACACAGCGCGTCCGCGAGCTCAGTGAGCAGGTCGTCGAGCAGGCCAAGAAGAACGGCCTCGCCTGGATGGAGGGCTACGAGCGGGTGCTCAAGGACCTGCTCGACCTGGAGGAGCAGGCGGCCAAGGGCACGGGCGCGGAGTGGGCCGGCACGCTGGCGACCGCCCACGCCAACTTCGTCAGAGATACGTCGGAGGTGCTTTTCAGCGCCATGCGCGAGCAGCTCAAGACCTGACCGCGAGCCCCGACGCGATCGAGCCCCGCCGTGCCATCACGGCGGGGTTGGATCGCCTCTCTGCCCGCTTCCGGCGCTCGCGCGCGCCGGGCGACTGCCGTCGTCGCGCCGTACTCGAAGAAGCCCCGCCCGATCTTGCGCCCGAGCAGTCCCGCCTCGACCATCCGCAGCAGCAGGGGTGGAGGTGCGTAGAGCGGCTCCTTGAACTCCGCGTACATGGAGCACGCCACGGCGTGCGTGGTGTCGAGCCCGATGAGGTCGGTCAGGGCGAGCGGACCCATCGGGTGTGCGCACCCGGCCACCATCGCGGTGTCGACGCCTCCGCGCTGGCGAAGCCCGACTGCATACCGATCACCCGCTGCGGGTGCGCCCTCACCGCGGCCAGCTTCATGATCGGGATCGACGAGGTGTTGCTCGCGCGCTCCGTTCGGTCGTGCTCGCGCATCGTTCATGTCGGCTACCCGCTCAGCCTTGCCGGCGCAGCGGGGCACGCCACGCGGCAGGGCGCCGGTTCCGGGCCGGCGGACAACGGTCGGACGCGGTCGCCCCCGCAGGTCGAGCGGTCGCCGGGGAGTTGGCCCCCGAGGGGGGAAGCGCGGCCGCCGGTGGCCGACCACCGTGGCAACGCGCCTCGGCCACGGCGCAGGATGACCCGTCCCCAAGGAGGGCCAGATGCCATCCGGACCGATCCTCATCGGGTTCGACGGTACGTCGGCTGCG
The DNA here is from genome assembly GCA_025465235.1 of Pseudonocardia sp. Lineage (GTDB taxonomy): Bacteria > Actinomycetota > Actinomycetes > Mycobacteriales > Pseudonocardiaceae > Pseudonocardia. The sequence goes on from JAODNO010000626.1 coordinate 19,650, forward strand.
GAGCGGGCTGTGCGGGAGGCGGGCAGCCTGTTCGCCCCGCGTCCGGCCATCGTCCTGGTGGTGCTCGTCCCGGGTGAGGCGTTCGCCGCGGTCGTGGGGCCGTTGGCGGGGGCCGGGATACCCCTCACGGAGGTCGAGATACAGGCCGCCCTCGAGTACGAGGAGAAGGCGATGACGACAGCTCGCCAGCTCGCGGAGAAGGGGGCGGCGATGGCACGGGAGGTCGGCCTCGAGGCCGAGGGCCGGGTCGTGGCCGAGGATGCGGGCATCCCGAGGACGCTGGTGCGGGTCGCGGACGAGCGGGACGCGTCCGCGATCGTCCTGGGGTCTCGCCGGCATCGGACGCTGAGCGAGTTCCTGCTGGGCAGCACGACCCGCGACGTGCTCAAGCGTGCGCGCCGACCCGTGGTCGCGGTGCCCGACGTGTCCGATGACCGGTAGCTGTTCGCCCCACTGTGCTGCAGCGGCATCAACTCGGTTCCAGCCAGCGGGAGAAGCGCAGCTACGGACCTTTGTAGCGCGAGGATGGGGTGCATGGCCCAGGAACAGCCCGAAACCCCCCGGGACGTCGCCGAGCGCGCCGCGAGCGTGCTGGGACCAGAGGGGGACCTGTTCGAGGACATGGACGCCGCCGGGTTCGGCGATGCGCTGACCCAGGCGGTGCGAGCGAGCCTCGCCAGCCCGGGCGCTCCCGCGTTGGCTGCGATCAACCTCGCGACGGACCTGGCGCGGATCCCGTTCGTCGCGACCACCCGCTGGCTGGGCGGGGACGCCGAGCCGCCGTTGCCCGTCGACCCGAAGGACCGCCGGTTCGCCGACCCCGCGTGGGACACGAACCCGATGTTCTACTCGGTTCGGCAGGCCTACCTCGCCGCATGCCGGTTCGCCCGCGACGTCGTCGGCTCGGCGGAGCTGGAGGCCGACGAGGCCCGCAAGGCTGCGATGGCCATGAACCTGATGCTCGACGCGCTCGCCCCCACGAACTTCCTCGCGACCAACCCGGCTGCGCTGAAGCGTGCGTTCGACACAGCAGGCGGGAGCCTGCTGAAGGGCACGCGGAACTTCCTCGACGACCTGGTCAACAACGAGGGCAGGCCGCGCCAGGTCGACACCAGCGGGTTCGAGGTCGGCCGCAACCTCGCCCGTACGCCCGCGAAGGTCGTGTACCGCAACGACCTCATGGAGCTGCTGCAGTACGAGCCGCGGACCGAGCACGTGCACGCCACGCCGCTGCTGTGCAGCCCGCCGTGGATCAACAAGTACTACGTGATGGACCTCGCCGAAGACCGCAGCTTCATCCAGTGGGCGGTGGACCACGGGCGCACGGTCTTCGCGATCAGCTACAAGAACCCGTCGAAGTCCATGTCCGACACCACGATGGACGACTACCTGGTCCACGGACCGCAGACCGCGCTCGATGTCATCGAGGAGATCACCGGCGCCAAGACGATCGACATCGTCGGGCTCTGCCTCGGCGGAGCGTTGACCGCGATCACCGCGGCGTACCTGACGCAGGCGGGCGACCACCGCATCGGTTCCCTGACGCTGCTCAACACCATGCTCGACTACGCCGAGCCGGGCGTGCTGGGCACCTTCACCGACATGCGCACGGTCGAGAAGCTCGAGAAGAAGATGCGACGGGAGGGCATGCTGGAGGGCAAGTCGATGGCCGGCACGTTCGACGCGCTGCGCGCCAACGACCTGATCTTCAACTACGTCGTGTCGAACTGGCTGATGGGCCAGGACCCGCCGGCGTTCGACATCCTCGCCTGGAACACCGACAGCACCCGCATGCCGGCCGCGATGCACGCGTTCTACCTGCGCAACTTCTACGTGGAGAACAAGCTCGCGGCCGGCGAGCTCGAGATCGCGGGGAAGACGATCGACCTGAGCGTCATCAAGGCACCGACCTACGTCGTCAGTGCGATCAACGACCACATCGTGCCGTGGAAGTCGGCGTACAAGAACGTCTGCCTCATCAGTGGCCCGGTCCGGTTCGTGCTGAGCAGCGGGGGGCACATCGCCGGCATCGTCAGCCCGCCGGGACCGAAGGTCTGGCACATGGTCGCCGATGCCGAGACGATGCCGGCCACCGGCGACGGGTGGCGCGAGGTGGCCGAGCGTCGCAGCGGCTCCTGGTGGGAGGACTGGTCGCGCTGGTCGGATGCCAACTCGGGTCCGCTGCAGGAACCGCCGCGCATGGGTAGCGCGAAGTACCCGGTGCTCGGCGACGGGCCCGGCACCTACGTCCTGACGTGACGCCGTCCTGATCCGATCCGGTCTGCCATCAGCTGCGGACGCACCCGGGACGGGGCGTGCCTACACAACGAGGGTGCGCTGGTACACCGTGCCTGGGGCGCAGGGCGCTCGAGTACTGGCTGATGGGGTATTCCTGGTCCGGTGGGCGCCCCGGCGGCTCCTACAGCGATCCGGCCGGTCCCCGGGCCGCCCCCCTGGCGTGGGGGCTCTTCCGGATCCACCACCTCGACCGCACCTCGGGATCGGCCGTGAGAGTCACCGACGCCTGACCGCCCCCGACACCAGCGCGCTCCGCCTGAAGTTCACGACGTGCCGGCGGGGCCTGTGGGGCAGGATGCACGACGGTGACCGGGCAGCCGGCGTGCAGCACGCACTGCATGCTCACGGAGCCGAGAACCATGCTGGCGAAGCCACCGCGGCCCCGGCTGCCGACCACCAGGAGATCGGCGTCGTGGGCGGCGCGGAGCAGCGCGACAGCGGCGCCTCCGCCGACGGCGGTGACGGTCACCGAAGGTAGGTGCTCGACCGAGCCGGCCAACTCGCCGCTCACGTCCGCCACGATGCCGGCCGCCTTCTTCTCGATGGCGGTGCGCACGTCCTCGCCGGAGGTGACGAACGATCGGTACGGGGGGTCGCAGAGCGCCGCCAGGGTCTCGGCGGTGGCGAACGCCACGACCACCTCGACCGCGGCGTCCCGGCGCGCAGCGTCCTGCAGCGCGTACGACAGCGCCGCACGTCCCCCCGACGAGCCATCCACGCCGACGACGATCCGGCCATTACCGTGAGTCATGTCCATGCCCTCCGTCTCCATCAGCACCGGAACTGTCGGTCACGCCCGAATTGATCGAAGGTTTCCGCCGATCAGCCGTCCCCGTACACGGGCGCATGACCTCGGATCCTTGCCGAAGATCCCTCGTCGGCCGGGTCGTTCCGTCGCGCGGGACGAGTGACGATCGAACCACCACCGGCCCCCCGTAGCCAAGGTGCACCAGGGTGGTAACTCGCTGTCCTCGATCAGCTCCGTGGCGAGAGATATCTGTCGAGATCATCGCGCCGGATACGGTCGAATGGCGGCGGATTTCTCGTCCGGGCGGATAACATCCGGTTCCGAGGGACGGAGTGCACCCGTCAGCCGGTCGTGACCTTTTTCCCACTCTGTCGCAGGCAATACAGTCAACGGCAATCGCGAGGTCGCGAACCCTGGGCGTTCCGTTCGGGACCTGTGCCCCGCCCTACGGAGCGGATGGTGCATCGTGACAGATGTGGCCGATGCAGCTCGTACCGAGAAGACGTTCTTCGGTCAGCCGCGGGTTCTGGCGAACCTGTTCGGTGTCGAGATGTGGGAGCGTTTCTCGTTCTACGGGATGCAGGGAATCCTGCTGATCTACCTCTACTACTCCGCCGCGCAGGGTGGGCTGGGGATCGACCAGACGGCAGCCACCAGCATTGTCGGTGCCTACGGCGGGTTGGTGTACCTGTCGACGATCCTCGGGGCATGGCTCGCCGACCGCATGCTCGGCGCCGAACGGACCCTCTTCTACAGCGCGATCCTGGTGATGATCGGCCACCTGGCCCTGTCGTTGCTGCCCGGCCTGCTGGGGGTGGGCGTCGGACTGGTGCTGATCGCGCTCGGCAGCGGTGGGGTGAAGGCCACGGCCACCTCCTTGGTCGGGACGCTGTACGCACCGGGGGACGTGCGGCGCGACGCGGGGTTCTCGCTGTTCTACCTCGGGATCAACCTCGGGGCACTCGTCGGACCGATTCTCACCGGGCTGCTCCAGACCAGCCTCGGCTTCCACTACGGCTTCGGGCTCGCCGCCGTCGGCATGGCCATCGGGCTGGCGCAGTACAGCATCGGTCGCAAGCATCTGACCGGAAAGGCCCGTGAGGTGCCGAGCCCGCTGCCCGCGTCCCGGTGGCCCCTGGTCGCGGGGACGGCCGTCGCTGCGGGGGCCCTGATCGCCGTGCTGGCGTTCACCGGGGTGCTCACCGCGGACCGCCTCGCGAACGTCGTGGTCGTCCTCAGCGTGATTGCGACGATCTTCTACTTCGTGATCATTCTCCGGAGCAGGCGGATCACGGTGCTGGAGCGGCGGCGGGTGCTCGCCTTCATCCCGATGTTCATCGCCAGCGCGGCATTCTGGTCGCTCTACCAACAGCAGTTCACGGTGGTGACGATCTACTCCGACGAGCAGCTGAACCGCCATATCTTCGGCTGGGAGATGCCGGTGCCCTTCGTCCAGTCCATCAACCCCGTGTTCATCATCCTGCTCTCCGGTGCGTTCGCCGCGTTGTGGACCAAGCTCGGGACGCGGCAGCCGTCGAGCCCGATCAAGTTCGCGCTCGGAACCGCCGTCATGGGCGTGGCGTTCCTGCTGTTCCTGCCGATGGCAGGCGACGGTCCCGGCACCGCTCCCCTGCTCGGGCTGATCGGCATCCTCTTCGTCTTCACCATCGCGGAGCTGCTGTTGTCGCCGGTTGGCCTCTCACTGTCCACGAAGCTCGCTCCCGAGGCGTTCCGCACCCAGATGGTGGCCCTGTTCTTCCTGTCGATCGCGCTGGGCACAGCAATGTCGGGAGTCTTGGCCCGGTACTACAGCCCGACCGCCGAGGCGGTCTACTTCGGGGTGCTCGGTGTCGTCGCGATCGCACTGGGCCTCGTGCTCGCCCTGATGGCCCCGTTCCTGCGCCGACTGATGGGCGGGGTGACCTGACCGCACGTCGTCCGCGGTGGGGCGTGAACGTTGCCCGGTGAGGACCGCGAGCTGTCGCGCCCGTCAGTGGCTCTCGGTGTTCGCGATGTCGGTCTTGTCATTGGCGAAGACCTGGTTGTCGGTCGGGGGAGTGGTGGTTCTGTTCTTGAACATGATGCCGGTTCGGTTGCTGAAGATGGTGTTGCCGGTCAGCTCGTAGGGGTTGGTGCTGTCGATGTAGACGCCGTAGCGGGCGTTCTCGCCGATGATGTTGTCGCGCAGCGTGGTGTGGCCGGCCTCGCTGACAAGCCGGACGCCGTCCTGCTGGTTACCACGGATCTGGTTGTTCTCGACGATGTTGTCCTGCGCTGTCTGGCTGACGCCGATCCCGGATTCGGTGTTGTCGTAGGAGCGGTTGCCCCGCACGGTGTTGCCGGCGGACTGGTTGATGTTGATCCCGGTGGCGGCGTTGGCGAAGGTCTCGTTGCCTTCGACGAGGTTCCGGTCGGAGTTCAGGTAGAGCACGATTCCATGGTGTTCGTTGCGGTAGACGATGTTGTCGCGAATGACGCTGTCGGTGCAGTCCTCGGCCAGGATGATGCCGTGTTTGCCGTTGTCGTGCACAATGTTGCGTTCGATGAGCAGGTGGTTCGAGTCGGTGTGCGGGTCGATGCCGTACAGGACGTTGTCGTGGAACTCGTTGTCCTGCACGACGAGGCCACTGATATCGAAGGTGTAGAGCCCGTAGAACAGGTGCGACACGATGCTGTTGGTGATGTGGCCGCTCGTCCCCTGAACGCGCCAGGACATTCCGTAGGCTTCCACCTCGCCGTAGCCGAGGTAGCGCACCTCGGCGTGGTCGATGGTCAACTGCCCGCCGTTGCGGGCGAGGAGGAAGCTGCGGCCGTCGAGGTGCTCGGTGTCGACGCGGCCCTGCGTGGGGTCCCACGAGGTGACACAGGCCCCGGCGATGTCGAGCCCGCCACCGAGGGCCTTGATGGAGGCGAATCCGGCCGGGCTGCTGCTGAGCATCAGCCAGCGCACCTCGGGTGCACGGACCCGTAGGGAGGCGCCGGGGAGTATGTCGATCGTCGCGCCGAGCAGCCACTCGCCGGGGGCGACCTCGCGGACGGCCCGGGGGTCGTCGATCGCCTGGCTCAGTGCGGGCAGGGTGATGCCCTGCCCGGCGGACAGCACGATTTTGTTCGTTCCCGGGTCGAAGGTAGCGCCGAGTCCGCCGGCTGCGGCCTGGCCTGCGGGCTCAGCCTGGGCGGACGGGACTGCCACGGGGGCTTCGCGAATGCAGGGCCGGGCCGGATCGATCACGGCGTCCGGTGCGACCTCCCGGCGAGGCAGGGGCTCCGGTGCGGATGCGGAGCAGGCGCTGCCCAGTAGACAGAGCGCAGCCATCAGGAGCGCGACCCGGAGGGTGGTCCTCGTGATCATGGGATACCTGCCCGGTCCTCGCTGCTGCCGATCCGACACGTCATGACACGCCATCAGGAGTCACCGGCCGTTTCGCACTCGCCGGACGAACTGCTCCACAGCGCCGTCCGGACGGGTGGAGGTGCGGCGTCGGTGGAGAGGGTGAATTCGGCGAAGTCGGCGTATTGGTCGGTGGGGCTGGCCCAGGTGGTGTCGTCGCCGCCGAAGAAGGTGGAGAAGAACAGGCCGTCGATGTGGAGTTGGTCGGTGGTGCGGAATTCGAGTCCGGTGTGGTGGAAAACGAGTTTGTTGTCCTGCCAGATGGTGATCTGCCCGTCGGGGTGGCCGGGGGTGTTGAGTTGGGTGTGTTGGCGGATGGTGGTCCATTGGCCGGGGGTGAAGGTCCAGCAGCCGCGGCCGAGGGAGGTGCCGTGTTGGTGGGAGGTGGGGAGGTAGGCGTAGACCTCGGCGTTGCCGTGGGCTCGCCACATGTAGCGGGTGGAGAAGCCGTTGGTGCCGTCGGGGATGTGTTGGCCGCTGGTGACGGTGCCGCCGTAGAGGCCGGGGAGTTTGCCGCCTTTGACGAAGTCGAAGTTGGGTGGGAAGCGGAGTTGGTAGGTGAGGTCGAGGGTGTCGACGGGGTTGCCGGGTAGGTGGAGGTAGGCCTGGGTGCCGCCGTCGGGGCCGCCGGCGGTGCGGCTGGCGGAGCCGGCGGGGTAGTTGATGCGCAGCATGGTGCCGCCGGGGGCGTCGGTGGTGGTGATGAGTTGGGCTTGGTCGAGGCCGAAGTCGCCGTGGTCGGAGATGGTGAGGTGGTTGTCGAGGAAGTTCTGTAGGTCGGTGGGGGTGATGGTGGTGTCGATGGTGGTGGGGGCGGTGTCGGGTGGGATGGGTGGTGTGGCCTGGCAGGCGGTGGTGGCCAGGAGGAGCACGCCCAGGACGGCGGCGAGGCAGCGCCGCACGGTCAGGTAGGCCATCGCTCCTCCCCCGGCCGGGACCTGTCATCATCGCTCGCCACTCAGCCGGCCTCCGCGGTCATGACGGGCGGCAGGCGCCGGCCGGTGGTGCTGCCGGCTCGCCGGTAGAGGCGGGCGTGCACCTGCTCGAGCACGATGGCCAGGAGGATCAGTGGCACTCCGATTGCGCTGAGCAGGTTGAGCGCGGGCAGGCTGAGCTCGTTGGTTCCCTGCTGCGCGATCTGGCCGCGCAGCGCCTCGACGGCGCGGATGCGGGAGGCGGTGAGCAGGAACGGGCTGCCGGTGGCGGCGTTGATACCGAGCGCGGTGGTGTGGACGTCCACACCGTCGGCGTGCACGAGCTCCGCGGAGCTGGAGTGGATCCCCTCGTCGGCCCCGCTGATGGAGGTGCCGGAGATGGTGGTGGCCGCGCCGGCGTCGATTCCGGTGCTGCCGCCGGTGATCTGGCCTCCGATGATCTGGGTGTTGGGGCTGAAGGTGCGCACGGCGTCGGACTGGACGTGGTCGGCGACCAGGTCCCGCACCACGACCCCGCTGGTGCCGGGGGTTGCGACGATTCCGTCGCGTCCGCGCTCGACCTGCAGCCTGGTGATCGTGATCCCTTTCGCGCCGCGTTCGACCCGTACCCCGGTGCCGGAGTCGATGACCTGCACGTCGGTCAGCGCGACGTTCTGGCCGCCGATGGCGAGCCCGGCCACCCGGGCGCCCTGCAGCCTCGACTCGGTCACGGTGAGGCTCCGGGTGCTCTTCTCGGCCACGACACCGCGGCGACCGCCAGTGGTCTGCAGGTGGTCCAGCACGATGTTCGTGGTGTTGACGTGCGTGAACACCCCGATCGGCTGCTCTGTGGCGGTGAAGGCGGTGACGACGGTGTCGACCGACCGGCTCAGCCGCAGGCCGCCGATCTTGTCCGCCGCGGTCGCCACCCCGATGATCTGCGCACCCCGTTGCCCGACGACGGCCACGCCGAACGCGCCGTTGGCTGCGGTGGAGATGCCGGTGATGCGCCGGTCGGTGCTCTCTCCGGAGACCAGGACGCCGTTGCCGCGGTTGCGTTCGGTGCGGATGTCGCTCATCGTCGTGCCGCGGTCGCCGTGCAGGACGATCCCGTCGGCGGTCGAGTCGCCGACGGTGACGCTGTGCAGGCGCACGGCGTCGGAGCGGGAGAGTTCGAGGCCGGTGGTGTTGCGTAGCAGGGTGGTGCGGATCAGGGTGCCGCGGCTGCCGGGGCCGAACGCCAGGCCGGCGCGGCCGTTGTCGGTCTCGACCGGTGGGCTGCCCAGGTCGGTGATGGTGGTGTCGGTGGCCTCGAGGATGCCGCCGGCGGAGACGGCGATGGAGGGTCGTCCGGGTGCGGGGGGTACGGGCTGTCCGGTTGCCGGGTCGATGGAGGCGACGGTGACCCCGCGCAGGGTGAGCCGGCCGCGGCCGGTGTAGATCGAGGCGGCCTCGGGGGTGGTCGCCCCGCCGGCCAGCTTGAGGGTGGTGATGCCGGTGACGTCCAGTGCGGTGCCCGGGGTCATCACGATCGTCGCGAACAGCTGTGCGGTGCCGTCCGTGATCGTCAACCACTCCGGAGGCAGGTGCCGGTCCAGCGACCCGAGAGTCACAGCACCCGGCCGTAACGGCACCTGCCGCGACACGCGCCCGGCGGCCACCACGTCGATGCGCTTGGACCGCACGACGATCATCTTGTTCGGCCTGCCGCGCTCCTCCCACGACGCCTGGATCCGGTCAGCCTCCGCCGCCATCTCGGCCAGCCGCTCGGCCGCCTCGACCCGCTTCCGGGCCAGCTCGGCCGCCGCTTGGATCCGGTCCCGGGCCAGCTCGGCGGCTCGGGCACGAGCCTCCGCTGCGCCGTTGTCGGCCTGCGGTAGCACTCCGGGGGGAACCGCGGGCGGGGGCTGGGGAGACCCCGGGGCCTGCTGCTGGGTGCTCGGCCGGGCTTCAGCGACACCGGGTGCCGGCACGGGGTCGTTTCTGCGGAGAGGGGGCGTCGCGGCACCGCCCGGGTCGGGCTCGGCTGCGGGCTGAGGCGGGGGTTCAGGTGCGGGTTCGGGCGGTGGCTGTTGCTGTGCAGGTGCGGCCGGGGGGGCGTGCATGGCCGTGGCTGCGGCCGCGGTGCTCGGTGCGTGGACGGCCAGGAGTGTCGTGATCGTGCAGCCGAGGAGCAGGGTGGCGAGCCGTCGGACGGGGGCCGTCATGCCGGTACGCCTTCCGGCGATGCCTCGTCGGGTTGGGCGGGTTGGGAGGTGCGGACGACCTGGCCGTTCTCGACCGCGACCTGGCGGGTGAGCCAGCGTTGCTGGCGGATGGTGAACAGTGCGTGGATCTTGATCAGGGCCATGATCCAGGACACGACGAGGTAGCCGGGGATGTAGAAGAAGGAGGTGGGCCTGCGGCGGAGGTGGGGCAGGAGTTTCGCGGATCGGCTGATCTGCCACCAGAGGGCGAGGATGAGGACGAAGGCCCAGTGTCCGGCGGTGATTGATTGGATCATGAAGGCGAGCCCGAGGAGCAGGGTGAAGCTGCTGACGGCTTTGTCGATCATGGTGTAGGCGAGGAAGGGGTGGCGCCAGACCCATCGTCGGGAGAGGGCGCGTAGGTCGGAGCGCCAGGTGTTGCGGGCCCAGCGCAGGCGTTGGCGGAGGAAGGTGGGCCAGTGGTCGGGGAAGGTGGACCAGACTTCGGCGGTGCGTTGCATGAAGGTGCGGTGGCCGCGTTCGAGGATGAGGGTGGTGAGGCGTTTGTCGTCGCCCGACAGGCAGGGCACGCCGGCGAAGGTTTCGTGCATGAAGTCGTGTTCTATGTCGAGGAGCAGGGTGCGGCGGTAGACGGCGGTGCGCCCGGATAGGCAGGACACGGCTTGGCCGAGCAGGCTTTGGCTGGCGTTTTCGTCGAAGTAGCGGTGGTCGAGGAACATGTCGGTGATGCGGGCGAGGAAGCCGGTGGAGCCGTAGACGCTTTGGCGGGTGCCGACGCCGCCGATGCGGGGGTCGGCGAAGGGTTTGCAGACTTCGGTGGCGACGTCGGGGGCCCAGATGGTGTCGGAGTCGACGAGGGCGACCAGGTCGGTGTGGGCGGCGTTCCAGCCGCGGCGTAGGGCGTCGCGTTTGCCGGGGATGTCGGTGATGAGGACTTGGACGGGGTAGCGGGTGGCGATGTGTTGGCAGGTGGTGTCGGAGGCGTCGATCACGAGGATGATCTCGGTGACGTCGTTGGCCAGCCAGGACTGGATGGCAGCGGCGAAGACGGTGGGGTCTTCTTGGTAGACCGGGACGACCACGGTGAGGGGGAGGTCGTGGTTGTTGGTGATGGGTTGGTAGAGCACGGCGGGGATGCGGCGGATGAGCCAGCACCCCCAGCGGATGAGGCCGAGCACGCCCAGGGGGGTGCCCAGGATGTAGTAGTAGAGGGGGAGTGTCATGTTTGGCCGGCGTCCACTACCGCCTGCTGTGCAGCGTGTTGGGTGACGCCCTCGACCTCGCTGTTCATGACGGCGGTGAGGCGGTCGTTGGTGGTGACCACGGCGCGTAGTAGGGGCATGTCGACGCCGAGGGTGGCGGCGAGGCCGAGGAAGCCGCGGGTGTCTTTGGGGAGGCAGGCCCCGCCGTAGGGGGCGCCGCCGCGGATGCCGTAGTCGGGGTTGGTGGAGGCTTCGGCGGAGCGGGCGACGGTGGCGGCGAGGGGGTCCAGGGGCAGGCCGAGTTGGCGGGCGACCAGCCACATCTCGTTCCAGAAGCTGATCTTTGTGGCGTTGTAGATGTTGTGTGCGCATTTGATGAACTCGGCTTCGGTGGGGTCGTCGAAGGTGCGCAGGTCGCCGCCGAAGGGCGCCAGCAGGTCCCGGAGTCGGGTTTGGGTATGGGGGTCGCGGCTGGCGATCACGGTCATCCAGGGGTGGGTGAAGTCGTGTGCGGCGGAGGCGGCGCGGAGGAACTCGGGGTTGGCGGCGAGCCCGAACCCGGCGCCGGCGGTCTTGCCCGAGGCCCGTTGCAGCAGCGGCCCGACCAGGTCCTCGGTGGTGCCCGGGGGCACCGTGGAGCGCACCACCACGGTGTGGTGGGCGGGTGCGGTGGCCAACGCCGCCCCGACCGTGGTTGTCCCCGCGGTGAACGCGGCCAGGTCATAGGCCGACCCCTGGTTCGGGGTGGGCAGAGTCAGGAACACGAACGAGTCACGCTCCGCACCGAGATCCAACTCCGCCCGCGCGTCCAACCCCCGACCCCACAGCTCACGTATCCGGGGAACCGACGTGTCGATGAAGGTCACCTCATGGCCGGCCGCGAGGAACCCATTTCCCGTCGCTTCCCCGACCACACCCGAACCCACGATAAAGATCCTCGACGCCTGCATGTCACATCCGGCCCTTCCGTCCTGGACGAAGAATCCGTTCCTCTTGGGCAGAACGAATCATCGGAGGTGGTGAGCGGGTGATTACGCAAAGCGATGAACACACACCGTGACCGATGGCTCGGCCGGGATGGCTCTCCCTCTCGAGAGATGCGCAGGTCAAGACCAGATTCTCGATGCGGTCGTCTCTCTGCGGGGCGAGGTCGCAGCGACTACGGGTAGCTCAGATTGTGAGCTTCAACACAATCAAGGACTCTCGGTTCAGCGATTCCGGCCCACCTTGGGGACGCAGTTGCTCCATTCGGTTACCGTTTTTGGAACGGTGTTTTGACCGCCCGTCCGTTTGTTGCGCCGCTCGGCGACAGCATCGAACTGTTCACCGAGGATTCTGGTGCTACCGCGAAACCATCGCCTGGCTGCAACGTTTGACGGGCTCTCGGGGGAGCCCCGGACTTCGTCGCAGTGTGTGGTCGGGGTGCGGCGACGCGGATCGGCGCCGGCACGTGTCGCCGGCGTACCTCTACCCGGAATGGGTCACCTGCAGCGAGTAGATGACCACCTCGCCGACGGCGTCGGGCCGATCGCCCCGGTCGGTGTTGGACTGCACGTAGCTCCCGCTTTTGAAGTACCACCCGGATCCGCTCTCCGGGATGTCGCCCTTGAGCTCACCGTTGTAATAGACCTCCACCCGGCTGTCGGCAGCCACGATCCGCAGGTCGTATGGGGTGCCCAGCCGGTACGCCGGGTCGATGACGACCTCACCGTTTCCGTCGCGGTACTCGGCGATGAGCCGCTCTCCCTCGAGTCTGACCATCATGATGTCGTCCTCCGCGTCGTGGATCTGCGCCGTCACCACGTGCGGCTTGACCTGCGGCAACCGCGTTACCGCCTGCCGGACGCAGAGGGTGTGCGTGCCGCGGACGTTCGACCAGCTGGCCTTGTTCCCCCCGCTCATCTCGCGCAGCTCCGAACGCGGGTAGCTGCTGCCCGAGGTGGTCACACCGCCGGCGTTCGCGGTGAATACCACCCCGTCCCTGGTGTCGTTGAGGCGGAAGTACGAGCCGACGTACGTGGCGAGAGCCGGTTGGTAGACGTCGTCCGGATCGCGCTCCCGCCCGGTGGGCAGGGTGAGGTACCAGTTCGAGAGGTCGAGCACGTCACCCGGGTAACCGCGGTCCGAGGGCGCGGCGAAGGGTCCCGGGGCGGTGGTGGGCATGGTGAGCGCGGTCGGGCTCGTCGTGGGCCCTGGGGTCGGGGTCGGGGTCGGGGTCGAGGTCGGGGTCGGGCGCGCGGGCGGTCCCGCGCAGCCAGTGGTGGATACAGCGGGCGGTACGAGCATCAGCGCAATCGTGGCGAATATCAATACAATCCTGGGTAGGAATGGGCCAACATTCACCTGTCGTGCTCCCGCCTCGATCTGCAACCGGCGGCGGTATCAGCAGGAGTGGCTCGCACGTTGATTACGTTCACCTTCCGAATCCTCGGTGTGCGACGTCTGTTCCAGGCGCGAACGGCCGTTGCGGGGAACCTCCGGGACAGCGTAGATGCCGTGCGCTGCGCTAGGAGTGAGCAATGAGCTACTCAATCGGGTGGCCGAGTTGCTCCCGTGGGTGAATCGTCGATACAGATGACCGAATCCGCGATCCTCGAGCGTCGTGGTGATCTCACTGAGGGTGGTACTGGCGGCCCAGTGCTTTCGCCTCAGTGGTCGGAGGGCGCCGGGTAGCGTGGGCGTGATGTCGGGCCGCGAACTCGTGGTGCTGGGCACCGCCAGCCAGGCGCCGACCCGGCATCGCAATCACAACGGCTACCTGCTGCGGTGGGACGGGGACGGGTTCCTGTTCGACCCCGGTGAGGGCACGCAGCGGCAGCTGCTGCTGGCCGGCGTGGCGAGCAGCGCCATCAGCAGGATCTGCCTCACCCACTTCCACGGCGACCACTGCCTTGGTGTGCCGGGCGTTATCCAGCGGCTATCGCTGGACCGCGTCGCACACCCGGTGTACGCGCACTTCCCGGCTTCCGGCCGGCCGTACTTCGACCGGCTCCGACACGCGAGCGTCTTCCACGATGTCGTCGACCTACGGGAGGAACCGATCACCCGCGACGGCGCCGTTGCGGCGACCGGGAAATGGACCCTGGAGGCCCGCCGCTTGGATCACCCGGTGGAGGCGTTCGGGTACCGCCTCGTCGAACCGGATGGTCGCCGAATGCTTCCGGACCAGCTTGCCCGCCATGGCGTGACGGGCCCGGACGTGGGCCGGCTCCAGCACGATGGCCTCCTGGAGGTGGGCGGTCGCACAGTGCGGCTGGATGAGGTCAGCGCGCCGCGACCGGGTCAGCGGTTCGCGTTCGTGATGGACACCCGTATGTCCGACGCGGTGCACGCCCTCGCCGAAGGTGTCGACCTTCTTGTCATCGAGTCGACGTTCCTCAACGAGGACGCAGCGCTCGCCCGCGAGTACGGCCATCTCACGGCCCGGCAGGCGGCGACAGTAGCCGAGACGTGTGGCGTGCGCCGTCTCGTCCTTACCCACTTCTCCCAGCGCTACACCGACGCGACGAAATTCCGGGACGAGGCTGGAGCCGTGTACGGCGGGGAGGTCGTCGTGGCGCAGGACCTGATGCGTATTCCGGTTCCGGGACGCGCAGTGGCCTGAAGATCGAGCACGCCGCTATCACAGTTCTGCCGGGAATCCGTCTCGCTCGCGCGCCCCGGCAACCGATGTGACTGCCCGGCTCTCCGATCCCGTCGTCGCAGGGCCGAGCGCACCCGCGGCGAGCAGCACCACGGCAAGAACCGGGATCACCGCGGTCGCGGCGAACCCGGCCCCGCCGAACGCCGTGTAGGCAGGCACCCAGACCACGGGTGCGAGCGACCCCCCGAAGAACTGCAGTGACAGCGCGAGCGACGCAGCGCCGGCTCTGTTGCCGGGAGCGCTCGTGGTGGCGAGGGAGTTGATGGTCGTCCGCAGACCCGTGACCGCGATCCCGACCACCGCGATACCCATCACGAGCAGGGCGATCGACGGGCCGAGCGCGGCCAGCAGCAGCCCGCCCGCAAGCACGACGTTCATCAGCACGCCGATGCGGCGCGGCCCGGAAGCGTCGAGCAGCCTGCGAGTGCAGGCGCCGCCGCGAGACCGGCCAGGCCGAACGACGAGGCGACGAGCCCCCGCTCCCACGGCCCGAGGCCGAACTGCTCCCCGGCACGGAACACCGAGAGCACGGTGAGGCCGACCGCGGCGAAGTAGCAGAGGAAGGAGATCGCGCAGGCCACCGCGAGGCGCCGGTTGACCAGCGCCCGCCACCGGCCTGCCGATGTCATCGATACCGCGGCGGCCCTGTCGTCGGCGGTCATGGTCGGGGGCAGCATCGCCAGCACCGCGGCGACGAAGGCCGGGAAGGCGAAGGCCAGCCGCCAGTCCAGCGCCGCCGACGGGCCGCTCACGAGCGGGCTCAGCCCCTGCCCCAGCGCCTGCATCCCGGCGAACAGCCGATGCTCTCCGGTCCGGTCGCCGACGGGCCGTCCGGTCCCCTCGTAGCCGAGCGTCCCGACCGGGACCGAGAACGGCGGGAGCTCCGGGACCTCGACGGTGGTGTCGGGTGGCTGAACGGTGAACACCGCCGGCGCGCAGGGAGTGAGTCGCGCCGCCAACGAGCGGAACAGAGCTGACCGCTCGGCGGGGTCAGGTGTCCGATCATGTTCATGCCGGCGACGGCGGCGATCCGGTCGGGCAGTGACACGTCCGATGCCCCGCCGGGATGCACGGTCAACCGGTCGCGGTCACTCTGCCGGCGAGGCGTGCGAGTAGCACGGCTCGCAGCTGCGGCGACGGTTCGGCGGGGGACGGGGGCACGCCGAATCGTGTCGAGGATGACGTCGGTACCCAGACCGGTGCCCGCACCCAGCTCCAGGACCGTTGCGGCGTCGGGATCGGCGTGGGCGAGCACGTCGGCCAGGGGGCCGCGCAGCCCGGTCCACATCGGTTCGCTGAGAAGATGCCCACGAGGATGGTCACGGTCGCTCGTCCAGGTCGAGCACCGTCATCAGCCGACCGATTACCTCGGACGGATATGCACGACGAAACTCTACGTAATATTCGGCGACAGGTCCGGAGAACGAGCGGGAAGTCACTCGACGAGTAAGTGCCGGGGATGCTCGGAGTCGCAAGTGGTACCGCGGAGAGCGGATCACCCGCCTCCTCGGGGTAGCCGTGGCTCAGCCTTTGAGACGAGATCGAGAATGTCGTTGTTGAGCTGGTCGCGGTGGGTGACGAACAGGCCGTGACCCGCGGTGGGGTACTCCCGGTAGACGCTGCCCGGAACCAGTTGGGCGGTGCGCCGCCCGGTCTTCTCGACGAGAGCGGACTGGTCTGCGGTGCCGTGCACGATCAGCGTGGGCACGGTGATCCGCCGCAGGGACTCCCGGTGGTCGGTGCGGAACGCCGATCGCCACAGCGCGATGGTTGCCATGGGCGAGGTGTCCAGGCAGCGGCGTACCCCAAGGTCGATCAGTGCAGGGGAGACGTCGTTGCCGAGGTGGGTCGCGAAGAAGCCCTGGGCCCGGTCGGCGAACCACCTGGGCCGATCGGTGCGGAACTGCGTGACGGCGGCCTCGGAGAGCACTTCTGGCGTGCCCTCCGGGTTGTCGTCGGTCAGCTGGAGAAATGGCAGCACCGCCGACACGAAGGCGACGTTCGCGACTCGGTCCTCTCCGTGGCGCGCCAGGTACCGCGCGACCTCGGCTCCGCCGGTGGAGTGGCCCACGAGCGTGGCGCTCTGCAGGTCGAGGTGCTCGATGAGGTCGGCGAGGTCGTCGGCGACCGTGTCGATGTCGTAGCCGTCGGACGGCCGGTCCGACCGGCCGTGCCCACGCCGGTCGAGCAGCACGCAGCGGTAGCCCTGCTCGACGAAGAACGGCACCTGGTACTCCCACATGTCGCCGGCGAGGACCCAGCTCGCCGCGAACACGATCGGCGTACCGGTGCCGTAGTCCTCATAGGCGAGGCGGGTGTGGTCAGAGGTCTCGAAGTAGGGCACGGTGATCTCCTGGGGCTCGGCGAGGTGCCCCAAGGTTCGGCCACGATCATCGACAGAGTCGATGACCTGACAGGTAAGGCCCAGGCCTCCCGTAGCGCGTGTCCGGAACCGAAGGCCGGATGGGCCTCCCCGTCACCGCCGTCGGACGAGCAGGTGAGGACCTCACCCCATCGACGAGGGCGGTCGGTGGTCTTGGCGCGCACGGATGCCCGAGGTCGATGCGCAGGACGGCCCGACGATGGGGGAGGGGATGAATATTGCTGTCGTACGTACTACGGACATCGACGAGGCCCGCCGGGCCATGGAGCTTGTGTTTCTGCCGATGGCGATATGGCCGCTGGAGCCGCTGACGGCGTTGGACATGCGGCCTCGATTTTCCCCGCGTGGCGCTCGAACTGAGACTTGAGCAGCATCTGGACCGGCCACTGAACCGGCCTCTCACGTTCGATCCGGCGATGGATCTCACCACTCCCAAAGGTCGCAGTTGGTTGCGTATGCTGCGTCTGGCCAACCGCGAAGCACGCCGCGAGCACGGACTACTCGACCATCCTCTTGCCGCAAAGAGCGTTGAGGCCGCCCTGGTGGACGGACTACTGCTCGCCCAGCCGCACAACTACGACGCTCTACTCCACGGCACCCATGGCCCACGCCTCCGTCTCAGAGGGCCGCCCTCCCCGGCCGGACGTGAGTCGCCGGTATCGCGCCAGGGAGCCGCACGGGTGGTAGTCGGCGCCAACAGAGTCTCGCGCGATCGGGTCTAGGCGAGCTTTCAGCGGATCCTGGCGCCATACACTTTCTCGACCGTCATCGCCATCAGCACCCTTCGCTCGGACACCATGACGGACCGGTACTCGTCCCAGTCCGGGTGCTCGCCTGCGGCGCTGCGGTAGTAGTCCACCAATGCCTGGACCTCGGGACCGTCCGGGTCGGTTCCAGGCCCGGTGAGTGTGGCTGTGCCCTCAGCGGTGGCCCACGCCCAGCCGTCAGGGCTGGTGACCTCGAGCGTGGCTCGTGGGTCCCGACGCAGGTTCGCGGTCTTGGCGCGCCCCTCGGTCATCGACACGTAGATCACGCCGTTGTCCCGGTCGTAGGACGGCGTGACGGGGGAGAGTTGGGGGCGGCCGTCCGACTTGATCGTCGCGAGGACACCGAGCCGGCTTTCGGCGAGCAGCGTGTGCGGGTCGAATTGAGTGGTGGTCATGCTGGGGCAAACCCGTGACCAGATGTTTGCTATTCCTGATCGCCGGACCCGCGGTGGGGGGCATGCGAAACTCGGTGTAGCGGTCTTCGAAGCATTGCGGGCCGCTACTGGCGGAGGTCGGCGCCGATGCCCGTGAGGGATCGGACCTCCATCTCCTTCTGCGCGTCCGGGCTCTCGCTTCTGCCGCCGAGCATCGTGCCGATGTAGCCGCAGAGGAACGAGAACGGGATCGAGACGATGCCGGGGTTGTTCAGCGGGAACAGGTGGAAGTCGACCATCGTGAAGATCGACGTGGGGCTGCCCGACACCACCGGCGAGAACATGATCAGCAGCAGGCAGGAGCCGAGGCCGCCGTAGAGGCTCGACAGGGCGCCCGCGGTGTTGTACCGCTTCCAGAACAGCGCATACAGGATCGTGGACAGGTTCGCCGATGCGGCGAGCGCCAGCGCCAGCGCCACGAGGAACGCTACGTTCTGGCCGTTCGCCAGGATTCCCCCGAGGATCGCCAGAACTCCGACCACCACGGCGGTGATCCGGGCGACCTTGACCTCCGCGCGCGGGTCGGTCCGGCCGCGCTTGATGATGTTGGCGTACACATCGTGGGCGAAGGACGCCGACGCGGCGAGCGTCAGCCCGGCGACGACCGCCAGGATGGTGGCGAAGGCCACCGCGGAAACGATGCCCAGCAGCACGGGCCCGCCGATCTGCAGCGCCAGCAGCGGCGCCGCGGAGTTCTCCCCGCTCGGAGCGTTCAGGATGGCCGGGGAGCCGACGAGCGCGCTGGCGCCGTAACCGATCACCAGCGTGCACAGGTAGAACACGACCATCGTGCAGACAGCCCACACCACCGAGCGGCGCGCCTGGACGGCGTTGGGCACGGTGTAGAAGCGGGTCAGCACGTGCGGCAGGCTGCAGATGCCCAGCACGAGCGCCAGTGCCAGCGAGACGAAGTCCAGCTCGTTGCCGCCGTACAGGGTGCCCGGCTTCAGGATCGCGTTGCCGAGCGGGTTGTTGGCGACGGCCTGCTGGAGGATCGAGGAGAAGTTGAAGTCGAACTTGCCCAGCAGGAAGACCGTGATCATGGTGACGCACAGCAGCAGGAGCACGGCCTTGACGATCTGCACCCAGGTGGTGCCTTTCATGCCGCCGACGAGGACGTACAAGATCATGATCAGACCGACGATCGCGATGATGATCGACTGGCCCGTGCGGTCGGTGATGTTGAGCAGCAGCGCGACGAGACCGCCCGCTCCGGCCATCTGCGCCAGCATGTAGAAGAACGAGATCACCAGCGTGGAGACCGCGGCGGCTGCACGCACGGGACGCTGACGCATCCGGTAGGCGATGACGTCGCCCATGGTGAACCGACCGGTGTTGCGCAGCAGTTCGCCGATCAGAAGGAGGCCGACCAGCCAGGCCACGACCCAGCCGACGGAGTACAGAAACCCGTCGTAGCCGTGCACCGCGATGGCGCCTGCGATGCCGAGGAACGAGGCCGCCGACAGGAAGTCGCCGGACAGGGCGATCCCGTTCTGCGCGCCGGTGAAGCCGGAGTCGGCCGCGTAGTAGTCCGCGGTGGACGTGCCACCCCGGCTCACCACGTAGACGAGCGCCAGTGTGGCCACCGCGAACGCCGCGAAGACCCCGATGTTCGCCACCGGATCGCCGATCGCGTCGGCCGCCAGTACGACGTTCACGCCGGACCCACTCCCGCCTGGGTGCGCACCAGGTTGACCTGGGGGTCGAGCTTGCGCTTGGCGTACCGGTTGTAGGTGAGCGTGATCGCCAGCGTGGTGACGAACTGCGCCAGGCCCAGCAGCATGCCGACCGTGATCAGGCCGAAGACCTGCGTGCCCATGAAGTCGTGGGCGTAGGCCGCCAGCAGGACGAACGTGAGGTACCAGCTCAGAAACACGAACGTCATCGGGAACACGAACCGGCGCAGCCTCGAGCGGAGCTCAGCGAACTCACGGCTGCTCTGGATGGCCGCGTAGTCCGGACGTCGCGGGGCCAGGGGTTCCCCGCCTCGCGGTGCGGGGGTGGGTCCGGCGCCCCACATCCCGTGTTCGAGTTGCGGCGGATCGACCCGCCGGATGCCTCCGGTCTGCATGCCGAGAGAGTCGTACGCCGGACGCTCCACCTCAGCCGTCACCTCGGGGAACCTGTCGCTCGGGTCATTGTTTCCTCCACACAACATTTCTGCTGCGACGGTGCAACAGGGTTGCGATTGTGCGCTGAGAGTAACCTGTGCCCGCACGCTTCCTCGACTGGTCCCACCGAAGGCCTTCGTGACCGTCGATTCGCCTGTTTTATCCGGACCCCAGCCGATGACGGAACAACCTTGGCTACTCGCAGTCAGCGGGGTGTAACCATCGGTGGAATCCGGCGTGGAATCTGGAGGGCTGGTCAGGGAGCCCACGTACGTGTCTCCCGTAATGCGTAGGTGTGGGGTTCGAATCCACTTCTTTTTGCTTTTTGTGGGGCCGGACGCTGATCCGATGGACAGCGCTCGTGCCTACTGGTTCCCGCGGCAGTGCCCACGCGTGCTGGTGTGGGCGGGCGCCGGCTCCACAAGCTCGGATGTAGCGCGGATCATCGGCCCGTACGGCGGGTCGCGGGTGCACACCGTGGAGTACGCCTGGTTGGAGCGGATGTGGTCGGTGCACCTGTACGCCTACCGATTCCCGGCCGTGCTGTTTCGTCCGTTCATAGAGCCGGAGCCGGCGCGCCGGTTCGGGGAACCGGAGCCGTCTGCCTATGTCGCGGCGGTGCCGGTGCGCCCGCTGGGGCCGCCGGAGCCCGTGGGCGACCTCCTCGCGGTGCATGACGAGGCCGGCATCGAACTCCGCGTGTTGGGTGATCGCCAACGACGATCGGGGCTCGCGTCAGTGTTGCAGCGGCAGCGTGGCGGCGATCCGGGTGCCGTCGCCCGGGGGGCTCTCGATCTCCAGCCGGCCTCCCAGCGCCGCGACGCGGTCGTTGAGCCCGACCAGACCGGTTCCGTCGGCGCGGGCGCCGCCGACTCCGTCATCCCGCACGTGCACGCGCAGCACGCTGTCGTCGACCCGTGCCGTGACGTTCGCGCTCTGTGCGCCGGCGTGCTTCGCGACGTTCGTCAACGCTTCGGCAACGACGAAGTAGGCGCTGGCCTCGATCTCGGGAGGGAACCGGTCGCAGGGCACGTCCACGTTGACGGGCACGCGCAGGCGCGACACCAGCGCCCTCACGCCGGCCGCCAGACCGCCGTGGGCCAGGGCGCCGGGAAGGATGCCGTGCGCCAGTTCGCGGAGCTCAGCGTTGGCATGCTCTGCCTGGTCGAGCGCTTCGCCGACAAGCGCTGTGGCCGCCTTGTCGTCCTCCTCGAGCGCATGCTCGATGAGCCTGAGCGTGAGGATCGCCTGGACGAGGCTCTGCTGCGCGCCGTCGTGCAGGTCGCGCACGACGCGGCGGCGAGCGTCGTCGCCGGCCGTGAGCATGCGGGCCCGCGAGGCGAGGAGGTCTGCCCGCGCCTCCCCGTTCGAGATCGCCGTGGCGACGAGCTCGGTGAAGTCCGCGATGCGCGACTCCGTGTTCGGGGGGAACGGCGCCTCGCGCCTCGTGGACGCCGCGATCGATCCCCACGTCCGCCGGCCGACGACAACCGGACAGCCGACCGACGCGCGGATGCCCAGCGCCTGGGCCTCGCGCGCGATGGGCCCCGACGCGCCCACGAAGGTGTCCATACGGGCCGGCCGGCCGGTCGCGAGTACCTGGGCGGCGATGCTTTCCCCCTCGAGCGCGAAGCGCCTGCCCACAGCGAGCTGGGCGTCACCGACCCGGCTCCAGGCGGCGATCGCGGTGACCGTGCGGTCCGGCTCGAAGCGCTCCATGCGAGCGAGGTCGGCGTCGCATTGCAGCCCGACCTCCCGGGTGACGGCCTCGAAGACCTCGGCGGTCGGCACCGCCTTCGCCACCAGCGTCGCCACCCGCCGCAGGGCAGCCTGCTCATCGGCGAGCCGGGCCATTCCCGTCCGCGCATCGGTGTTCGAGATTGCCGTCGCGACGAGTTCGGCGAACTCGGTCAACCGACGTTCCATGTCCGTGGGGAGCGGGCCGCTCCCGGATCAGGCGATCATCACGCCCCATCGGCGGCCTTCGACGACGACCGGAGCGCCTACTACCGACTTCGCATCCACGCCACGAGCGAACGCCGCCCGCACCGTAATGCCCTCGTAGTTGTCGATGCGGGCGGCGCGCCCCGTGCGGAGCACTTCCGCAGACACGCTCGTCCCCTTGAGCTTGGCCCGATCGTAGGTGGGAGCGTCGTGTCCGGGCTTGCTCCATTCGGCCACGTGCACGAGCTCCGTCTCGTCCTCGTAGCGGGCGATGCGGAGGCCGTGCACGTCGAGCAGGATGCCGGCCTCCGCTGCCACCGCGGCGAAGAGCTCATGCGCGGGTGCACCCCGGGCGACAAGGGTCGCCACTCGGCGAAGCGCCGCCTGCTCGTCAGCGATTTCTCCGCGGGCCTGCTCGGCGGCCTCGGCGCGGCGGGCCGCGTGCGCCGCCAGCTCGCCCAAGAGGACCGCTATGCCCAGGTAGACGATGAGGTCGACGAGGTTGGCAGAATCCGGGAACTCGAGCGGGTGGGTCGGGGGGAGGTAGAACCAGTCGTAGGCGAGCATCCCCGCCATCCCCGCCGGGACCGCGTACACGATGCTCGCGAACCGGGCGATCGCGATCACGGCGAACAGGTACACAACGCCCAGGAACGCGACGACGACCCTCGAGTCGATGCCCTTGAGAGCCACGGCTGCCAAGGCAAAGGTTCCGGCGCCGGTTGCGAACGCCAGCGCGAGCTCCGCGCCGAGCGGGAGCCGGTGGCCACGCTCCCATGCGTTCACGGAGGCAGGCTACTCCCGCATCGGAATGCTGACACCCCTACCAGCACCGTTGCCGGCACCATGCGATCAACTCGCCGGTGTGCTGAGTCTTCACGACGCTCTTGCTTCGACGGATGATCGATTGGGTTGGCCGGCCGAGTTCGTCCGCTCTCAGTCCTGCCTCAACAGCTCGCGGAACTCACCGGGGAGCTGCGCAACCGTGTCGCTGAACTCCTTTTCCCCCACCCCCTCACGCAACACGGCAAGTACGGCCCTCGCGTGCTTGAACGCTTCCGCTCGCGGAAGGCGCTCGCGCCTGGCGACCTCGCGCAGAAACGCCTCGGCCGACAAAGGCATGGCCTTCCCGCCGCTGCGAGCTACGCCGTTCTCCAGCGCGGGACGGAGTTCCACCGGCACGAACGGCGCCAGGTCCGCCACTTGACCCTCAGTGATCCGCATTGCAAGGACCTCGAGCACCGCTTCGGTGGCGCGGATGGCTCGCTCCCGATCCATCCCCGCGAGCTCCGCGACCCGGTTCACCCACTCGTCGAACGACAGTGGCCCGGTGAACGGGGCGTCTTTCAACCCTGACCTGGGCGCCTCCGCCACCGCCTCGTCGAGCAACGGGCCGAAATCCTTCGGCAGTTCCGAACGCATGTCGTCGAACTCGTCCGAGCCGATCGTGCTCCACAGCGCAGCGACGACCGCCTTGGCCTCTCGTTCGGCCTTCCCTCGGTCCACTCCCAGCTGCTCCTCGAGGCGCTTGATGAACCCATCCAGGTGGAACGTCTGCCGGCTACCGTCGAGTTCGACACACGATCGCAGTTGCTGCGGTAGGCGCTCGGCAATGTCCTCGGCCTCTCCCACTGAAATTCGCCGGGAAAGGGTGCGCAGCGTCCGGCAGGCGACTTGCTCGGCCTCCGCTTCCGGGAGGTCGGCCCGTTCCCGGACGACCGTGATGAAGCCCTGGTAATCCATCGTCTCTCCCATGCTGGAGCCGGTGCGACACGGTGTCAGGGGGCACCCGGGCGCACAGGTCGTGGGATGCGCGCTTACTGGTCCCGGAGCTCGGGCCGCGGCGGCCCGTCCAGCCCCAACTCCTCGATCTCCTCCTCGTCCGGGAACTCTGCGTCCGGCGCCCGCCACGCCTCACGGGTGGGGCCCCGCCCGCGCAGCTCGTTCTCGATCTCGCGCTCGAGAACCTCGTCCTTCAGGAAACCGTGCTTGGCGCTGCCTCGCTCTGCCACCGCATCCTCCGTGAGGTCGTCGGTTGATGGACCACGGCGGATACCCACCACCGCCGTCGCTATACCTCGGGTCTCAACCCGAGTGCTGCTGGCCGGGATCCTCGACGGGCAGGAGACGAAGCGCCGGACGGTGGCGGGTGGCTGACCGCCCAACCAAGACGATCACTGCGTGTATCGCGGGGCTCGTCGAGACCGCCCCGAGGTGACGTGCGGTGAGCAGCTCGAGCTGGCGAGGCGCGGTGTGGTTGGCGCAGTGGGTGGCTCGCGGTGGGCCGCCTGGAACATCCGCAACCCGGAGCGGGTCCGGCGCTGGCGGTGGCGTCTACGCGGCCCGAGTGGATGCGATGGTTTGGCGAGGGTGATGACATCTTGACGTTTTCCTGACGGGCGCCGAGCCATTGGATACGACCTGCGCGCCGAAACTGATGCAGTGTTCGATGTGGTCAAGCGCCTGCTGGTGGGGCGGCCCTTACGTAGTGCCCGGCTCGGCGAGACGTTGCTGCCCAAGCGGGTGGCGCTCGCGGTGTTCTGTTCCGACCCGATCTCGTCGGTCGCCTACGCGACAGAGCAGATCGTTCTGGTGTTGGCCGCGGGCGGTCTGGTGGCTCTGCGCGCGGCGCCGTGGATCGGGGTGGTGGTGGCGCTGCTACTGGTGACGGTAGTTGCGTCCTACCGGCAGACCTGCTTCGCCTACCCGTCCGGCGGGGGCGCCTACGTGGTCAGTCGGGAGAACCTCGGCGAGGGCGCGGCACTGGCAGCCGCCGCGGCGCTGCTGGTGGACTACGTGATGACCGTGGCGGTGTCGGTCACCTCCGGTGTCGTGGCGGTGACCTCGGCGTTCCCGGTGCTCTCGCCACACGCGGTGGCGATCGCGATCGGGCTGATCGTGGTGCTCGCGCTGGCCAACCTGCGGGGGACGAAGGAGTCGGGGCGGGCGTTCGCCGTGCCCACCTATGCCTTCGTGGGCTTGACCGTGTTGATGTTCGTATGGGCCGGGGTCAAGGCAGTGACGGTGGGGTTGCCGCCCGCGTCCACCGCGGGCTTACCGGTGCCGGCGACGAGCGGGGTCGCGGGGCTGGCGATGCTGCTGTTGCTGGTACGGGCGTTCGCATCGGGTTGCACCGCCCTGACGGGGGTGGAGGCGATCAGCAACGGCGTGCCCTCGTTCGAGAAACCGAAGGCCCGCAACGCCGCGATCACGCTGACGATGATGGGACTGATCGCGGTGGTGCTGTTCGGTGGGATCACCGTGCTCGCGGTAGCGCTGGATGCCCGCGCGCTGCCGGATGGCGACCCGTCGGTGATCTCGCAGATCGCGGTGTCGGTGTTCGGTGGCGGCTCGCCGGTGTTCTACCTGTTCCAGGCGGCGACCGCGGCCATCCTCGTGCTCGCGGCGAACACCGCGTTCAACGGCTTCCCGGGGCTGGCCTCGATCCTGGCGCGAGATCGGTACCTGCCGCGGCAGCTGCACAACCGCGGGGACCGGCTGGTCTTCTCCAACGGGATCGTGCTCCTCGCGGCCGCGGCGGTCGCGCTGATCATCGGCTTCGACGCGAACCTCGACCGGCTGATCCAGCTTTACATCATCGGGGTGTTCACCAGCTTCACACTCTCGCAGTTCGGAATGGTGCGGCACTGGCAACGCTCCTTGCGCGGCAGCGACACAGGTCGTGGTGGCGGCCGGTCGGTCAGCGATGGGCTCGGCGGCGCGGAGCGCCACGCCATCCGCCGGTCGCAGGCGATCAACACCATCGGGGCGATCTTCACCGCCGTCGTGCTCGTCGTCGTGTTCGCCACCAAGGTCACCCATGGCGCGTGGCTCGCGGTCGTCGCGATGGTGGTGCTATTCGTGGCGATGCGGGCGACGAACCGCTACTACCGCCGCGTCACGGCGGAGGTCACCCCCGATCCGGACGACCCCGCGGTGACGCTGCCGAGCAGGGTGCACGCCGTGGTGCTGGTCTCGCGCCTGCACAAGCCCGCGTTGCGGGCCTTGGCGCTGGCCCGTGCGACTCGTCCGGCTGTGCTGAGCGCAGTCACGCTCAACATCGATGATGAGGAGACCCGGCAGCTCCGGGCGGACTGGGAGCAGCGCGCGGTTCCGGTGCCGCTCACCGTGGTCGAAGCCCCTTACCGGGACCTGAACGGTCCCCTGATCACCTATGTCAAGCAGCTACGCGCGGCGAACCCGCAGACGGTGTTCATGGTGTTCATCCCGGAGTACGTCGTCACCAAATGGTGGCAGCAGTTGCTGCACAACCAGAGCGCGCTGCGGTTCAAAGCGCGGCTGCTGTTCACTCCGGGCGTGGTCGTGGTCGACGTGCCCTACCACCTCGGCGTCGGCGACCAGGGCTGGCTCGGAGCCCGCCGGGGCGCGATCATGGCCACCTCGGCAGTGGACCCCGACCCTGAGATCGGCGCCACCGAGATCCGGTCGGTTCGGTGAGGGAGCCGCTCCTGACAGTTTCGGTGGCCAATCTTGGATCGCCACCCCGCTCCGGCGGCCCAAGCTCACACCGAGATCGCCATCAACACGAAGGCGCCTGCCCACCTCCGCGTACGAAGCCTCGTTGCCCCAGACCGTCGAGGAGGAACCCGGTCCCAAAACGCCCAATATCGACGACCGATGACCACTCACGTGAGAAGCGGGCAGCGGGCCTTGCAAGCCGGTGACGTTGCACTGGCGGAACCGAGAGCCCTCCTTGGTTGATGAGGAAGGTCTGACCCGATTCCGCAAGTAGCCGTAGTGTTGATCTTTCTCGTGTGATGTTTGTCGTTTCGTTCTCGTTTCGGGGTTGTGGACAGCCGGGCGGCCCGAGTGTCGCCTTGGGTGAGCGGGGTTCCGGTGTTGGTTGGGAGGCTGTTGTGGCCAGGTCAGGGCGTCGCGGGCAGGCCGCGGATGCAGGCGATGGCCTCGTCGAGCAGGTCGTGTCCCGGGGGTAGACGCAGCTCGATCGCTCCGGCGTGGCGGATCAGATCTACGCCGTTCGCGGCTGGGGTCCTGTGGACCGTGCCGGCTCGCTCGACACGCGAGCCGACGGCGCGAACTCGCCGGCGTCCAGACGCTTGATCAGGTCCGCCGCAATGCGCCTGGCTCGCCGACACCCTCGCCGGGCACCAGGCGTGCATCAGCCACAGCAGTCCCTACGCAGCGCCGTTGTGGGCGTGCATGGCCGAGACCACGCCGCGGCTACCGAGGTCCGCCGGCGGGATTGGCGGAGCCGTCGCCCGGATCAGCGTCCGGTCCGTCTGCGGACGCGAGTGGGTAGAGCCTTCCCGGCCGAACCCGTCGCTGCGGCTGTTCCCGGCCGTCGACGAACCAGGCGACCGGGTGGCGGCTACCGAGTTCGCCTATCACGAACCTCGTCACGGAGGCTGCCAGGACTCGCCAGTCCGTTGACCGGTCCTTGGCGTAGGCCCGTGCCTCGCGCTCGGTTGTGAACACGATCTCGACGGTGCCGATGTCGTCAGGCCGGGTGGCGTGGACGGAGTAGACCGCTTCCCTCACTCGGTCAGTCTTTCGAATTTCCGAAAGGCCCGCAACCTAGCGTCGTTACGTGGCCGATGATCTAGATGACCTGGCACGGCGCCTCGCCGAGCCGGTCGGCGGCCTGTCGGACGAAGAACTGATCGCCGCCGTTCGGCAAGCCGAGCAGATCCGCGCGGCCAGCAGGGAGCGCACAGGCCGGCTGCTCGCAGAGCTACACACACGAGGCCTGTCCTGGCCCCGGATCGCCCGCGAGACGGGCATCCGGCAAACCACGGCCTACGACTGGGCCCAGCCGTACCTGAACGTTCACGGCGACGAGACGTAGATCCGGCATTCGGACTGGTCCCCGCGGCGATCCTGTCTTATACCGGGCGGGCGGGCGGGCGAGCGCCGGCGGCGTGGTTGCATGCCCCGGATGCAACCTACGAGCTGCTCGCTGACTCGGCCGACCGGCCCGCGAAACGGCTACTACCAGCAGCAGAGCTACCAGCGGCCGCTCCAACAGCGGCAGCCGTACGCGCCGGCGCCAAGGGCGGACGAGCCCGGGGAGCCGGCCATGGCGGCGAGTAGATGGGCGAGGGCGGGGTCGCGGACCGACCGCCAGCCCGGACGCCCGGTCCGGCGCGTGTCAGTCGGGGTGCCGGTGAGGTTGTCCTCGAAGTTGTCCAGGACCAGCAGCACGGGCAGCGCGGCGAGGACCCCGCGGTGGTGATCGGCACCAACACCTCGCCGCCGGTCAGGAAGACGGCCGCCGCGACGGGTGGTGGCGGCAACCGGCAGTGGAAGAGCTGTGTCCTGCCTGCGAGGCTGCGATCAGAGCTCGACGGCGGCGATCACGGACCGGTGGGTTTGCCAGAACGGGCCCGCGCGGGCGGGGTCTGGATCTATGTTCACTCCTGGACGATGCGACGCCGTGCCGGGGCGCTGGTGGGGCGTGCGGATGCCGGCCGGCGGTTGCTGCTCGCTGAGTCTGCGCTCAGGGCCGCGCCGGCCGTGCGAAAAGCTGGTGGACCGCCTGCGGCGGGGGCCTGTCGGCCCTTAGCCCTGTGTCAACCTTGTGTCTTGAGAGAACGTCGTGGACGAACTGTCGCTTGCCGGCGGCGTAGGCCTCACGGTCGTCATAGTGATCGTGGGCAAGTCGGATCTTGAGCTGGCTATAGGCGTAGACCAGGGCGGTATCGGCGCGGAGCGCGTCGCGGAAGGCCAGTTGCTGGTGCCAGCGGCTGCAGCCGGTCGTAATCAGGTGCAGGTGCGCGACGCGGTGGTCGTCGAGAACCTTGACGAAGAACCGACGGTAGGGACGTTGATCGAGCTCAGGAGGCACGTAGTGCCACTGGTGCGGGGCGATGACCTGGGCGATCGCGTCGGCGATGCCGAGGTCGTCGACCGGGGCCTGTAGATCGATGATCGGTTTCGCGGCGAGGCCGGGGACGGCGGTGGAGCCGACGTGCTCGATATCCCCGGTGAGCCACGTCTGCACGAGCGCCTGGAGCAGGTCGCGCTCGAGGATGCCGTGCCCGGCCCAGGCCGGGTCGTGGTCAACGACGACGACGGGCTCGGTAGCCCAGTCGGGCCACGACTCGCTGTCCTCGCTGCCCGGCCGGTCCACGAGACCGAACCTAGGTCATCCGGGCCGGCAGGTGTGTAGATCGCCGCGGAGACGCGGGCGGGTGGGTCTCTCCTCGCGTCAGCGCTGTGACGGTGCCCGGGAACCCGGCGTCGCTCCAGGCCCTGCGGCCGCTGCGCGGTCGCCTTCGGCGAGCCTGGACCACCGCCGGAACCCCGAGTAGGGATCCGTCGCGCTGACGCGAGGAGAGACCCACTTGATCACCGGGTCACCGTTCTGCCCTCCGTTGAGTTCACGGCATCGGCCCTGGGGGCCGACTCCCTCCGGGGGCCGGGCGTTGCCTGGGCCCGGCCTCGCTCGGAGAGGAGGTCAGGCCGCGGCCACCTCGGGCAGGGTGACGGCTTGGTCGAGGACGGTCTGGAGTGCGCGGTGGTGGGCGGGGTCGTAGGGCTGGTGGTCCTGCCAGCACCGCCAGATCACGTGTAGCCATGCCCGGGCCACGATCCGCACCGCGTGGGGGTGGCGGTGCCCGCGGTCGCGGGCGTGCTGGTAGAGCTGCGCGGCCCAGGGGTTGGCGTGGCGGGAGTCGGCGGCGAAGTCGCAGACTGCGTCGCGGAGCTGTTTGTCAGCTGACCAGCGGAACGTGGTGGTCTTCGTCTTCCCCGACTGCCGCGTCGAGGGCGTCACCCCGGCGAGCGAGGCGAGGGACTCGGGGGTGGGGAACCGGGCGCGGCAGTCCCCGATCTCGGCCAGCAGCCGGGCAGCGCGCAGCGCCTGGGCGCGCGGGAGGGACAGGAAGATGTGCGCGTCGGCGTGCTCGCTCAGCAGCGCAGCGATGTGCGCGTCCAGTGCGTGGATCTGGGCGACGATCGCAGTCAACGCGGCCACGAACGCCTTGGTGACCACGGCGGCCGCGGCGCCGGCGGGGCCGGTCGCGCCCGGGGCGGCTGCGCGCAGGTGGGCGTGCAGCGCGGCGGGGTCCTTGCGGCCG